>JAMHUH010000129.1:0-3371 GCA_035904925.1 Nannocystaceae bacterium
CGGCGGCAACTTCGAGCAGAACGCGCAGACGAAGTACCACTTCGATGTGATCGGTTACCCGCTCCAGTAACGGTACACTGCCGGCCGTGAGCAACCCTCGCAGCGCCAACGCGGCCGCAAGCGTGCGTGAGCAGAAGCTCGCGCGGGTGATCGACCGCGAGGTCGCGCCGATCTGGCACGACCGCTTCGCGCGAATGTTGATGCGCGAGCTGCCGAACCGCAGCGGCACCTTCGTGCTCGACGTCCACAGCGGACCGGGCCACACCACCGCCGACCTGCTCCAGCGCCTCGACGAGAGCTCGCGCGTGGTCGCGCTCGGTCGCGACCCTTGGCTGATGCAGATCGCCAAGACCCACGTCAAGCCCGAGTGGAAGCGGCGGGTCTACTTCAAGGCCGGCGACATCGACGATGTCACCGAGATGGCCGACGCGACCTACGACCTGAGCGTCGCCAACCTGGTCCTCGGCGAGCACGTCGTCGACTGGAAGGCCGCGCTGGCCGAGCTGCGCCGGGTGACCAAGCCTGGCGGCCACGTGCTCGCGACCGTGCCGCTCTTCGGCACCTGGGACGAGGTCGAAGATCTCTTCGAAGAGCTGCTGCGCGACGAGGGCATGACCAGCGAGCTGGCGACCTTGCAGAAGCTTCGCCGGCGCCGACCCAAGCCCGGCCACATCGTCAAGGGGCTCGAGGAGCTGGGCTTCGACGGGGCCGACTGGGTGCTCGAGCACGAGCGCTTCGAACTGCTCTTTCGCAGCGGTCGCGAGTTCTTGTTCGCGCCGGTGATCGAGCACGGTCCGCTGCGCTTGTGGAAGGCCATCTTGGGCCGCGCCGAGCAGCCGCAGGCGCTGTTTTGGCGGTTCAAGGAGGTCATCGACACCTACTACTTCGGCAAGGTGTTGGCGGTCAGCGTGGTCGCGGGGCTGATCCGCCTCCGCGTGCCCGGGCCCGGCGTGAACGGCAGCTTCTCGGCTGGCTATTGGTCGCGCTACCCCGACCTCGCCCGGCTGTGGAACACCAGCGTCGAGAACCCGACCGCCAAGCCGTCCAAGCAGACCAAGCCCGCCGACGAATTCGTCGATCTCGATCTCGAGCTCGACTTCGGCGAAGACGACGACGACGACGACGACGCGAGCGAGAGCCAAGCGAGCAGCAGCACCGCCGGCATGAGCGACTCGGGCTTGCTCGGTGTGGCCGATCTGCCCGAGCCCAGCGCGTCGAACGAGCTGCCGGCGTTGACCGATCTCGCGCTCGACGACGATCCCTTCGCCAACCTGCTCGACGAGCTCGACGGGGCCGAGGAAGCCATCGCGCCGCTCGAGCCCGAGCCCTCGCGTCCGACTGGCCGGGTCGCGACGCTCGGTGGGCTGAGCGAGACGACCTCCGAGGCCTCGGGCGTGCGTCCCCTGGCTCGACCCGTGAGCGGCGCGGTACCCGCCAAGCCTTCGTCCTCGGGCAGCAGCGGCGTGCGTCCGCTACCCGCCAAGCCTTCGTCCTCGGGCAGCAGCGGCGTGCGTCCCCTGCCGAGCTCCGGCAGCAGCGGCGTGCGTCCCCTGCCGCCGGTCAAGCCGAGCTCCGGCAGCAACGTCGGTCCGCTGCCCAAGCCCGCGGTCACGACCGGCAGCGTCGCTGGTCCAGCGCCCACCAAGCCCGCGGTCACGACCGGCAGCGTCGCTGGGCCTCCGCCGACGATGAGCAGCGTCGTCGGCCCAGCCCCCAAGCCGCCGATCGCCAGGTCTCAGGCTCCGGCCCCGCCGATCGCGAGGCCGACGACCGGCAAGGTCCCGACCGTCTCGGCCAAGCCGCCCGTGGCCAAGTCCGAGCTCGAGCCCGACCCGCTCGCCTCGCTGCTCGACGACGACGTGTTCGACAAGCTCGACGATCTCGATGACTTCGGCGAGCTCGGCGACCTCTCGGACGACGGCGAAGACTTCGCCGACACCTTCGGCCGGATCGAGCCCGACCCCGACGCGGGTCGCTCCGGCTCACGCAAGGCGCCTCCACCTCCGCCCCCACCGCCGCGCAAGAAGTGAGCATGCGGATCTCGAGCGTGGTGATCGGACTCGGGCTGGCGCTGGCATGCTCGTCCGAGCCGAGCCCCGAGCGCGCCAACCCGAGCCCCGAGCGCATCCAACCCGAGCGCCAACCCGAGCCCGAGCCCGAGCCCGAGCCTCCGCCGATCCGGCCCGACGGGACCATCTTCGCCGAGACCGAGCTGATGGGCACGCGGGTGTCGATCAACTTGTGGCTGGCCCCCGACGAAGACGCGATCGCGGCCGGGACGGCGATCCGCGACGCGATGGCCGAGATCGCCCGGCTCGAGAGCATCGCCTCGGAGTGGCAGCCGGACAGCGAGCTGAGCGTGCTCAACCGAGCCGCAGGCGGCGAGCCAATGCGCCTGAGCCCCGAGCTGTTCGAGATCCTCGAGCGCGCCAAGCAGGTCAGCGCCGACACCGAGGGCTTGTTCGACGTCACCTTCCACGGGATCGGTCAGCTGTGGACCTTCACGCCCGGCAGCCAGCCGCCCTCGGCCGAGGCGATCGCCGAGCGCTTGTCCTTGATCGACTGGCAGCAGATCGAGCTCGACCCGACCACCCGAAGCGCCCGCTTGGCCAAGCCCGGCATGAAGATCGGGCTCGGGGCGATCGCCAAAGGCTACGCGGTCGATCGTGCGGCCGCGTTGCTGCGCGAGCGCGGCTTTGCCCATCACATCGTCGAGGCGGGCGGCGACACCTACGTGACCGGCAGCAAGGGCGAGCAAGCCTGGCGAGTCGGCGTGCAAGATCCCAAGCAGACCGTCGGCCGCGTCGGACACTTGATCGTCCGCGACGAAGCCGTCGTCACCTCGGGCAACTACGCGCGCTTCTTCGTCTGGCAAGGCGTCCACTACACCCACATCCTCGACCCCCGGACGGGCTGGCCGATCCCAGCCGAGCGCACGCCCAAGAGCGTCACCCTGGTCGCCCGCGATGCGACCACCGCCGACGCCTATTGCACGGCGGTCAGCGTGATGGAGCCCGCGGCCGGGTTGGCCTTCGTCGAGTCCCGGCCCGAGCTCGAGGCGATCATCATCGCGCCCAACGACGAGCTGCTGATCTCCTCGGGCTTGCGCGAGACCTTCGTCGACGAGCGGATGCCCGGCCTTCCTCGCCCAACCGACCCACGCTCAGCCGACCCGCGCTAGCCCTGAATCAGACGTTGAAGCGGAAATGCATCACGTCGCCGTCATGGACGACGTATTCCTTGCCTTCGACGCGCAGCTTGCCGGCGGCCTTGACCGCGGCCTCGGAGCCCATGTCGACCAAGAGCTTCCAATCGACGACCTCGGCCCGAATGAAGCCGCGCTCGAAGTCGCTGTGGATCACCCCGGCCGC
>JAMHUH010000130.1:0-6329 GCA_035904925.1 Nannocystaceae bacterium
GGCGAGGCCTTCGATCAGCGCTTGCTCGCGGTCATTCGCCAAGCGGGCGCCCACGCGGTCTCGGCTGGTTACCTGCGGGCGCGCGTCGGTGGGCCACGCTGGAAGCTGCAAGCGTCGCTGCGTCGACTCGTGGATCTCGGCGAGGTCGAGCGCAGCGGCGTGACCAGCTCGACCCGCTACCGATCGACCTTGCCCACGCGCGACTGACCGCGCCCCGACCTCAGTGGAGGGTATGTGGTTCGCTCAGCGAGAAGGGGGCGATGGTCGCGTCGAAGGCCTCACCCTCGAGCGTGATCATTTGATAGCTGCCGTGCATCGTGCCGAAGGCCGTGGGCAGCGGACAGGCCGAGGTGTACTCGAACTTCTCGCCCGGCCCGAGCACCGGCTGCTCGCCGACGACTCCAGGCCCGCGAACCTCCTGCACCCGCGCCTCGCCGTCGGTGATGATCCAGTGGCGGCTGATCAGCTGCACGGTCTGCTGGCCGACGTTCGCGATCGTCACGTGGTAGGCGAAGAACCAAAGATCGTCCTCGGGCCGCGAGCGCTCGGGCACGTAGCGGGCTTGGACGGTCACGCGGACATCTCGGGTCAGGGCTTCGGAGCGTTCGGGCATGGCGTCAGTTGCCGTCGTCGGGCCAAGCCGACAGCTCGACGCCCTCGTTGGCCAACACCTTGGCCACCCGCTGGCGGAGAAAATCGTCGTCGTAGGGCTTGATCACGTAGGCCGCCGCGCCGTTGCGCAGCGCCCAGTAGCGATCGACTTCGTTGCTCATCTCGGTCACGAAGAAGACCGCGGGGACCTTCTCGTCGGCCAAGGGGTTGCGAGACTTGCTTCCGAAACTCGAGTCAGCCACCCGTGGCTGAAAATGCTCGCGCACGCGCCGGAGCAGCTGCAAACCGCTCAAGCCCTCGATCAGGATCTCGGTCACGATCAAGTCGGGCTTGGTCACCTCGATCAACGCCCAGGCGGCGTGACCATCGTCGGCTTCGTGGATCGCCGGCGGCGGACCGGCCTCGCCCGGCTTGTGGCTGGTCGTCTCGCGCAAGAGTCGAACCAGGCGAGCGCGATGCTCGCGATCTCCGTCGACGACCAGCACCGTCTTGCCCCGCCCGGACTGCACCTTGGGCGGAGGCTTGGGCGGCGGCTTGCTGGGGACCTTGGGAGGGATCGCCACGATGGAGGCCCTCAAACGGTGACCGGGGTGACCCGTCGGCGGACGACGCTGGACTTGCTCAGCCGATAGACGATCCGGGCGACCGCGAACGCGCCCGTCCGAGTCTTGCGAGCGATCTCTTTGACGGAGTTGCGACCGTTGACCAGCTCGAGCACGTCGAGCTCGTCACGAGCGAGGATCTCGCGGGCCATCCGGCTGACCTTGGCGTCGTCGCGGACGTAGACGTCCTCGAGCTCGGGCATGTGCGGGCCCATCAGCGCGTTCTCGTCGAGCCGGCGCAGCCCGTCGAGCAGGGCCTCGGCGACGATCAGCTCGACCTTGCCCTCTTCGGCGCCCGAGGCCGCGACCGCCTCGAGCTTGGCCGAGGGACAGAACCCCGCCGTACCCGAACGGAAGCGCAGCAGGTGACAAGTGATCTCCCTGGCTTGGGCGACGATCGCCGCCCCGAGCTCGCCCGGGGTGATGAAGCCGGCCTCGACCAGGCGCTGGCCGAGCGGCCGGCCCTGCGGATCGCGGGTGCCGAGGAAGGCCTCGAGTTCGTCGTCGCGCATGAACCCGCCCTCGACCACGAAGCGGCCGAGCTTGAGATCTTCGTCGTCGCCGAAGTACTCGGCCAAGCGGATCTTGCCGCGCTCGAGGTGCAGCCGTGACTCTCGGCCCTCGGAGCTGACGCTCAGGACCCCCGTGACCGCGTCGTCGGCCAGCATCTCGAGCATCGACTCGAGTCGGGTGGCCGCGAGATCGATCCGGATCGTCGCCTCGCCGGTCGGCTTGGGCAGATCCTCGCTACCTTCGAGATCCGCGAGCATGGCCGCCAGCGCCAGCTCGGGCAGCGCCGCGCCGCCGAGCGCCGGGAAGTGCTTGGCGAGCAGCCGGGCGAGCTGGACCTTGCGTTGGTCCGGCGCCTCTTGGATGTCGACCGGCAGCTTGGCGCTGTCGTGGGCCGCGATCGTCTCGCTCACGACCTTGAGCAGCGCCGGCGTCGAAAATGGCCTTCGGACCGTCGGCAGCCCAGCCGCGGCCGGGATCGGGTTGGGGTTGCGACGACTCACGATCAAGATGCCCGGCATGTCGCCTGCGCCAGGCAGGCGAACGAGCTCGCGCAAGACCGAGGCACTGACCGAAGGATCGGTCGAGGCGTCGAGCAAGAGGGCGACGATCGATTTGTCGCCTTGGACACCGTGCTGCTTGAACAGGCTGACGGCCTCGCGTTGGCCGTTGGCGCTGAACACCTCGTACCCAGCGAGCCGAAGACTCGCGGTGGCGAGCTTCGCTGTCGTCGGGTTGGGGTCGTAGTACAGGATCCCCGGGGCGGAGCGCGCTTCGGGTGAGTCGGACATGGAGCCGGCAGAGTCTACTCGCAAACCGGCTCGGCGTGGTAGCTTCCAGCCGCATGGTCATGGGCGCGCTCGAAAGGGTCGACCCGCCCCGTAGCCTCGGCGACATGACGCTGCTGGCCACGTTGGGCGAAGGCGGCATGGCCACGGTCTACCTCGCGGGGGTCGGTGACGGTCCACTCGCCCGCATCTGCGCGGTGAAGCTGCTCCGCGCCGGTTTGCCGGATCACGACTACCGGACCCGTTTCCTCGACGAAGCGCGCTTGGTGGTCCGTCTGCACCACAACAACATCGTCGACGTGCGCAACGCGGGCGAGATCGAGGGCCAGTTCTACATCGCCATGGAGGCGATCGAAGGCCGCGATCTCGCCGACGTGTGGGATCGCTGTGCCGAGGTCGGCCGGGCCTTTCCGGTCCCGCTCGCCGTCCATGTCTGCCGCGAGGTTCTGCGCGGTCTGCACTACGCCCACACCTTCCCGGGCCTCGGCCTCGTCCACCGCGACGTCTCGCCCTCGAACATCCTGCTCGACTGGGCCGGCGCCGTGCGGCTCGCCGACTTCGGCCTCGCGACCTCGAGCCTCAAGGCCAGCTTGACCTTGCCCGGCGTCGTGTTCGGCAAGGTCGGCTACATGAGCCCCGAGCAGGCTCGGCACGAGCCGCTCGATGGCCGGGCCGACGTCTACGCCGTCGCCGTGATCCTCTGGGAGCTGCTGACCGGTCGCCCGCTGCGATCGCCCGACGGCATGTCGACCGACTCCGTCTCGCGCTTCGAAGCGCCGGCCCCGAGCGCCCGCAGCCGTCGCGTCGATCCCCACCTCGACAAGATCGTCATCAAGGGTCTGGCTCGCAACCGTGACGAGCGCTGGGCCAGCGCCGAGGCGATGATGCTCGCGCTCAATGGTTGGCTGGCCGACAACGCGCCCGACATGGGCCAAGAGAAGGTCTCCGACTTCATGCGCAAGCTGTTTGGCAACGCGCGCGAGCTCGAGACTGCCGTGCGCGTCGACCTGCTGCGCGAGCTCGCCAGCAACCAGCGCGCCGTCTCGGGCACGCAGGTGCTCGAAGAGAGCCGTCGGCTCAAGGCCGCCTCGGGTGGCGACCCCGAGACCGACGACGATCGCCAGTCGCGTGGCTCCGTCCGGGCCAACCCGGTCACCAGCCTCGACGAGCGCGAGCTGATCGAGCCCGGCACCGTCATCGCCGAGCGCTACCGCGTGCTCTCGCGCCTCGGTCGTGGCGGCATGGGCTACGTCTACCTCGGCGAGCACGTCACCGTCGGGCGCTCGGTCGCGATCAAGGTCCTGACCTTCGATTGGAGCCGCAGCAACGCGGTCGCCCAGCGCTTCCGGGCCGAAGCCCGAGCCGCCAGCGCGGCCGGTCACCCCAACATCATCGAGGTCTTCGACGCCGGCGAGCTGCCCGATGGTCGGCTCTACCTGGTCATGGAGTTCCTGACCGGCCGCAACCTCTATGAAGAGGTGCAGGCCAACGGTCGGATGCCGGTCCCGCGCGCCTGTCATGTCATGCGCGACGTCGGCCGAGCGATCCGGGCCGCCCACGAGGTCGGGATCATCCACCGCGACCTCAAGCCCGACAACGTCATGTTGGTCGAGCGCGGCTACAACGAGGGCGAGCTGGTCAAGGTGCTCGACTTCGGCATCTCGGCCTCGGCCCAGCGCAACGAGGACGAGAAGCGGCTGACCGTCGTCGGCCAGGCGCTCGGCACCCCCGAGTACATGGCGCCCGAGCAGGCCAAGGGCCGCGACGCCAACGAGGGCTTCGACATCTACGCCATGGGCGTGATGTTCTACGAGCTGCTCACCGGCGACCCGCCCTTCCACGGGCTCAACGTGCTCGAGATCGTCACGCGCAAGACCTCCGAGCCCGCCGCCTCGGTCGGGACCTTGCGCGACGATCTACCCCGCGACTTGATCAAGCTGGTCGACGACTGCCTCGCGATCGATCCCGCCAATCGACCACGGACCGCGCAGATCTTCTTGGCCCGGCTCGAGGACGTCTTGCGCGCGCTGCCTCGGACCGCGACCGGCTCCAACCAGACCATCGCCTTCGAAGCCTCGCTGACCCGCGGCGAGAAGCCGACCGACGACACCCTCGACGAGCCGCTCGACGCCAGCGCCACCTCGCTCACCAACGAGCCCGCCGCCGCGACCACCCAGGTCATCGCGCCCGCCACCCGCAGCGCCTGGCCCTGGCTGGTCGCCGCCGTCGTCATCGTGCTCGTCGTCTACTTCAGCACGCAGGCGCTCAACACGGCCCGCGACCAAGCCACCGCCGGCACCGAGACCGACAGCGCCGCGACCAAGTCCGGCGACGCCGGCCCGCCCCAAGACGAAGGCGAGCTCGCCTCGGCCGAAGGCACGACCTCGACCACCGGCGCCCTCGCCCCCGCCGAGACCAGCTCGAGCACGAGCGAGTCGAGCAGCTCGACCAGCGACACGGGCGAGAGCACGAGCGACACCGGCGACACCACCGACGGCGGCAGCAAGGCCGCTGCCCCGCACACCACCTTGGCCTGCGCCAAGGTCCGGGCCGACGCCGAAGTGGCCGACCGCTCCTTCAACAGCGCCGAAGTGTTGAAGCTGACCCGCGCCAACAAGAAGTGTTGGGCCAAGACCAGCGATCGAACGGCGCTCGAGGTCTCCGCCTTGTTCGAAGCGGGCAAGTTCGCCGAGTGTGCCAAGCTCGGCAAGAACCACCCCAACGCCAAGGCCAAGAAGACCGGCGAGACCTGTCAAAAGCGCGTCGACGAAGGCTGAGCTCCAGAGGCGCCCCGCACATCGGTCGGGTTCGACCCGGCACATCTGCCTGGTTACTCCGATATCGCCAGAGCGCCACAGACGCACCGCTCAGGGCCGATGGGGACTCGCCCCTTGCCGAGTGACCGCGTTCGATGTTTTGCTGCCCTCCCGCTCATGTCGCGCTCGCCCACACGGATCACCGCCACCGCGCTCGCGCTCACGCTCTGTGCGGGCGTCGGCACCCCCACGAACGCGCTCGCGGCCGAGCCCCACGTCCCCGCGCCGACGCTGTTCAAGCAGGCCGCGCCCGACCAGGCGCCCGTCTACGTCGGACTCCGCGTCGACGCCAAAGCCCTCGGCGCCGACGCCGATCCGATCGCCACCAAGGTCCGTGACCAAGCCAAGACCGTGTTCGCCGACTCGAGCGTGCTCGAGCCGATCGACGAGCGCGACCCCGTCATCGTCGTCGTCGTCGAGCGCGCCCGAAAGAGCGAAGACCCCGGCTACGTCATCGGCTTCTCGATCGAACAAGGCGAAGACGTCGTCTCCGGCAGCGCCCGCCAGTCCGACTGCTCGCTCTGCACCCGCACCGAGCTGATCGAGCGGATCGAAGCCGAGCTGCCCAAGCTGATCCGCCTCGCGACCGAGCATCAGGTCGATCGCTCCAGCGACGATGGCGGCGGCGAGGAGGCGGGCGAGGGCGACGAGGGCGGTGACGAAGGTGGCGGTGTCGAGCCGGTCAAGCCGATCGGTCCGCTCGGGTTCGCGGGGATCGGGGTTGGTGTGGTCGGGCTCGGTGGGATCGGGGCGGGCGTTGCCCTCGCGATCAAGGGCGTCGTGCCTGTCCCCAACGAGGCCGGCCAGCGGACGAACTACCGGACCCCCGGCAACGTGATCCTCGCGGTGGGCGGAGCCGCGCTCATTGCTGGAGTGGTGATGATCGCCCTCGACGTCAGCAAGCGGAAGAAGACCAACGAGGCCGCCCAAGCGCGCGTCCGTTGGCAGGGCCTCGGCCTCGCGTTCTGATTCGGCAAAATTGAGCCATTGCCACGCACTAG
>JAMHUH010000131.1:0-8393 GCA_035904925.1 Nannocystaceae bacterium
CTCGGGATGCCCTGCGGGGGCGAGATGGACGTCTACATCGAGCCGATCTCGCCGCGGCCGCCGGTCTGGATCGCAGGCGAGGGCCCGATCGCGACCAAGCTCGTCGAGCTGGCTGCGCGGCTCGACATGCGGGTCGTCGTGCACGCGCCGGGGCTCGAGGATCGCTGGCACGACGCGCTGGTCCGCGTGCACGCCGGTCCCTACGCCGAGTTCGATCCGCCTCCCGGCGCGCGGGTGATCGTCGCGACCTCGCATCGCGGCGACGATGAGGTCCTCGCGGCTGCGCTCGCTCGCGCGCCGGCCTACGTGGCGCTGGTCGCCAATCGCATGCGGGCTGCCGCGACGCGCGAGCGACTCGGCGCCCGCTTCGACGCTGCGAGCATCGCCGCGATCCGGGCGCCCGCGGGCCTCGATCTCGGGGCTCGCAGCGCGGCCGAGGTCGCGCTCGCCGTGCTCGCCGAGGTGCTCGCCGAAGAGCGGGGGATCGTCGTCGACGCGCTCGAGCGCACGCGCGAGGCCGGACCCGCGGCGCGTCCGAGCGGGGGCTGGTCGAGCCTGGGCGGGCCCGAGCTGGTCATCGTCGGGCACAGCCGGATCAGCCAGGCGCTCGCCGATCTGGCGGTCATGCTCGGCTGGCCGACGACGCTGCACGTGCCGCGCCCGAGCGCGGCGCAGCGCGAGAGCTACCCGAACACCCTGCGCTGGATCGTCGACGACCCGGGCTTCGAGCGCCTCCCGGCCACGCCGAGCACGGCCGTGATCGTCGGCTCGCACCACAAAGGCGACGAGCTGGCGATCACCAGGGCCTTGCGGGCCGGGGCGCCGCATGTCGGGTTGATCGCTAGTGGCAAGCGCTCGAGGCTGATCCGCGAGCGCTTGCCGGTCGAGCTCGTCGAACAGGCGCCCGGCGTGCTGCGGGCTCCGGCCGGGCTCGATCTCGGCGCGACCAGCCCCGCCGAGATCGCCCTGAGCATCGTGGCCGAGATCCTCGCGCTGCATCAGGATCGCAGCGGAGGCCCCTTGGCCACGCTCGAGGTCTTGCCGCCGCGCCGCGCTGCGCCCTGCCCCGATCGCTGTGGAGATGGCCGGTGAGCTGGATCGCCGGCGTGGCCCCACGCGCCGAGTTTCCGGCCTTGGCCGCCAACGCCCTGGCCTACCTCGACAACGCGTCGACCACCCAAAAGCCCGCGCGCGTGATCGAGGCGCTCGCCGACTTCTATCGACAGGGCTGCGCCAACGTCGGTCGCGGGGTCTACGAGTGGGCCGAGCGCAGCACGGCCGCCTACGAGCGGGCTCGCGCAAGTGTGGCCGGCTTCATCGGCGCCGCGACGCCCGAGCAGGTCGTGTTCACCAGCGGCGCGACGGAGGCCTTGAACCTCGTGGCGCATGGCTGGGCGCGCCCTCGACTCGGGCCGGGCGATCGGATCGTCACGACCCCGCTCGAGCACCACGCCAACTTCCTGCCCTGGCAGGCGCTCGCGCGCGAGACGGGCGCGAGCCTCGAGTCGATCGCTATCGACGACGAGGGCCGACTCGACCTCGACGACGCCGCGGCCAAGCTCGTGGGCGCCAAGCTGCTCGCGGTCACGGCCATGTCCAACGTGCTCGGGGTCTGCCCGCCGCTCGCCGAGCTCGCTCCGCTCGCGCGGGCGCAGGGCGTGTGCATGGTCGTTGACGCCACGCAGGCGCTCGCGCACGGCCGCTTCTCGCTGACCGAGGTCGACTGCGACTTCGTGGTCGCGTCCGCCCACAAGCTGCTCGGACCGATGGGGATCGGCGTGTTGGTCGGGACGCCCGAGCGCCTCGCCGAGCTTCGGCCCCTGCGGCTCGGAGGCGGGATGGTCCGCGAGGTGGGGCTGGACGTGTCGCGTTGGCGCGAGCCTCCTTGGGGCCTCGAGGGCGGCACGCCCAACGTCGCGGGGGCGATCGCCATGGCCGAAGCGATCGACTACCTCGAGGGGCTGGGTCGCGCTCGGATCGTCGCGCACGAGCGGGCGCTGCTCGATCGCCTGCTCGTGGGCCTCGCCGCCCGGCCCGAGGTGCGTGTGATCGGTCGACCCGAGGCCGGCGTGGTGTCGATCTGCCTCGCCGATCATCACCCCCACGACGTCGCGGCGATCCTCGACGAAGCCGGCGTCGCCGTGCGAGCCGGGCAGCACTGCGCGCAGCCGCTCTTGCGGCGCCTGGGCCTGAGCGCGACCCTGCGCGTCAGCTTCGCGCCCTACAATGACGAGCGCGACCTCGAGGCCCTGCTCGCCGGGCTCGATCGCGCGACCTCGGTGCTGGCATGAGCGACCCCGGCCAAACTCTCTACCGCGAGGCCCTGCTGCGGCTCGCTCGCGACCGCACCTACGAAGGTCCGCTCGCTGATGCCGAGCGACGCGGACGCGCGCTCAACCCCCTGTGTGGCGACGATCTCGTCGCCGAAGCCATCCTCGACGATCACGAACGGATCGAGCGGCTGCACTTCACCGTTCGTGGCTGCGCGATCGCTCAGGCGTCGGCGCGGCTCTTGGCCGAGCTCGCCGTCGGCCATGGTCACGCCGAGCTGGTCCGCTGGCAGGCAGCGCTTCGTGGGGCGCTCGACGAGCAAGGCGTCGCGCTGCCGCACGAGCTCGACCGGCTCGAGCCCTTGTTGGTGCTGCGCGGGCGGGCGAGCCGACACGCCTGTGCGCTCTTGGCTTGGCGTGGCGTCGACGAGCTGTGGGCGGCGCGGGCAGCCGAGCCGCCGTGCTTGCGCGTACCTCGAAGCTAGCGCGAACGGCTGGAGCCGCCGCCGCCACGACTCGCGCTCGGTCGCCCGCTGCCGCCAGCCGGCGCACCCGAGCGAGCCGCGGCCGGACGTCGACGTCCACCACCGCCACCACCGCCGCCGCCGCCGCCACCACCACCGCGGCTCGACGAGGGCCGAGCCGGGCCACCGCCGCCGCCCTTGCCGGCGAGATCGGTCTCGCGCGGGGCTGGCTGGCTCGAGGGATAGTCGTGGTTGTCGACGCGCTGGATGTGGCGCCGGATCAGCCGCTCGATGTCGACCAAGAACCCGCGCTCTTCGACGTCGCAGAAGGACCAGGCGATCCCGCTGGCGCCTGCTCGGGCCGTCCGACCGATCCGGTGCACGTAGGTCTCGGGCACGTTGGGTAGATCGAAGTTGATCACGTGGGTGATGTCGTCGATGTCGATGCCGCGGGCGGCGAGATCGGTCGCGACCAAGACCCGCAGATCGCCGCGCCGAAACGCCTCGAGCGCGCGGGTTCGGGCGGCCTGCGACTTGTTGCCGTGGATCGCCGCGCTGCCGATGCCGGCCTGATCGAGCCACTCGGCGATCCGGTTGGCGCCGTGCTTGGTCCGGCTGAACACGAGCGAGCGGCGGACGCCCTCGCGGCGGAGCATGTCGACCAAGAGCCGGCGCTTGTCGTTCTTGTCGACGAAGTAGAGCCGCTGCTCGATCCGCTCGATCGGCTCGGCCACGCGCGCGACCGCGACGCTGACCGGATCGTGGAGCAGGCCCTCGGCGAGCTTGCGGATCTCGTCGGGCATGGTCGCCGAGAAGAACAGGGTCTGGCGCTGCTTGGGCAGCTTGGCGACGATCCGCCGGACGTCGGGCAAGAAGCCCATGTCGAGCATCTGGTCGGCCTCGTCGAGCACGAAGACCTCGAGCTTGGCGAGGTTGATCTCGCCGCGGTTCATGAGGTCGAGCAAGCGACCGGGCGTCGCGACCAGGGCGTCGACGCCCTTGCGCAGCTCTTTGATCTGCGGCTTGTCGGGCACGCCGCCGAAGATGACCGCGTGCCAGAGATCGAGCTGCTCGCCGTAGGTGGCGAAGCTCTCGCCGATCTGGGCCGCGAGCTCGCGGGTTGGGGTGACGATCAGGGCCCGAAGCACCGCGTCGTCGCCAGCCTTGGCGTCGAGGCGTTGCAGGATCGGGAGCACGAACGCAGCGGTCTTGCCGGTGCCCGTCTGAGCGCAGCCGAGGATGTCTCGACCGGCGAGGGCCGGAGGGATCGCTGCTGTTTGAATGGGGGTCGGATGCTCGTAGCCGGTGGCTTCGAGCGCTCGAAGCAGCGGCGGCACGAGGCCGAGATCTTTGAAACTCACGGGCGCGAAGTCCCACGGATGGCCGCGCAGCGCAAGCCTCTTCACGCCTCGGCCATTCTTCGTCCGTCCCTCGCCCAACGCGCTCCCTCCTCGCGCGCAAGTGGTGCAAGCCCTCGCGGCGACTGAAGCAGGCGACGCGATGGGCTGCGGGCTTGCTTCGCTCGTGGATCCCTCGTGAGCCGCGACGCCGCCAGCTCACGCGCCGCGCAAGAGCACGCAGTCGAAGGTCGATCCGGCGGCGGCCAGGTCGACGCAGGTCATGCCCTCTTCGTGGGCGTCGGCGATGTCGAGCCCGGCCCCGAGCGCGTCGTAGAAGCCGCGCGAATACTCGAGCGCCGCGAGATCGCTGATCGGACCGTCCATCGCGATCGTGAAGGGCACGGCCACGCTTGCTCTCGCGCGACGAGGGTACCGCCACGCAGCGACTGAGTGAGCCGAGATTCGCGGATGACTGAGCCTCGCTCGAAGAAATCACCCGGCCCTTGGCGAATTCGCTCGCCTTCGACTCAGAGCGCCTGCAGCCCGTAGGGCGGCGAGGGATTGACCAACACCCCCGCGTCGCAGCGGATCGTGACGTCGACGAACTCGACCCCGGCCTTGCTCGCGTGCAACACGTAGGTCCCGGCCGGCACGTTGGTGTAGAGCACCCCGCCGTCGTCCGAGGTCTCGGTCAGGCTCGGCTGCGGGATCACGGACGCGTTGAAGTAGACCGGGCCATTCTCGGCCGGCAGCGCGGGCTCGATCGTGACCGTCGCGCCCGCCTCTCCGTGGGCACCGTCGTCGTAGATCGACTTGCCCACGCGCGTCACCGTGCTGGCGAGCTGGCAAGTCGCGGGATCGGGCTCGATCATCACGATCGACGCGAGCGCGGCGAAGGTCGCGTCGTCGGGCACCTGAAAGCTGACCCGCTCGAGCGTGCCCGAGTCGGGCAGCGTGAAGGTCTTGGTGTAGATCTTCGGATAGCCCGCCTTCTCGAGCACGAAGGTCGCCTCGGCCCCGGCCGGCAGCGTCAGTTCGAAGTGGCCCGCGTCATCGCTGGTCGTGCTCGCGTCGGGCAGCTCGAGCACCGAGATCGCCGCGTTCGGGATCATCGTGCCAGGCCCGAACGCGAACGCGTCGCCCGTGACCAGGACCTGCTCGGCCGTCGAGGTGTCAGTGCCCTCCGTGCCCGACTCGCTCTCGCTGGCCGTCTCGCTCGAGCCCGAGTCGCTCTCGCTGCTCGTCTCGCCGCCGACCTCGTCGGGGCCCTCCTCGGTCGTGCAGGCGGTCGTGCAGGCGCAGGTCAGGAGGGCGAGCAAGCTGAGCGTTCGAATTCGCATCGGCGCAGGATACAAGCGCGCGATCGCGTGACGAGGCGGGCTTCAGTGAGCTCGGTCGGGTGATGCCAGCCCTGCGGTGAATCGGCCTCGCGGCTTGCCCTTCAGCCAGCCTTGCCGGGCTTGCGCGAGACCGTCTGCGCGGGCGCGCTCACGCGACCGAAGCCCGCGTGCGGCAAGCTCAGCTGGGAGTCGGCGACGAAGCGCCGCGCCTCGGGCAGCACCACCGACCACAAGCCGAACACCGAGGCCAGCACGTGGTCGAGCTCGATCGTCTGCGCGACATCCCGCTCACCACCCTCGGGCGGATCGCAGAACACCGCGTTGCGCGAGCCCTCGAGCGTGTGCAGCACCCCCGCCGACCAGCCTTCGCCCGCGTAGACCAGACAACCCGGGATCCACATCGCCTCGAGATCGGCCAGGGCATAGGGCACCTTCTCGTCGGTCGTCCCGCTGGTCGCCTGGTACTTGCACTCGAGACCGAGCGCGAGCGGCTTCGACTCGTGGCGCACGAACACGTCGATGCGCCGACGCTTGCCGATGATGGTCTTGCCGAGGCTGACCTCGGTGTAGACGACCAGGCCATGCGCGCCGAAGTTGTCATGCACGTACTCGGCGATGCGATCCCGGTACTGATTGCCCGACATGGTGACAGCGTATCGGCATCGCGAAGATTGCGAATCTGAACGGAAGATCGGAACGAATGTGCCTACATGAACAGGCGTGTTCAGACGCTCGCATCGTGGCCGCTCACGGCGCGTTGTCGGCGCCTATCCGGGATAGAGCGCTAGGGTCATCACGAAGATAGAGCCCCAAAAACCGCTGGAAGCCGCCTGGGATCACGTGTAGCTGTCGATCCGCGGTACCCACAATCGTAACGCGTCCCCGCGGCGACAGCTCGATGGCATACCCCCACGACCAGTGCAGGTAGTCTGCGAAGATCAGAAATCAATCCGAGCCCCGGGATGCAAATTTCCCATGATCGTAGGTCGAGACGCGCTCCATCGCATCCGCCGGCCAGAGGCGAAAGCCCTCGCTGTCGAGCGAGTTCTCGAAGCCGTCGCAGAACCGCAAGTACGCGAGAAAATCCCAAGAAAGAGCACCATCCGCCATATGCTGCAATCGCTGAATCGCAGCGAGTGATGCAGGCCCACGAACGACGAGATCTGGGCTCTGCCGCCAATGGGTTCGAAGGGCATCAAAAAGTGCGTCTTGCATGTGCGTCCTTTCTCATTCTCGTGGGTCGTCGACGAGACGCTGCGCCCAAGCCCGAATCATCGGGCTCGGATCGGCGGTCTGAGCCCGCAAGCGCTGGCGAATCGGATCTCGAAGCGGTATCGCATCCGGCTGGCTCAACGCTCGTGCGCTCGCCACTCGAACCCGCGCGAGCTCGTGGGGGTCCTCGAAGCATGCGAGCAAGAGCTCTTCTGCACGATCGCCTGGCGCGACCCGCAGCCGCCCGAGCGCGACCATGACCCTGACGCCAAATCGGTCATCGCGCTCGAGCTCGCGCTCGGCCTCGAGGATCAGCCGAGCTCGCTGCGACTCCAGCGAGCTCGCATGGACCGCAGGCAAGTCAGCCAAAGTGTCGAGCGTGAGCGAGTCGTCGAGTTGCAGCGCGAGCCAACGCTCGTCGTCGAGCCACATTCGTCGCTCCGTGTCGGACAGCCAGGCCAACGCGGTGATGGCCGGCGCGGCGTCGAGACAAGCGTTCATTTGTTGGCGAAGCGCGGACGGGAGGGCCGAGTCGAGCCGAAGCAGGGCGGCCCATGCGGCAAGTTCGACTCGGGGATCGTCGAGCAATGACGTGAACAGGGGCACGAAGCAGGGATCACGAGACTGGCCCAAGACGCAGAGCAAGCGAAAGCGATGGCTCCGCGAGCATTCGCCCTCGGCGAGCGCTCGCGCGACCTCGCCGAACACCGGATGCCCCATCGGCAGCAACTCGGCGAGCGCAGAGACGGTCCGCACGAAGCCACGATGGCGGCGTTCGAACTGGTCCCCAACCCGCTCGAGCAAAGCTTCGAGCAAGCCGAGTTCGCGACAAGCGAAGAGCGCGGCGTCCCTACGCCGCCGCCTCTCGCCCAGAGCCAACGCCGCGACGAGCGAGTCCGGCGATCGTTCCTGGAGCACGTCGACGAGCAACGCGAACGCGACCGACTCGACCGTCCCCTCGGCGAAGGAATGGGCACGGCCAGACGACGCAGACAGGACAGCGCGAACGCCCAAGCTCCGCCGCTTCGAATCGTCGGCCGCGAGCGAGGGACGCGTCGACGCCAGCAGCTCGACTTCGCTCGGATTCCCGGCCGCCAAACAGTCCAGCGCCCCGGCCACCAGCCACGCGCGGCCATCCGCGAGCGCGAGCGCGACGTCTTCGGGGTCCGCGGCGCCCGGAAGCTCGACCGCGAAGGCCATGCGGAGTCGGAGTCGGAGCGAGTCCTCGTCGTAGCCGCTGAGCCCAGCCAACCCCGCCGCCGCGACTCGGGCGAGCTTCATCCGCCATTCGTGGTCGAGCCGAACCGACCGACGCGAGATGAAGAAGATCGAGTCGAGCAGCCCGAGCCGGCGGTCGAGCTCGAGGTCGAGGATCTCCCGCCAGAACGCTTCGCTCGCGGCATTGGGGAGCGCGGCGAGGATCTCGTCGAGTTTCGACGGCGTCGCGTGGGCGATCAGCTCGAGGTTCGACATCACCAGCTCGCCATCCAAGCAGCGCGGGAGGTAGTCGTGCCAGTCCCCGTCCGCGATTGATCGCGTGGGAAAGATGCGATCTTTTTCGAGCAGCGCGCCGCAGCGCTGACAACGGTAGGCTTGGGCGACGCCGCAGCGCGTGCAGACATCGCGACCGCAGGCCGAGCAGCCGTACCAATGCCCGTCTGCGCCGACTGGGTGGTCTCGGCGCGTGTACGAGAGCGCGAGCGGGCAGGTCATGCAGCGGCGGACGGTCATGCGATTCGATTGTCAGCGAATCATCATTGATAGAAA
>JAMHUH010000132.1:0-3370 GCA_035904925.1 Nannocystaceae bacterium
TGGTCCAGCAGGCGCTCGAGATGGGTCACGAGCGGGTTCGTGCGCCTCGCTCGACGCTGGTCGGGGCCGAGCGCGAGGCCACGCTCGCGTTGATCGCCGAGCGCCTGGCCGCGCGTCCGCAGCTCGGAGATCGGCGATGACCCTGCACGGCATGCACCTGCTCGGCGACGCCCGCTCGCGCTCGAGCGGCGAAGCTTGGCAGGCTCGCGCGGCCGCGAGCGGCGAGCTGATCGAGCCGGGCGAGCCGGGCTGGATCGACGCGACGCCCGACGAGGTCGAGCGCGCGCTGAACCTCGCCCACGCCGCCCATCGGCAAGGAAGTGCGCCCGATCGCCGCGCCGATCTGCTCGACGCGATCGCGGCCGCGATGCTCGAGCTCGGGCCGGCGCTGCTCGACCGGTGCACGCGCGAGACGGGGCTGCCGCTCGCCCGGCTCGAGGGCGAGCGCGCGCGGACTTGCGGCCAGCTCGCGATGTTCGCCGCGCTGGTCCGCGAGGGCAGCTGGGTCGACGCGCGGATCGATCGAGCGCTGCCCGATCGCAAGCCCCTACCCCGGCCCGATCTTCGCCGCATGCTGGTCCCGATCGGTCCGGTGATCGTGTTCGCGGCCAGCAATTTCCCGCTCGCGTTCTCGGTCGCGGGCGGCGACACGGCCTCGGCGATCGCGGCTGGCTGCCCGGTCGTGATCAAGGCGCATCCGAGTCATCCCGGCACCAGCGAGCTGGTCGGCGAGGCGATGCTGGCCGCCGGTCGCGAGGTCGGCATGCCCGAGGGTTGGTGCTCGCTGGTTCAGGGGCGTGGGCACGCGCTCGGGCACAGCCTGGTCATGCATCGCCACGCTCGCGCCGTCGGGTTCACGGGCTCGCTGCGCGGCGGCCGAGCGCTGATGGAGGCCGCGATGCAGCGGCCCGATCCGATCCCGGTCTTCGCCGAGATGGGCGCGATCAATCCGGTGTTCTTGTTGCCGGGCGCGCTCGAGCAGCGGGCCGAGGCGCTCGCCGACGCCGCCGCCGTCTCGATCACGATGGGTGTCGGTCAGTTCTGCACCAAGCCGGGTGTGCTGGTGGTTCAGCGTGGCGCGGCCGTCGAGCGCTTCGCGACGCGACTGCACGAGCGGCTGCGCGCGAGCGAGCCTGGGGTGATGCTCGACGCGCGGCTGCTCGCCGACTACCGCGATCGGGTGGGCGCGCGGGCGAACGCGCTCGGCGACGAAGCCTCCCCTGGCCCCGAGCTGCGCGCCCAGGCCCAGCTGCTCCGCTGCGACGCGCGGCGCTTCCTTCGTGAGCCCGAGCTGCGTGACGAGCTCTTTGGCCCGACCAGCTTGTTGGTCGAGTGCGCCGACGAAGCCGAGCTACTCGAGCTCGCGGACGCGCTCGAGGGCCAGCTCGCGAGCGCCATCCATCGTCGCCAAGGTGACGCCGACGATCCGACCGATCCGGCCGAGACCGCGCTCGCGCAGCGCCTCCTGGCGATCCTGGTCGATCGCGCCGGCCGGGTGATCTTCGAGGGCTGGCCGACCGGCGTCGAGCCATGTGCGGCGATGCAGCACGGCGGGCCCTGGCCGGCCAGCAGCGAGCCGCGCTCGACTTCGGTCGGAACCGCCGCCATCACCCGCTTCGCTCGACCGGTCTGTTTCCAATCGATACCCCAAGACTTGCTCCCGCCAGAGCTGCGCGACGCCAACCCGCGTGGTCTAATGCGGCTGGTCGAGGGCCGCCCGACTCAGGATTCGCCATGAAGCGCACGATCGTTCCGCTCACCTTGTTCTGTACGCTCGCCTGCACCGACGAGACCACCGGCGACGAGCAAGCCGACGAAGCGGCGACCAGCGACGAGTCCGACACCAGCGACGAGAGCGACACGGGTCCGGTCCCCGAGTCGCTCGCCCATGACATCGACATCAGCCTGGTCGAGATCAACCAGGGCGTGGCCACGCCGATCGCGGTCGCGGGCGAGTGGGTCGGGCCGGCCGATCGCAACGCGCAGATCGTCGGCGGTCGCGACTCGCTCCTGCGCGCCCACTGGACGCTCGCGGCCGGGTTCGAGCCACGCGAGATTCGAGCTCGACTCACGCTGCAATCGCCTGACAGCGAGCCGTGGGTCCGCGATCAGATCCTCGACGTCAGCGCGGAGTCCTTCGCCGGCGATCTCTCGCGCACCTTCACCTTCGACATCGTCGCCGACAAGATGATCCCCGGGACGACCTTCTCGGTCTCGCTCTGGGAGGTCGACCCGAGCTTCGCGATCTTGCCGCCGCCCGAGCTCGAGCCGATCAGCCCGCGCGACGGCAGCAGCGCCGCGATCGGCATCCAGCCCGAGCTGCTGACGATGAAGGTCGTGCTGGTCCCGATCGAGTCCGCCTGGCCCGGCTGCTCGGCCAGCGTGCCGATGGACACGGTGATCGAGGACTTCGAAGACTTCTTGCTGATGAAGAACCCGGCCCAGGCGGTCGAGCTCTCGGTCCGCGAGCAGCCGGTCGTCATCGATGAGACGCCGGTCGACTTTTGGGGCGTGCTGCCAGCGATCCAGGACGCTCGGATCGCCGACAACGCGCAGGCCAACGTCTACTACTACGGGGTCATCGACGCCTGCGCCTATGACCTCGGCGGCTTCGGTGGGATGTCCTGGGCGATCGTCTCCGACGAGAAGACGGCCGACTTCCAGCGCGTCTCCGCCGGGCTCTACCTGGCCAACGATCCGCAGTTCAACGCCGACACCTTCGTGCACGAGCTCGGCCACTTGCAGGGTCTGAGCCACGTGGAGTGCCCAGGTGTCGACTCGGCCGCGCCCGACCCCACCTATCCCTACGAGAATGGTGTGATCGGCATCTGGGGCTTCGGCATCCGCGACTTCAAGCTGCGCAACCCGACCGCGGCGCACGACTACATGAGCTACTGCTACTCGGGCAACTGGACCTCGGATTGGACCTGGGCCAAGAACTTCGACCGGATCCGGACGCTGACCAGCTGGGACGCGGGCGGTGCCGTGCCGAGCGAGCCCGCGGGCAACCTGTTGATCGGTGTGCTGAGCGACGCGGGCGGCGAGCAGTGGTGGACGATCCCGGGTCGGATCCCCGAGCGCGACCTCGATCGCGATCGCCTGCGCGTGCGCACCCTCGCCAGCGCCGCGACGCTCGAGCCCAACGCGACCCAGCACCGCGCGCCCGAGGGCGGCGCCACGATCGTGACGATCGAGCTGCCGAGCGCGCGGCCGATCGAGCAGATCGATGGGGTCGAGGTCCTCGACGGCGCGGGCACGAGCTGGCAGCCGCGCGACCGAGCGCGACGGTGAAGCTCGAGCTCTTTCGCGCGCGGCTCGAGCTCGCGAGTGAGCGCGCCCGCGAGTTCGCCGGGCAGTGGATCGAGGAGCG
>JAMHUH010000133.1:0-17819 GCA_035904925.1 Nannocystaceae bacterium
TCTCCTCTCCCAAGTCTCCCCCCTCGCCGGCCCCCTCTCTCCTCTCCCAAGTCTCCCCCCTCGCCGGCCCCCTCTCCAGTCTCTCTCCAGTCTCTCCAAGCGGCGGCGCCGACGTCTGCGAACTCGGGCGGCGGGGAATGTCGGCGTCCCTCCGAGGCGGACATTGGCGTTCGAGTACAAGTGGGGGAGCCGAGCGTGGGGCGGCGATATTCCCCGCGAAGCCCCCCACTTCGGGAGCACGAAAAACCGCGAAGGATCCAGCACGAAAAACCGCGAAGGATCCAGCACGAAAAACCGCGAAGGATCCAGCACGAAAAACCGCGAAGGATCCAGCACGAAAAACCGCGAAGGATCCAGCACGAAAAACCGCGAAGGATCCAGCACGAAAAACCGCGAACGCCCCAATAGCCCCTCACAAATATCGATACCCAAAACAGCAATCATTTCGCGCATCGCTCAGAAAACATCGCTGGATGTTCCGCAAAGGATCCCTACAAAGCCCGCCCATCTAGACCCGCCCCAAATCCACCGATAAGTTCCGCCCCAATGCCCGTGCCGACGACCCTCCACCCGATCACCGCCGCCCAAGCCGTCGCCAACATCCAGTCGGGCGAGAACGTCTTCGTCGGCAGCGGCGCCGCCGAGCCCGAGCGCCTGGTCGAAGCGATGACCGCCCGCCACGCCGACTTGCGCGGCGTCGACGTCTACTCGATCTTGACCCTCGGCACGGCCCCCTACGTCGCCCCGCAGTACGCCGACAACTTCCGTCACGTCGCCTTCTTCATCGGCCCCAACGTGCGCGAGGCCGTCCAAGCCGGAAGGGCCGAGTTCATGCCGATCTTCTTGTCGGAGATCCCGGCCTTGTTTCGCAACGAGGTGCCGATCGACTGGGCGCTGGTCCAGCTGAGCCGACCCGATCGCCACGGCTACTGCACGGTCGGGGTCGCGGCCGACGTGGTCGTCGCGGCGATCCGCAGCGCTCGCCATGTCGTCGCCGAGATCAACTCGACGATGCCGCGGACCTGGGGCGACACCTTGGTCCACATCTCGGAGCTCTACGCGGCCGTCGAGGTCGACACGCCCTTGCCCGAGCTGCTGCCCGAGCCGATCGACGAAGTCAGCGCGCAGATCGGCCAACGGGTCGCCTCGCTCATCCACGACGGCGACTGCCTCCAGCTCGGGATCGGCGGCATCCCCAACGCCGTGCTCGCGGCCTTGCAAGGTCACCGCCGGCTCGGCGTCCACACCGAGATGCTCTCCGACGGCATCGTCGATCTGGTCGAGGCCGGGGTCGTCGACTGCGCGGCCAAGAACTACCGGCCGCACAAGGCGATCTGCTCGTTCGTGATGGGCAGCCGGCGGCTCTATGACTTCGTCGACGACAACCCCTTCGTCGAGGTCTACGGCAACGAGTTCGTCAACGACCCCTTCATCATCGCGCGCAACGACAACATGGTCGCGATCAACTCGGCGCTCGCGATCGATCTGACCGGCCAGGTCTGCGCCGACTCGGTCGGCATCCGGCCCTACTCGGGCATCGGCGGCCAGGTCGACTTCATCCGCGGGGCCGCGCGCAGCGAGGGCGGTCGGGCGATCGTCGCGTTGCCGAGCACTGCCAAGCAGGGCCAGGTCAGTCGGATCGTGACCACGCTCGAGCCGGGCGCGGGCGTGGTCACCAGCCGCGGCGACGTCCGCTTGGTCGTCAGCGAATTTGGAGTCGCCGACCTCTACGCCAAGACCACCCGCGAGCGGGCGCGCGCGCTGATCTCGATCGCGCATCCGAGCTTCCGCGAGTCGCTCGAGCGCGAGGCCTATCACCGCGGGCTGCTCTAAATTCATCGAGGGACCTCTTCGATCGCTTGGCTGTCGCGTACCGCTTGCCAGACCGATCCCGAGGCCAACGGGGGCGAAGCTACCGGGGGCGAAGCTACTGAAGCGGCGCGAACACGTCGTCGAGGGTCGCGGCGAACAAGACTCGCTCGAGCCAGACGTCGACCTCGGCCGCGTCGGCCGTGGCTACGCGAGTCAGGATCGCGGGTTCGAGCGCGCCGAACTTGCACTCGAGCTGCCTGGTCAGGGTCTCGACGCGTCCCTCGACGCGTCCCTCGACGCGTCCCTCGACGCGTCCCTCGACGCGTCCCTTGGCTCGTCCTTCGGCGATCAATTGTTCGGCGATGGTCATGGCAGCTTGCTCGACCTCGGGGGCCGCTTCGAGAATCTTGGCACGAAATTCGGCCAGGTGAAGATCGTTGGTGATCAGCGCGATGTATCGCAAGAGCACGCGCACGGACTCCATCCCGCGGGGCGTATGCAGCGCTTCAGCGAAGGCGAAGCCCCAGACGGCGAGGTTGCGCAAGAGTTGCTCGCGGTTGCGAGCGTCGCGGAGCAGCCACAGCGCCAGCTTGGGAAAGGTCGCCAGCGTGCGCGCTTTGAGATCCTCGTTGGTCACATGGGCGAGGTCCTCGATGAGCAAGTCGAAGCTCGGCACGAAGCTCGCTAGCTCGGGGATCGTCGCAGGCGCGGGCGCGAAGAGATCGTGGAAGCTCCGCGGCGCAGTCCAACCTCCGGGCGCGTGGCTGACGACGACGGGCAAGATCGGCGGCAGCGGCCCCGCGTGTTGCTTGCGATGCCGCTCCCAGATCCGAACCTGATAGACGAGCATGCGCAGCGGCATGTCGGGGTCGCTCGCGCTCTGGTGCTCGAGCAGTAGATAGAGGAAGGCTCGACCGCCCAGCAGGTCGACGGTGAAGAGCAGATCGCTGTGGCGATCGGCGAGCTCGGCGTCGACGAAGGAGCCCGCCTCGCTAGCCAGGCTCGGCCAGGCGATGCTCGCGACGATCGACGCCGGCAAGACAGCGCGGAACAACTCCGCCGCATGCTCGGGAAGTTCGAAGGCAGCCTTGAAGACCGCGTCGTGCGGCTTGTTCGTCATCCTCGGTCAATCTATCGAGGAAGCTCGATCGAGTCGCCGTGCAGATGTTCGGGGTCGCGACCGGCAGATGTGCATGGCGGGGTGGACAGCGAGAAAGTCCACGCGTGCGGGCAGCGGGCCGCCTGTTGGTCTGGTGTGCTCGCAGACATCGCGAGCAGTTCGGAAACACGCGTGATCGGGCCCTGCTCGAGGTGCGAGCGTGGAGCACGATCGGATCGATCGGGTTCGACATCGCACGGCGACTCGCAGATCACCGCTGGGCGGACGATCACGGCAAAACGCTATCTGCGCGACGCCGAATGATTTTCGGGTCGCATCGCGGCGCGCCTGCTTGCTAGCTTGTGCTCGCGAACGGCACGCGCCGAACGCCGAGGTATGCATGGCTGGAACCTTCACCGCCCTGATCTTCGCCCTCAACCTGCTCGACCCGCGCGCCGACCTGGCGCTGCCGGTAGGCGCCGACCCCAACGAGTTCGTGCAAGCGACCTGGGTCGCCCGCAAGCCGATCGACACGATCGCTCGCGCGGCATGGCAGACCCACTGGCGCGGTGATCAGACCGAGCTGCTCGACACGCCCCGCTGGGTTCGCCACGAGGTCGGCCCGCGCGAGACCCTGGCCGACGTCGCCGCCCGTTACGGCGCATCGGTCGAGGGCCTGCGCGAGTGGAACGAAGAGAAGCTCGACAAGCTGGCCTCGCGGACCTTCCTGCGCGAAGGCATCGAGCTGCGAGTCAAGGCGATCCGCGTGCCGGCGCCTCGCTTCGCGATCACCTACGAGGTCAACGAGGGTCAGACTTGGGAGACCATCGCCGTCGACCATCGCGTCGACGTCCGCGACCTCAAGGCCTACAACGGCGCGATCGAGGACGAGAGCGTCGCCGAGCTCGAGCCCGGCCGCGCGTTGACGATCTGGGTCGATCCCGCGATCGACTGGACCGTCTTTCACGAGCTCGGGCCCGCGGTCGACTCCGCGTGGATCGACATGATCCCCGACACCGCGTTCAGCTCCGGCCACCCCAACCGCGGCAAGATCCGCGGCGAGCCGGTCCAGCTGCCCGAGCTGCCCGAGCTCTACACCCGTCGCTTCGATCGCATCGCCCACGGCAGCAGCCACGCGATCAAGACCATCGTCAGCGCCTTCGCCAACTTCCGGCACGAGAGCGGCTACGAGGGCGAGATCCTGATTGGCTCGATCGCCCGCCCCAACGGCGGCCGCTTCCCGCCCCACAAGTCGCATCAATCCGGCCGCGACGTCGACATTCGCCTCCCGATGCTGCCCTGGTTCGAGACCAGCACCAGCGCGCGCCCCGAAGAGATCGACTGGCGAGCGACCTGGGCCCTGATCGACGCGTTCTTGGCCACTGGCGAGGTCGAGATGATCTTCCTGAACCACGAGCTGCAGCGCCCGCTCTACTACGCTGCGCTCTCGCTCGGGGCGACCCCCGACGAGCTCGATCGCATCATCACCTGGCCGCGCCGCGACGGCAAAGGCAAGCAGGTGATCCGCCACGCCCGCGGCCACGACGGCCACATTCACGTGCGGATCAAGTGTGGCGCCGACGAGTCGAGCTGCCGCACGCATCGCCGCGCCAGCGCGATCTGAGGCTTTCACGGCGCGAATCAGCGCCAATGAATCAGCGCTCGCTTGCCGCTCGCGAGCGCACCTCGAACATTCGAGCGCGTACGATCTGCGCCCGCTCGGGTTCGAGCGTCGTGCACGACGCATGCAAGCAGCCACCCTTGGAGGCCAGGATCAGGCAGAACGCGAACATCGGGTCACGACGCAGCGGCGCGGACCGCCGTCAATCGAGCGGTTTCTACGTAGGCTTGCGCATTGACGCGAGATCGAGGCGACCGCTAGGGTCGAACCTGGATGGCGATCGACACGGCCCGGCTCGAGCGGATGCTGAACAGCTTGGTCGCGGCGTCGCGGGGTGACTACGAGCAGCCCATTCCGCTCGAAGAGACCGACGACGAGCTGCTCGAGGTCGAGCTCGGGGTCAACTATCTGCTCGAAGAGCTGGTCGCTCGCCGCGATCAGAACGAGGCCCAGCGGCAGGCCTTGATCGAGCAGAGCCAGCAGATCGCGGCCCAGACGACCGCGCTGGTCGAGGCGCTCTCGACCCCGATCATCGCGGTCTGGCCGGGCGTGCTCGCGCTGCCCTTGATCGGCCGGATCGACTCGCAGCGCGCGACGAACATCAACGTCGCCTTGCTCGCGCGAGTCGTCGACGAGGGGGCGACCCACGTCATCCTCGATCTGACCGGCGTCGAGACGATCGAGACCAGCATGGTCAACGCGCTCTTGCAGATGATTCGGGCGATCGGGCTGCTCGGGTCGAGCTGCCTGGTCACGGGCATCAGCCCACGCGGCGCGCTGCAGCTGGTCCAGTGCAGCGACGAGGCCACGAAGATTCGAACCTACGCTCGCCTCTCCGACGCGCTCGCGCGGGTCTTGGCCGACAAACGGGCGCTTCGCTGAGCCACAGATCCATCATGCCTTTCGAATTTGGCGAGATCACGACCCCAGCTGGCCGGAGCTGCTTGTTGATCGAGTCCTCAGGACACGTCGGCCTCGCCGACGGTCACGCCATGGACGCGCAGCTGATGCCGGGCATGCCCCATCACGGCGGCTTGGTGTTCGCGCGCGCGGCCAAGGGCACCGAGTTCTCGCCCGAGCTGCGCCGCTTCTTCCCGACCATGATCGGCAGCTATCGAGCGATGGCGGCCGTGACCGGCAGCCCGCTCGTGCGCGCCGCGGTCAACTTGATGGTCCGATTCACCCCGGCCAGCGCCGAGACCTTTCGAATGTTCGGGAGCGAGGCCGAGGCGCTCGCTTGGCTCGACGCGCGAGCCGAGGATTGAGCGTCGACTTGGTGACCAGCGGCCCGACCGCGAGCGGGCTCGCGAACCGGTTGCGCGCACGCTCGTGCCGACTTCGGATATCGTCGCGCGGCGTGCCGGGCACGCAGGAGAGAATCGATCATGAAGCGCTGGATCCGTTCGTGTGTGTTCTTTGGGTTCCTCGCGGGCGTGGGCCTGGCTCCCTTCTCCGAGGCCGACGCGGCCCTCAACGCCTACCTCAAGCTCAAGGGCCAAAAGCAAGGCTCGATCAAAGGCAGCGTGACCCAAAAGGGCAACGAGGGCGCGATCAAGGTGCTCGCGATCAGCCACGAGCTGGTCTCGCCGCGCGACGCCGCGACGGGCCTGCCGACGGGCAAGCGGCAGCACAAGCCGCTGGTCATCACCAAGGAGATCGACAAGTCGACGCCTCTGCTCAACGCGGTGCTGACCAACAACGAGAACATCCCGACTTGGGAGCTGGCCGTGAACTTGCCCAACGGCAAGGGCGGCGAGGCGCTGGCCTATACGATCAAGCTGACCGACGCGAGCATCACTTCGATCCGCACGGTGACCGACGACGACGGCAACCTGCTCGAGCAGGTCTCGTTCACCTACAAGAAGATCGAGTGGGTCTGGGTCAACGGCGGGATCACGGCCGAGGACGACTGGGAGCAGCCCGCGGCCTGATGCGGCCGCGTCAGCCGGCCATCTCGGGGATGATCACGACCTGAAGCGTCCGCCGTTGATCGCCCCGCGCGATCGTCAGATCGACCGACTCGCCGACCCCGGCGAGTTGGGTCAGGTAGGCGACCTCGGACACGCGGGTGATCGGCTTGCCCTCGATCGAGAGGATCAGATCGTCGACTTGCAGCGTGGCCTTCTCACCAGGCCCATCGGGGTCGACTCGAGTCACGCGCACGACCGAAGCGAAGCCCGGCACATCGGGCGCGTTTTCGGCCCGGATCCCGAGCCGAGTGTGGCGCATGCGTCGAAAGGTCCGGACCTCGTCGATGAACTCGATCGCCATCGCCGAGGGGATCGCGAACGCGAGGCCCTGGCCGTCTTGGCGGACCGCCGTGGTGATCCCGACGACCTTGCCCTCGAGATCGACGAGCGGGCCGCCCGAGTTGCCGATGTTGATCGAGGCGTCGGTCTGGATGAACGACCAGATGCCCTCGGGATCGAGATCTGGTGGCCGACCGACGTCGCCGTAGTCGCGGCCGAGGCCCGAGACCACGCCGACCGTCACGGTGTCACCGAGCCCGAATGGTTGGCCGACGGCCATGATCCACTCGCCTGGGGCGGGGTCGCGATCGCGGAAGCTGATCGGCGAGAGATCGCCGAATTCGCCGCGTAGCTGCAAGAGCGCGAGGTCGAGCAGGGGATCGGCGACGACCACGTCGGCCTCGACCTGACCGCGATCGTGGAGCTGGACGAAGATCGACTTGGCCCCGTCGACGACGTGCTCGTTGGTCAGGATCTCGCCGCGGACCGAGACGACCATGCCCGAGCCGATCCCGCGGCGGCGGCCCTGATCCTCGGGGAAGATCGAGATCACGCTGATCACCGAGGGCCCGACGTCGCGGGCGACGCTGGCGAAGTCGGGCAAGCTGACGACGGCGCGCGAGGCCTCGCGCACGATGTCGAGCGAGGGCGGGCCTTCGGGCGCCGGCAACTCGTAGACATCGGGCTCGAGCTGCGGCTCCTCGACCACCTGACAGGCCGCGCTCGCCAACGAAGCGACGAGCGCGAGATGAAGGCGAGAGCGGATCACGAGGGGCATCGAGCGAGGCGAGCCTATCGCATTCGCCGACTCGATACCCTGCGCAGGAGCTCAGTCGTCGACGGAATCGACGGAATCGCTGGACTGCGGCTCGCTCGGCGCGACGGCGGACTCGGGGGCGGGCGAGGCGGGGGCAGGTGAGGCGGGGGCAGGCGAGGCGGGGGCAGGCTCGGACGGCGCCGCGCTGACGAGGTCATCGTCCTCGTCCTCGTCGTCATCCTCGTCGTCGTCGTAGTCGTCGTCCTCGTCGTCGTCGTAGTCGTCTTCGTCGTCGCCACCGTCGTCGCGCGCCCGAATCTTGTCGGTCACGTCGGGGAGCGCGTCGAGGAAGGTCTGGTAGTCAGTCTGGCTGACGTGCCCGCGCCGGATGTGACGCTTGACGGTGCGGTGATCGAAGTAGCGCTCGGGGTTGCGCACGGGCATGGGACGGCGGTTTTAGTCTTGACCCGAGAGCCCGTCAACCACGCTCGCGCGTGCACCGCTTCGCGTCGAGGGCGAGCGTCAGATCGAGGAATGGATGCGTCCATACTTGGGTTCGCGGCCACCCGGGCATAGACTCCCGCCCTCACCGCCACTGAACAGACCATGACATCGGCTTACGACATCCGCGTCAAGAACGAGTTGGTCGAGAAGGACAGCCAGTTCCTCGACCGTCTGTTTTCCGAGGTTCAAAAGGTCGTCGTCGGCCAGCGCGAGATGATCGAGCGCGTGTTCATGGGCCTGATCTGTGGCGGCCACGTGCTGCTCGAGGGCGCCCCGGGTCTGGCCAAGACCCTGACCGTGAACACGCTGGCTCGCTGCATGGACCTCGAGTTCAAGCGGGTCCAGTTCACGCCCGATCTGCTGCCCTCCGACGTGCTCGGCACGGTGATCTACAACCACCAGAAGGGCGAGTTCACCAACAAGCGCGGGCCGATCTTCACCAACCTGTTGCTGGCCGACGAGATCAACCGCGCGCCGGCCAAGGTCCAGAGCGCGCTGCTCGAGGCGATGGCCGAGCGCAGCGTGACGATCGGCGACACGACCTACCCGCTGCCGCATCCTTTCTTGGTCCTGGCCACGCAAAACCCGATCGAGCAAGAGGGCACCTACAACCTGCCCGAGGCTCAGCTCGATCGCTTCATGTTCAAGATCAAGGTCTCGTACCCGAGCGCGGACGAGGAGCTCTCGATCATCGATCGCATCGCGGTGCCTGGCGACGTCCGCCTCCCGCAGGTCGAGCGGGTGATCGGGGCCGAGGAGATCGCCCGGACCAAGCGAACGCTCGAGGAGATTCTGGTCGAGCGACCGGTCCGCGAGTACATCGTCTCGGTCGTGGCCGCGACCCGCGATCCCGCGGCCGCGCAGCTGCCCGGGCTCGCGCCGCTGATCGACTTCGGCGCCTCGCCGCGAGCCTCGATCGCGCTCTTCCAAGCCGCCCGCGCCCACGCCTTCTTGCGTCGGCGCGGCTACGTCAGCCCCGAGGACGTCAAGGCGATCGCTCCCGACGTGCTCCGCCACCGCGTGATCCTCTCCTACGAGGCCGAGGCCGAGGGCAAGAGCGTCGAAGAGATCATCCGAGCGATCCTCGAGCACGTCCGGGTGCCTTGATCCTCCCCGATCCCCTGGAGCCGCGCGATGGCCCGTGAAGTCGCCAGCAAGTCCGAGTCCCGCGATCGCGAAGCCGCTCGCGAGGCGACCATGGCCTTGCTGCGCGAGGTTCGAAGGATCGAGATCCAGACCTCGCGCCTCGTCGACCAGCACCTCGCCGGTTCCTACCAGTCGCTCTTCAAGGGCCGCGGCGTGGCGTTCTCGGAGGTCCGCGCCTACGAGCCCGGCGACGACATCCGCACGATCGACTGGAACGTCACCGCGCGGACCGGCGAGCCGCACATCAAGCTCTTCTCCGAGGAGCGCGAGCTGACGGTCATGCTCTTGGTCGACATGTCCGCGAGCCTCGACCTCGGCTCGCGCGCGGCCGACAAGCGCAACCTGGTCGCGCGCCTCGCCGCGACCTTCGCGTTCTCGGCCGTGCGCAACAACGACCGGGTCGGGCTGATCGGCTTCACCGATCGCGTCGAGGTGTTCGTGCCGCCTCGCGCCGGTCGCAAGCACGTGCTCGCGGTCATCCAACAGATCCTCACCCACCAGCCGCGAAGTCGCGCGACCGATCCCGCGGTCGCGCTCGAGACCATGGCTCGGCTCGGTCGCCGCAACGCGGTCACGATCCTGATCTCGGACTTCATCGACGTCACCGGGCTCTCGACCAGCGCCGCGGCGAGCTCGACCAAGCCGGCCAAGCCCCGCTTCGAACGCGCGCTCGAGCTGGTCCGTCGGCGCAACGACGTAATCCCGGTCCGGGTCGAAGATCCGCTCGAGCTCGAGCTGCCGGCGCTCGGCTTGGTCGCCGTCGAGGACCTCGAGCTGCTCGAGCTCGACGGCATCGGTCTGATCGATCTGGGCAGCCGCCGCGCCAAGGCCTACCGCGAGCAGGTCGCGAGCGAGCGCGCGGCCTTCGACGCGCTGACCCGACGGCTCTCGCTCGATACCCTGTCGATCACCTGCGGCCACGACTGGCAGCAGCCGCTGATCCGCTTCTTCGAGCGTCGCGCCCGGAGGATGCGCCGATGATTCGCGTGGCTGTCTTGGCGCTGCTGATCTGGCTGGGCCCGCCGCCGGAGCTCGGCGCTCCGCCTGCGCCCGCGCCCGCGCCCGCGTCGGTGCCCGAGCCCGAGCCCGCCTCCGCGCCCGCCAACGAGCCCGACTCGCCGATCACCGTGACGACCCGGCTGACCCCGGACCCCTCGCACGTCGGCGACCTGCTCACGCTCGAGGTCATCGTCGCCTTCCCCAAGGACCACTCGGTCAACCTCCCGAGCGGCTTGGTGTTCGCGCCGCTCGAGCTGGTCTCGGTCAGCGAGGGCGAGGTCGAGTCGACCGGCAGCGACCTTCGTCAGCGCTTCACGCTCGAGCTTCAGCACTTCGAGGTCGGCGAGGCCAGCGTGCCGAGCTTCCCGATCACCTGGATCGATCCGAGCAACGCGGTCCACACCTACCACGTCGCCCCGCACCCCTTCGTGGTCGAGAGCTTGCTGGCCAACGAGTCCGAGCCGCAGCTGCGCGGCGACGATCCGCCGGTCTCGCTCGAGTACCCCGACGAGCGGCTGGCCCTGATCCTGTTCGCCTGCGCGGGTGGAATCGTGCTCGGCGGGGCCTTGCTCGCGCTCTGGCTGAGCTTGCGCGGCCGGGCCAAGCCGGTGTTCGTGCCTCCGCCGATCCCGGCCCACGAGCGAGCGCTGGCCGAGCTCGACAAGCTCGCGCACGAGCGGGTCGAGCTGCTCGCCGAGGGTCGCTCGCAGGACTACTACGTGCGCCTGACCGAGATCGCCAAGCGCTACCTCGAGGGCCGCTTCGGCGTCGACGCGCTCGAGAGCACGACCGAAGAGATCCGCGAGACCTTGCTCGGCAGCGCCCGGGCCAAGATCGAGCCGCTCGATCCAGTCGAGCTGCTGCGCTTCCTCGAGGACTGCGACCTGGTCAAGTTCGCGAGGCTCTCGCCCGCCCACGACGAGGCCGAGCTCGCGCTCGACACGGTTCGCGACATGGTCGAGCGCAGCAAGCCTGGGCATGTCGAGCCGCCCGCGCCGATCCGCGATCCCGATCGCGCCGTGGCCAGCCGCCCGGTCCACGCACCGCCGCTGCCAGCCAAGCCCGAGAGCTCCGAGATCCAGAACCAGCCCGACAACGAGGGCCCGCGATGAGTTGGTTCCTGCGCGTGCTCGGCTTTGGTGCGGTCGCGGCCGGCCTCGTCGGGCTGGGTGTGGGGATGGTGCTCGGCGAGAACCTGCGCCACGTGATCTTCGCCAACCCCTGGGTGCTGCTCGCCTTGCTCGTGCCCTTGGCCGGCATGGGTCTGCGCGCCGCGACGGCGCCTCGACCGGCGACGCTTCGCTTCTCTCGCAAGCCCAGCTTGATGCGCCTGCGCGGCGGTGGCATGGCCGTGCAGCTCGCCGATCTGCCCGATGGCCTCCGGCTCGCGGCCGGGCTGGTCTTGGTGATCGCGGCCGCGCGACCGCAGTCGACCCGGATGAGCGAGAAGCTCGAGCACGAGGGCATCGACATCGCGATCGTGCTCGACCTGTCCGAGTCGATGGCCAGCGACGACATCTATCCGAACCGGCTGGCCGCGGCCAAGGTCGTGATCGACGAGTTCATCGCGCGCCGGCCCAACGATCGCATCGCGCTGGTCGGCTTCGGCTCGACCGCCTCGACCATCGCCCCGCTCACGCTCGATCACCATGTCCTGCGCAGCCTGATCGCGCGGGTCAACCTCCAGGTGATCGACGGGCGCTCGACCGCGATCGGGGCGGGCTTGGGCGTCGGCCTCAACCGACTCGAGAGCTCCGAAGCGGCCAGCAAGGTGATCGTGCTCTTGACCGATGGCATTCACAACGCCGACGGCATCGACCCCGACTCGGCCGCGCAGAAGGCCGCCGAGCGGGGCGTGATCATCTATACGGTGTTGATGGGTCGCCACGACTACAGCGGGCGCGGGGCCAACAGCGTCGACCCGCAGCAGCTCGAGCGGCTGGCCAGCGCGACCGGGGGCTACGCCTACCTCGCGAGCGACAGCGACTCGCTCACGACCAGCTTCCAAGACCTGCTCGACAAGCTCGAGAAGTCCGCGATCGCGGGCGAGCAGATCCACGCCGAGCTCTTCGCCTGGTTGGTCTGGCCGGCCTTGTTCTTGCTGCTGCTCGACGCGATCTTGCGCAACACTCGCTTGCGGAGGTTCCCATGAGCGACCTCGCCTCGCTGGTGTTCGCCAAGCCCACGGCCGCCTGGTTGGCGCTTGCCGTGCTCGCGGCGATCGCCGCCCATGTCTGGGGCGCGCGTCAACGTCGAGTGGCGCTGACCAAGCTCGGCAACCCCGAGCTGCTCGCTCGATTGATCAGCAGCGTCGATCCGGGCAAGCGCCTCGCCCAGACCATCTTGGTCGTCACGGCGATGGTCCTGTTGGTGTTCGCGCTGCTGCGTCCGCAGTACGGCGGCGTCGCCAAGGTCATGCCCAGCCAGGGCCTCGATATCGTGCTGGCCGTCGACTACAGCAAGTCGATGCTGGCCCAGGACGTCTACCCCAGCCGCAGCGAGCGGCTCGAGGCCGAGCTGACCCGCTTCATCGACGAGTCGGGTCGGCGCGGCGATCGGGTCGGGGTCGTCATCTTCGCGGGCGAAGCTCGCGGCTTCCCGCTTACCTCCGACGCCGCGGTCTTGCAGCTCTTCCTCGAGCACGCCGACCCGCGCGAGGAGAACCCCGGCGGCACGGCGATCGGCAAGGCGCTCGACAAGGCGATCGAGCTGCTGGTCGCCGTCCGGCGCGAGGACGCGGCCGCGCGGGCCGGCGACTCGGTCATCGACGCGCTCGAGGGCGAGGACGAGACGGCGACCTTGGCCGAGGCCGACCAGGTCATCGTGCTGCTGACCGACGGCGAGGACACCGTCGGCGACCCGATGAAGCTGGCCGAGCGGGCCAAGCAGCTGGGCATCCGCATCTACACGGTCGGGATCGGCTCGAGCTCGGGCGAGCCCGTGATGAGCTACGACGAAAATGGCGAGCCGAGCGGCTACGTCAGCGACAAAGACGGCAAGCCGGTCATGACTCGGCTCGACGGCGAGACGCTCGAGAAGCTCGCGGCCGCCACCCAGGGCGAGTACGTGCACGTCGAAGCCGACCGCTTCGGCCTCGACCGCGTCCGCGAGCTGATCGCCGAGCTCTCGACCGCGCAGCGCGAGCAGGCGATCACCATCCACCGCGAAGAAGGCTTCGTGTTCCTGCTCTTCCCGGCGATCGTGCTGCTCGGCGCCGCGCTGGCGCTGGGCGAGCGCCGAGCCGTCGCCGCGACCGGCTCCCCGCTGGCCCACTTGCGCGGAGGCAAGCGCTCATGACCACGACCAAGCTCGGGCTCTTGGCGACGTTGACCCTGCTCGGCTCGATCAGCGAGCCCAACTGGCTGGCCCAGGCGCTGGCCCGGACCGATCCCGACGTCGACGCGGCCTTGGTCGCCTACGAGGCCGAAGACTGGGACCTCGCGCTCGAGCACCTCGACAGCGCGACCGAGCGGCACGGCGAGCGACCCGAGATCCACTATGACCGCGGCCTCGCCTGGCTGGCCAAGGCCGACAAGGACGCCGCCCGCGAGGCCTTTCAGCACGGCACCGAGTCGGACGTGCCGGCCGTGCTGGCCTCGTCGCACTACCAGCTCGGCAACCTCGCTGCGATGGACGAGGACTGGGAGACGGCGATCACCGAGTACATCGCCTGTCTGCGCGCTCAGCCCGACCACCAGAACGCCAAGTGGAACCTCGAGATCGCCCTGCAACGCAAGGCCGAGCAGGACAAGAAGGAGCAAGAGGAGAAGGACAAAGAGGACCAAGAGAAACAGGACGAGGACAAGCAGGACGAGGACAAGCAGGACGAGGACAAGCAGGACGAGCAAGACAAGGACAAACAAGACCAAGAGAATCAGGACAAACAAGACCAGGACAAACAAGACCAGGGCGAGCAAGACAAGCAAGAGCAAGACAAACAGGAGCAGGACGAGCAAGAGCAAGACAAACAGGACCAGCAGGACAAACAGGACCAAAAAGATCAGCAGCCGCAGCAGCCCGAAGAGGCGCCGGCCAAGCCGATCGAAACCGGTGATCTCGACGCAGCCCTCGAGCAGCTCGATCGCCAGGACGAATTCATGCTCGGTCGCCCACGCGGCAACCGACGGCCGGTCGAGAAGGACTGGTGAGCGTGAAGGCTCCGCTGACCCGCCGTCGCGCGCTCGGGCTCGCGCTCGGCTCGATCGCCGCGCTGACGCTCGCCGGCACGGCCCACGCCGCCGAGGTCGCGATCACGGCCACGCTCAGCGACGAGCAGAGCGAGGTCGGCGTCGACGTGATCCTCGAGATCGAGATCTCGGTCTCGAACGGCGAGAAGATCGGCCAGCCGCGCTTCGCCCCGCTCGAGGGTCTGACCATCTTGCCGCGTGGGACCTCGTCGGGCATGTCGATGCAGTTCGGCGGCGGCACGCGGGTCTCGCAGACGACCAAGACCCACACCTACTTGGTCTCGGCCAGCAAGCCCGGCGAGTACGCGATCGACATCGAGGTCGAGGTCGACGGCACCTTCTATCAGCCCGCCAGCAAGCCCAAGCTCAGCGTCGGCGGGGTCGCGGCGCCGATCGATCCGAGTGAGGCCGTCGACCCCGAGCTTCGCGGCGCGAGCCCGGCCTCGGCCGACGAGGCGATCATCGTCTGGCCGGTCGTCGACGCGAGCGAGGTCTGGGTCGGTCAGCAGGTCGTCTACGAGCTGCAGATCTGGTCGCGGGTGTTCACGCGGCTCGAGCTGGCCAAGCTGCCGACCTTCAAGGATTTTTGGACCGAGGAGCTCGAGGTCCCGCGGGCCAATCGACGGGCGAAGATCGGCAACGTCGCCTACGACGTGATCACCTCGATGCGCCGCGCGGTGTTTCCCCAGCGCGCCGGCACCTTGACCATCGAGGGCGCCAAGCTGCGCAGCGGCGGTCAGGTCGGCTTCTTCGCCGGCAGCTCGCCCACGCGCGAGCACGAGGGCGAGACCCTCGCGATCACCGTCAAGCCGCTGCCCGCCGCGGGCCAACCCAAGGGCTTCTCGGCCAACAACGTCGGCGAGTTCAAATTGAGCGCCAAGGTCGATCGGGCCAAGCTGGTCCAAGGCGAGGCGCTGCGCTTGAGCGTGACCGTCGAGGGGACCGGCAACATCGCCTTGGTCGCGCTCGGCGAGCTGCCCAAGCCGAGCGGGATGAAGACCTACGAGGCCAAGCCCGAGACGCCCAAGCTCGACACCAAGGGCCGCGCGCTGAAGGGCCAGCGGACCTGGACGATGCTCTTGGTCGCCGAGCAGGCCGGCACGCTGACGATCCCGGCGGTCGAGCTGCCTTACTTCGATCCCAAGGCCGGCCGCTACCGCAGCGCCAAGAGCGAGCCGATCACGATCGAGGTCGAGGCCGATCCCGACGCGGCCCCGTTGCCGAGCACGGAGGCGCCGACCCATGACGAGCCGAGTGAACCATTCGCGCCGCCGCTGGCCGGCGACGCGCTCGCGCGGACCGAGCTGCGCGAGCCCTGGCTGACGCCGACCCGCTGGTGGCTGGGGATCGGCACCGTCCCGGGCCTGCTCGCGATCATCTGGCTGGGAGGCGAGGCTCGGCGACGGCTCGGTCCCGACGAGCAAGCCAGGATTCGCGCCGCCTCGCTCGGTCGTCGCCGCGAGCTGCTCGGCCAGGCTCGCGCCGCGCTCGACAGCGGCGAGGGCTTTCACGCCAAGCTGGCCGAGGCGCTGCAAAAGGCCGCCGTCGAGCGAGCTGGTCCGCAGGGCGTCGGGCTGGCCCGCGATCCTCTGATGGCGCTGCTGCGCGAGCGTGGGCTCGGCGACGAGGACGTGCGACCGCTTCGGGACCTGCTCGATGCCTGCGACGCCGCGCGCTTTGGCGCGGGCTCGGGCGATGTCGCGAGTCGTCGCGAGCAATTCGAACGCGCGACCAAGCTACTCGACAACAAGATCTGGAGGGGTCGGCCATGATCCTGCGTCGCTCGCCAACGCGCTGGGCCTCGCTGGCCTCGCTGGTCTCGCTGGCCTCGCTGGTCATCGCGCTCGCCTGCCTGCCGATCCACTCGGCCCGCGCCGACGTGGTCGACGACGCCTACGCGGCCGGCAGCGAGGCGGCGGCCCGAGCCGACTGGCCGAGCGCGATCGAGCATTGGCAGCGCGCGCTCGATCTCCTGCCCGGACGCAGCGCCGAGCTCGAGTACGACCTCGGCACCGCCTACGCCAACCAGGGCGAGCTCGGCCGCGCGACCTATCACCTCGAGCGCGCGCTTCAGCCCGAGCTGCGTCCGAGCGTCGAGCTGGCCGAGGCCGCGCGACGCAACCTCGGCATCGTTCGCCGCCAAGCCGAGCTCCAAGCCGAGGTCACCGACGCCGAGATCTCGCGCCCCGACACCTGGTGGGATCTCTTCATCATCGCCCTCGCCTCGCCGACGCTCGGCTGGGTCACCTTGATCAGCGCGTGGTTGTTGCTGCCGGTCTTGGTCCTGCGCTGGAAGGTCGGCCGCGAGACCTCGGCCGCGCGCGATCGTCGAGGGATCACCACGGTGATCGCACTACTGTTGGCCTTGGTCGCGACGATCGGCGGTGGCTTGCACGGGATCGGGCTCGACGCCGCGCACGAGAGCCCCGAGGCGATCGTGCTCGACGCTCTGGTGGAGGTTCGGGAGGGTCCGGGCATGCACGTTCCCGTCGCGTTCCAGATGCAAGGCGGATCGCATGTCCGCGTGCTGGAGCAGCGCTCGGGTTGGTCGCGGGTGCGCTTGCCTGGAGGGCTCGAAGGCTGGGCGCTCGATGACGCGATCGCTCGCCTCGATGAAGCCAAGCCGGTGCGAACTCGCGTACGCGCCGCCTCGCCAAGCGACAAACCCGAGTGATGACGAGCGCCTGGGGCGAAAACAGGATTTCAACTTCCCGCTGCCCACATGGGGGCACACGGTCACGGCGCCCAGAGCCGCTAAAAATCCCGTGGCGCCCTCACAACCAGAGGGATAACCTGTGTTCACGGTGCTGTCGGTCGTCGCCACGAAGATCCGAACTGCGCGGGATGGCTCGCTCAATCCCTCGACGGTGGGTCGGATCTACGAAGGTTACTTGCTCTCGCATCCCGTGGTCGGGCGCGGGATGGTGCTCTTCCGCGATCCCAACGGCCGCCGAATGGTGACCACGTCGGTCCGCCGGGTCCTGACCACCTCCGACGACGAGGTGCTCTACGTCGAGACCGAGAACAGCGTGTACCGGCTTCGGATCCGCTCGGGGCAGCCCGCCACCGCGATCGCTGGGTAGATAGAGATCCTTCGCGGACGCTGACTCGCTCGATCCTTCGCGGACGATCGTGTCCTCGACCACCAGGCTCTGCGGTGGGAAAGAGGGTCGCCCGCCCATCGAGAACCCGATCACCCGCGAGGGATCCCTCGCGAAAGCCCTAAAACCAAACCTGGTAGCCAACGAAGCTCTCGAGCCACATGCCGAAGGGCGAGGTCTTCGCTCCGTCCGCAGCACCGTTGGGATCGATCAGGATCTCGCGCTTCGAGAACACCTGCTGGACCGCGACGCCGATCACCAAGCCTTGACCGTTGGAGATCGGCAAGCCGAGGCTGAGCCCGCCGCGAAGCAGGCCGTCGAACTCGCTGATCTGATCGTCCTCG
>JAMHUH010000134.1:0-13696 GCA_035904925.1 Nannocystaceae bacterium
CGATCCGAGCGAGAGGCCGAGCACGGTCAGGCGCGAGCGCAGCAAGACCCGGCGCGCCCCATCGACGGCGACCTCGCGCTCGCCGGCGCGACCGATCAGATCGTGGCTGATCGTCGAGGCGGCGACCAAGAGCTGGCTGTCGACCGTCGACATGATCGCCGAGAGCACCGCCGCGACCATGACCCCGGCGAACACCGGCGGGAGCACCAGCTCGGTGCTGGCCATGAACGCGTCCTCGCGATCGGCCAGCTCGGGGATCAGCACGCGGACCGACCAACCGAGCACGACCATGCCGGTGTAGATCACCAGCGCCCAGCTCATCGAGATTCGCCGCGCCCCGATCAACGCCTGGTCGTCGCGCAGCGCCATCATCCGATTGACCACGTGAGGCTGGCCGGGATAGCCCAGGCCGATGCCGAGCAGGCCGAGCACGAGCCCGACGCCGGCCGCGGGCGGGAGCCCCTTCGCGACGGCCATGTAGCCCTCGACCTCGACCTCGCGCATGCCCGCGAGCAGCTCGCTCGGGCCACCGATCGCGAACAGGGCCGCGAGCGGCAGGCAGAGGCCGACCGCGGCCATCAGCAGGCCCTGCACGGTGTCGGTGATGCTCGCGGCCCAGAACCCGCCGAGCAAGGTGTAGAAGACCACGATCGCGGCCCCGAGCAGCAGCGCGGGCGCGAAGCCGATGTCGAAGGTCTCCGCGAAGGTCTTGCCCGCGCCCTGAAATTGCGCGGCCACGTAGGTGAGCAAGCTGAGCAAGATGATCGTCGAGGCCAACACGATCACGGGCCAGCGCTTGGCGGTGCCGCGTGGACCCGCGAGCAGCTCGGTCACCGTGATCGCCCCGCTGCGGGCCGACTCGCGTCGGAGCGCAGGCGCGAGCACGAACCAGTTGAGGGCGAAGCCGCCGACGCAGCCGGGCAGCAGCCAGATCGCCGCGAGCCCCTCGCCATAGGCGTAGCCGCTCACGCCCAGCAAGGTCCAGACCGACGAGGAGCTGGCCGAGGCGCTCAGGCCCGCGACCCAGGGCCCGAGCCGGCGCCCGCCCAAGAAGTAGTCGCTCTCGTCGTGGCTGAGCCGGTTGGCCAGCAGGCCGATCGCGATCATCACCAGCTGGTAAGCGATCAGGGTCCACAGGATCGCCTGAGTGCGGGACATCGCGGCCGAGTCTACCCGAGCGAGTATGCTCGCCCGCATGCGACCTCGCGCCTCGCTCGGACTCGTCCTCTTCGTGCTCGCGTGCACGCCTACGCCCGCGAGCTCGCAGACGCCCGCTGCCGGATCGATCGAGTCACGCCTGTGTGGGACGTGGACGGCCTCGGGATCCGTGGAGGGCTCGGTCGTGCAAGAGCGCTGGTGGATCGGCGAGGGCGGCTTGATCGGCGAGGGCCTGACCTTCGATCCCCAGGGCGAGCTGGTCGGCCGCGAGGCGATGTCGATCGTGCCGCGGACCGATGGATCGACCTACGTGGCCCAGCCCGAGGGCGCCGAGGCCCCGACCGAATTCGAGCAGACCGAGTCGGATGCAGCGAGCACGTGGACGTGGACGAATCCGACCCACGACTTTCCCCAGACGATTCGCTATGCGCTCGAGGGCGACGACCAATTGATCGCCAGCGTCTCGGGCCCCGACGGCGAGGGCGGCACCCAGACCGCGCGCTGGACCTTCGTCCGGGTCGCGCCCTGTTCATGACTCGGCGTATTCCCAACAACGCCCACGGATGACGATCAGCCCGGCGACGACAAAGACCTCGTCGGTCGCGTTGATCACGTAGCGCGAGCGCAGCTGCTCGAAGGGAAAGCAGAGCCCGAGCAGCTCGCGGTGGCTGAAACACTTCACGACCGCGGCCAAGCGGCGCGGGTGTTCGGCCGCGGCGGCGAGCGTCCGCGGGTAGCCCATCTGGGCGAGCTCGCTGGGCGGCTCGTCGGGTGGATCGAGCCGATCGTCGACCTCCATCTCGTCGACCAAAGCGGCAAATTGCTCGGCGTAGGCGTCGAGCTCGGCGATCGGGATCTGGGCTTCGTAGGCGAGCGGCCGCCGGGCAAAGAATCGACCGTAGTTCAGCCCATCGTTGGTGCCGACGAGCCCGGGCGCGACGAGCCGACCGGCGATCCGAAGCTCGAGCTCGCTGCCAGGCTCGAGCTGATCGTCGAACACGTCGAGCAGCGTCAGGCCCTCGCTCGTCTCGCAGCCCCACGGGGCGCTGGTGTCGACCTTCACGACCTGTCGGCCCTCGGCGTCGAGCGAGGTGCTCACGATCGTGCACGCGATCCGGCCCTCGATGGGCAGCGGCGGGACCGGGCCCGCGAAGCTCGAGACCACGGGCAACTTCTCGTCGAAGTGATGATGCCGGCCCTTCGCGTCGCGGAGGACGCAGCGAACCCAGGGCGCCGGGCCATCCTCGACCAACTCGGTGATCTCGACCTTCAACTCGAGCACGCGCCCATTCGAGCACATTCGCGACCCGCTCGGAACCTCCACGCGCGAGCACTGACACTGGCGTCATGCCACGACTCTTCCGTCGCTCCAAAGATGCTCCGACCGAGGACGCCAACATGCTCCCGGTCATGAACATCATGTTCTTGCTGATCCCCGCCCTCTTGCTCTCGATGGAAGTCGCCTCGCTGGCGGCCATCACGGTCACCCCGCCGCAGTTCACGATCAGCCCGGACAAGGACCCGAGCGATCCGCCCAAGCCGGCCACATCCTTGCGAATTCGCGTGGTCGAGGACGGCTTCGAGATCGAGCTGAAGGGCGCCCGCGATGCCGACAGCCCCGACCCCGGGCAGGCCGGCCCGAGCATCCCGCTGGCTCGAGCGAGCGCCGGCAAGCACGATCCGAGCGCGTGGGACTACGCGGCGCTCGAGGCCCGCGTCGATCAGCTCCGGCCCCTGCTCGAGGAGGGCTCGAGCTTGGAGATCAGCGCCGAGCCGCAGATCGTCATGCAGGTGCTGGTCAACACCATCGACGCCGCGCAGGACCGCGAGCATCCCCTGCCCTTGCTCGTCTCCTCGGTGTACTGAAGCGCGCGGCCCAACCCATCGAGCGAGGCGTGCGACACTGCTGGCGATGCGCCTGCGCTGCCTCGCCCTCGTTCCGATCGCCAGCCTCGCGCTCGCCTGCGCGAGCCCCTGCGAGCGGGTCCAGTCCAGCCACGACGCGTTCATGGCCGCGCTCGAGCCCAGCTCGCGTCCGGCCCCCGACGCGCCCGCCCACCTGAGCCTCTCGCTCCCCTACGAGGTCGTCGATCAGCTGGTCGCGCCCGAGGTCGCGAAGATCCCGACCCTGACCATCCCGCTGCCGAACGTGTCGGGCATCTCGCTCGGCTCGCTCCGGCTGGGGATCGATCGAGTCCGGGTCCAGCCCGCGGCCGCGGGCGAGGTCGGGTTCAAGATCGTCGTCGGCCTGCGCGAGGGCAAGAAGACCGTGTTCACGATCGATCTCGACGCGCGGGTGCGGCCGCGGATCGACCCCAGCCAGGGCAGGGTCCTGGTCGCGCTCTCGGGCAAGGACGTGATCGCGATCGAGCCCCATTTGAGCGAGCGCTCGCGCAAGCAGCTGGCCGACTGGGTCTGGCGCAAGCTGCCCGACGCCGCGCGAATGCTGATCGACAAAGGCCAGATCGCCGCGCTCGCGGGCGGCATGGGCGAGCAGCTGATGAGCCAAGCGGCCGCGGCCGTGAAGAAGAACCTGCTCGACGATCTCGGCGAGCTGGCCCGCTTCGAATTCGATCTCCCGCCCGAGCTCCCGCTCTTGCGCGTGCGCCTCGACGCGGGCGAGCGCCACCTCGACCTCGACTTGATCACCACGCTCGCGGTCGAGCGCGCCTTGCCGCCCGGCCACGGCCGCGTCGAGGGCCTCCACCCCAACTCGATCCAAGTCCGGATCGCGGGCGATGCCGCTGCAGCATTGGCCAACAACGCGATTCGCTCGGGCAAGATCCCGGAGCGCTGGACCCTCGAGGGCGAGCCCGATCCCAAGGGTGAGGTGCGGGTCGCGGCCGGCTGGGCGACCGGCGAGCACGACCCGCTCGAGGTCCACCTGTGGAAGCTCGCGGGCGACTGCGCCTACGTGATCCTCCGCGCCGCCCCGACCCTGGCGGTGAAGGGCAACGAGCTCGAGCTCGGCGCCGCGCAAGCCAAGGTCGAGGACGTTCAAGGCAGCTTCAAGGTCCGCGCCGGCCTCTTCTTCTCTCGCACCGCCCGCCGGGGAATCTCCTTGGTCGAGCAGACCGCAGCCTCGACCGAGATCGAGCTCGCCGGCTCGACGATGCTCGTCTCGGTCCACGAGGCCAAGGTCGTCGGTGACGAGCTGGTGTTGGGCCTGCGCCTGAGCAAGGCGAGCGCGAAATCGCAGAAGTGATCCTTCGCGGACGTCCTCTTGATCCTTCGCGGAGGCTCTCTCGATCCTTCGCGGACATCCATGTCACGATGATGAGCCTGTGGGTGCCTCCGTGGGGGCACCCAGTCTTCGATCGACTCGGTTCGCTGGGCGCAGTGGAGAATGTCGGAGTTCGGGGCCGAGGGATCCAGCCTGCTCGGGCCGCGGACGGCTGGATCGACGAGGCCTGGGACATGTACGTCACGGGGCCCAAGCCCTTCGCGGTGACACCCTTCGACTTCGAGGCGCGGCCGGTGATGCTGGCGAATCCGCATCCCTTCAGCCGCGCGATGCCGAACGCGGCGTACATGCAAGGTCGGCGCTTCTTCGCCGGCGTCGCGGCGACGATCGGGGTCGATGCATTGCGCGAAGCAATGGCGACGCTACGTGCCTCGCGGCCGAATGGGCTGATCACGAGCGAGGAATTGCAACGCGCGCTCGTTTGTGAATTGTCCGAGTCGACCGCTCCGGGTCGAGAAGCCGACCCGCGCGAAGATCTCAACCGCGGCTTTCATCGCTTCGTCTTCGGCCAGAGCGATCCGGCGCCCGCGTTCACGTGCGGGGCTTTGCCATGAAGCGATGAGGCAATGACACAATGACGCTCAGACCCAGAACACGGCGAGTCCGAGCGCGAAAGTGACCACATAGACCGCCAAGAGCACCACCGCAGCCGGCATGGGCGGCGACTCGACCCCGGCCTGCTTCCAGCCGGCCAGCATCAGCGCGACCAAGGTCTTGGGTTTGTCGGTCACTTCGAAGCCCCAGGTCTGCGCGACCGCGTGGGCGAGCGGCTCGCGGTACTCGGGCGGCAGCGCGTCACCATGCACGAAGCTCGGACCGATCCGCTCGCGCAGCGTTCGCGCGACCATGTTCGCGCGCGAGCTCGGTGAAGCCAGCAAGAGCGCGATGCCGCCGATCCCCCCGAGCAGCCAGCTGGCTTGCCGCCAGCCCAGATAGATCAAGAGCGCCCCGCCGAGCAACGAGGTGATCAGCTGGAGGGTCGGGTTGCGGCGGAAGAGCACGGTGTCGAGGAAGCGCCCGCCATCGAGCGGCTTGGCCGGCAGCAGGTTGAACAGGTTCAGCAAGATCGAGAGCACGATCGTCCGCCACACCCAGTCGATTTGGATCGGGGCCGCGATCGCCAGCGTCGCGCCCAACACCACGCCCGGCACCGGTCCGGCCAAGGACACGATCGCGTGTTGCGTGGCGCTCGCGTCGTCCTTGCGGCCCGCCGCCGCCGCCCCGAAGAAGGGGATGAAGAACACGCCCAGATCGCTGAAGCCGAGCAGGCGCATCGCGAGCAGGTGACCGAGCTCGTGGACGAGCAGGACGCCGACCAAGATCACGATCCAGGTCCAGTCACCCGAGCCCATCCAGTGCTGGCCGCCGACGAAGAGGGCGACGCTGACCAAGGTGATGAGCACGCCGACCTTCTTGGTTGGCCGCTGCCGCTGCTCGGCCGCGACCCGCTCGCGCTCGACGAGCTCGGCCTCGACCTCGGGCGTGACGAGGATCTCGCGCATCTCGTGGAGCCCGACCATGCGCTCAGTTGCTGCCGATGTTGGAGCCCTTGACGACGATGTTGCCCGAGCCTTTGAGCGTCAGGTTGGCGCCCTTGATCTCGATGTTGCCGTCGGACTTCATGGTCATCGACGCGCCGCCGCACTCGAGCGTGATCTTGTCGGTCGCCTTGATCAGCGTCTCCTTCTCGGAGATGAAGGTCATGTTGTCGCCCGACTTGACGGTGCGCAGCTTGCCGACCGTCTCGGTCACGTCGTTGCCGATGCTCTCTTTGCGATCGTGGCCGACGTCCTCGGTCTGGTCGTGCTTGATCACGCTGGTCTGATCGTTGCCGACCTCGTAGTGCTGGTCGTGGCCGATGGTCTCGCGGTGATCGTTGACGATCTCGACGACCCAGTCTTTTTGGCCGTGGATGTAGATGTGCTCTTCGCCCTTGAGGTCTTCGAAGCGCAGCTCGTTGAAGCCGCCGCCGCCCGGCGAAGAGTTGGTCCGCCAGCCGGTCTGGGTCTTGTGCTCGGGCACCGCGAAGGGCGGCGGATACTCGCCGTTGTAGACGCAGCCGGTGCAGAGCGGACGATCGGGGTTGCCCTCGAGGAATTCGATCACGACCTCCATGCCGATCCGCGGGATGAACTGGGTGCCCCAGCCGAGCCCGGCCCAGCTCTGCGAGACCCGAACCCAGCACGAGGAGCCGGCGCTGTAGCTGGGCCGCTCTTCCCAGTAGAACTGGACCTGGATGCGGGCGTGCTCGTCGGTGTGAATCTCTTCGCCCTCGGGCCCGGTGACGATCGCGGTCTGGGGGCCGTGGACTCGCGGCTTGCGGGTCCGCGCGCTCGGCCGGACCTCGGCGTCGAAGGGCACGCACTCGAATTCGTTCTCGTAGGCGGGCTCCGAGGGGGCCTCGCCGCTCGACGAGAAGTCGTGCGCGCCGCTGTGGTTGACGCTGGTGATCAGGTACTCGCGCTCGAGGTCGGGTCGCTCGGCGTTGGTCAGGCGAAAGCGCAGGCCCGGGCGCATGGCCGTGCAGTTGCTGCGACCGCGAGCGACTCGACCGGCGAGCTTGGCGGCGTCGCGCTGATCGCTGGCTCGGGCCGCGAGATCGTCGCTGATGTAGCGGCGCTGGCCGTGAGCGTAGGCCCGGCGCGAGCGACCGCGAGCATCGGCGCCGCTGCCCGCCTCGCTCAGCAGGTTGCGCGGCGTGCCCCAGTCGTAGTCCCGGCGCAAGGTGTTGGTCGTGGTCAGCAGGTTCGACCACTCGAAGGCCTGGATCGACTCGACGTCGGCCAGCTCGGGCTGGGTCGCCATGATCGGCACGTCGGCGGTGCCGTCGACGTTCTCGAGCTCGGCGTATTGATTGTTGGCGTCGCGGAAGGTCAGGGTCTCGAGGCCCGAGTCGGCGTGGATGAACTCGTAGCTGATGCCCTCTTCTTCGAGCAGGCGCGAGACATAGTCGAAGTCCGACTCGCGGTACTGCGTGCAGTAGTCGCGCGGCGTCTTGCCCCGCGCGACCCCGCCCCAGTCGACGCTGCGGCCGAAGTCGCCGAGCGCGGCGCCGAGCACCTCGCCGACGACGGCTTGGACGGTCGCCTCTTGCCAGATCCGCGAGTCGACGCGCTGCCGAACCAAGTCGAAGGCGGGCGCGACTTCGAAGCGAACCAGCATGTGGGCGTCGAGCGTGCCGAGGTAGTCGACGCGCGAAACCACGCCGCTGACGATCCGCGGCTCGGCGTTGCCACGGACGATCCGCAAGGTCGCGTCGCAGCCGAGCAGGCCGTCGGTGTCGGCCTCGACGTCGGTCTCGGCGTCGATGACGGCGAGATAGGGCTGGTTGAGGCCCTCGTGGACGTAAACGCGGGTGACGGTCCAAGGCGAGCCGGCCTCGTCGGACAGCGTCAGCTCATAAGTGACGGGCGGGAGGCTGAGCTTGAGCATGAGTGCCTGCCGATGGTCTTTCGACCAAGGTCGGTCGGCGGCGACGCGAGGCACGTCACCACGTTGGCGCAGGATACCGACGTCCACGACCACACGGCAACTGGCAAGGCTGATAGAATCGTGGCCAGTGGGAAGCGAGTCCGCCAAAGATCCGGGTGACGCGGCCGACACATTCCCGCCCGAGTCGACCTCCGCTTCGACGGCTGTGCTCGATCGTGAACATGCGAGCGCCGAGCTCCTGGCCGAGCTGCTCGAGGCGGCGCGCGCGACCAAGCAGCCCTCGCCTCGAACTCGGGTCGGCAAGCTGGTCTCGTGGTCTTCCGGACAAGGCCCGCGGGTCGACTTCGAGGGCAACGAGCTCGGCCCCTTGGTCGCCCGCAGCACGATCGGGCTCGACCCCACGACCATCGTCGAGGCCATCCAAGACGAGCGCGGCGTGCTGCTGAGCTTCGAAGACGACAAGCCCCATGCGCCGATCATCACGGGGCTGCTTCAGCCGCTGGCCGAGTTCGGCGAGCCGCCCGAGGTCTGGCAGGACGAGAACGACGAAGAAGACGAGCACGAGGCCGAACACGAAGCGAGTCCAGCCGAGGGGCTCGCCCAGACCGAAGCGCGGGTCGATGGCCGTCGGGTCGAGATCGAGGCGGCGGACGAGATCGTGCTGCGCTGTGGCAAGGCCAGCATCGTGCTGCGCCGCAACGGGCGGGTGGTCATTCGTGGCACCTACGTCGAGACACGCTCGCGCGGGGTCAACCGCGTCAAGGGCGGCACCGTCGAGATCAACTGAGGCACGAGTGGCGGCGCTCCTCTGGGACGTTCAAGCCGAACACCTCAGCGAGGCAGAGACCTGCGTCGAGCGCTGGGACATCAGCCTCTCGTCGGCGATCCACACGCTCGACGAGGTCCGCGAGGGCCCCGAAGAGCGGCTGATGGCCCACACCCAAGGGCTCGTGATCGGCGGCGAGCGGGTGTTCGCGCGCCTGATCCAGCCGGTCCTCGCCGACGATCTCAACGACGATCGCTTTCGCACCGCCGCGGCGGCCTTGACCTTGCTCGATGGTGGCGGTCGCGAGGCGCCCGATCGCGTGCTCGCCCACTTTCCGAGGGCGCGCGCCGAGGGTTGGTGGGGGCTGATTCGAGCGGCGCACCTGTCTCGCCGGACCGACCTCGCGCCGCGAATTTTGGCCGAGATCGAGCCGCTCGAGGGCATGGCGCTCGCGGGCCGACTCGAGGTGCTCGCCGGCCTCGGCGTCGACGTCGGCAAGCCGCTGCGCAAGTGGCTGCGCCACGATCATCCGGCGATCCGTCGAGTCGCCGCGCGGCTGGCCCGGCACTCGAGCTCTTCGAAGATCCTTCGCCTCTTGCTGCCGCTGCTGCGCGACCCGGATCCCTGGCTGCGCGCGGCGGCGATCGAGAGCGCGTTGATCCGCGGCTTGCCGGGCTCGTGGGAGGCCGCGTGCGAGGCCGCCTTCGGTCGTGACGTGCCCAAGAGCGTGCGCCGCTCGGCGCTCGGTTGGGTCGCGATGCAGGGCGACGCCGAGGTCCACGCCAAGATCTTCGACTTGCTCGAGGAGCGACCGAGCGCCGACTTGCTCTGGGCGGCGAGCATCACGGGCCGAGCCGACGCGGTCATGCTCGCGCTCGACCTGCTCGATCATCCTCGCCTCGCCCGGCTCGCCGGCGAGGTCGTCACCAGCATCACCGGGCTCTCGACCCGCGATCACCAGTTCTGGCTCGACGAGGGCGCCGCGGGTCGCTTCGGGGCCACGGCCAACGAGGCCCTGCCGGCGCTCGCCGCCGACGACCTCGACGCCGAGCTCGTCCCGCCCGACGAGCTGCGCCTGCGCCTGCCCAACCCCGAGCGAATCCGCGAGTGTTGGGCTGGCTCGGTCGAGCGCTTCTCGCCGGCCTGGCGCTACGTGGGCGGGCATCCGCTCGATCTCGCCAGCATCGACGCGGCCCTGCGCGACGCCCCGATGCGCCGCCGTCACCCCTTGGCGCTCGAGCTGGCGATCCGCTGCGGTGGCGCGGGCGTGCTCGACACCCGAGCGCCGGCGCGGATCCAAATCACTCAGAGCGCGGCGATCTTCGCTAGGCTCGCGGCAGGCCTCGGCTCGCGCGAGCTCGACTTCCAGGGCGGCTTCCCGATCCTCTGACTTCAACCAACCCGACTCGAACCACTGGAATCCAATGCCACTCACGGTCTTCGCCGAGTCGATGGGCTTCTTTCACAAGGGCAGCGCTGGTTTCGGCGTCGCCCCGCTCGACGTCTGCCTGTCGCCGCCGCCCGGTCCCGTCCCGATCCCCTACACCAACGTCTTGTTCGCCAAGGACTTGATCAAGGGCAGCAAGACCGTCCGCATCGACGGTGAGCCGACCTTCCTCGAGGACCACTCGGAGACCTCGACCAGCATCGGCGACGAGGGTGGCACGCTCGGCGGCAGCGTCGTCACCGGGGTCATCCTCGGCAAGGGCTACTTCACGGTCTGGTCGACGACCGTGAACATCGAGGGCAAGGGCGTGTGTCGCCACGGCGACATGATGGGGCAGAACAGCGCCTCGACGCCGCCCTCGGCGATCAACGCGGCGGCGGTCAACCAGCCCGCGAGCGTCACTGCGCCCGTCCCGACACCGGTCGCCTCGCAGCAGGTCGCCCAAGCGCGAGTTCTGCAGGCGACCGGCCCTGGCAATTCGCAGCCGGCTCCGCAGGTGCCCTGCGACTTCGAAAAAATCGCGTTCGAGTGCAAGCACACCGGCACGGGCACGGGCAAGCGCGGGTTCGGGCCCTTCGAATACACCTACAACGGGGTGATTCGCGACAACCTCCCGCAGTCGCCCAATCGTGCTCACCCCTTCACGCCCAACATTCAGCTGATCGCCGGCACCCGCGAGGACAAGGCCGACACGCTCAAAATCAAGATCACTGGCGGGCCGGGCTACGGCTGCGCCAGGCAGCACCCGCGGATCACCATCACCAACCGAACGACGGGCGGGCAGGAGGTCCACGAGGGCAAGACCGAGCTCGAGTTCAAGGCGACCTGCGTGGCCCTGCCCCCGCCGCCGCACGCCTCGATGAGCCCGGCGGCGATCATCGGCTACTTCTGGTTCCCGCCCGGCACGCTGACCCGCTACGTGGTCGAGGTCGAGTCGTGTGGCGTGCTCGCCAACCACGCGCCGGGCTTTCGCAAGCTCTCGCGCCAAGTCGACGTGTTCTCGAGCGACAAGTACAAGCTCGCGATCGAGATCCCGACCGTCATCAATCGCAACTACGCGCGGGCGGGCACCGGGCCGCGTCGCTTCCCGCTGGTCGAACACATGCCGCCCGCGACCCCGGTCCCGGCCGGCGGCTCTCGCTGGAGCCGCGAGAGCCCCTATCGCGGCGAGCACCCGGTCGACCAGGTCATCACGGAGGTCGCCACCTCGGTCAAGTTCGAGCGCAACAGCGAGGATCTCCGGGTCAGCGAGAGCATCGGAAAACTCGTCCGGGCGCTCGCCGAGCTCGAGAACAACATCCAGTCGATCATGAACTTCGTCCAGAACCTCCAGCCGACCGTCGGCTGGAAGTTCGAGTTCAAGATCGGCTTCTTCAAGGGCGACCTGACGCTCGAGTGGGCTTCGAAGGAGGCCCCGAACCACACCGTCTTCAACTGGTGGAAGTTCACGCCGAGCTTGACCCTGGTCTCGCTCGAGCTCGAGGCCCAATTCGGGGTCGACATCGCGGTCCTGCGCTCGTTCAAGGTCACCTTGGTGTTCTTCGGCAAGGTCTCCGGCGAGGTCAAGCTCGAGACCTCGGTCGAGGCGACGCCGACCCGGCCGAGCTGGGAGCTGGCGATCGGGACCGAGATCAGCGGCGAGCTCGGCATCCGGCTCGCGCTCGGAGCCGACTGGGTCACCGCCACGGGCAAGGTCAGCATGGCCTTCCCCTTCGAAGCCAAGCCCGAGATCGATCCGCAAAAGGGCTTTGGGATCCCGTGGAAGTTCGAGTTCAAGGGCTGCAAGGCCGACGTGGTCGGGGCCATCAAGTTCGTCGGTAGCTTCACCAAGTCGTTCACGCTGATGGAGCCGCGTACGCTCGGCGAGGGCCGCTTCCCCTCGGCTGCCCCGCAACCGACCACCGTGCCCGCGCCCACGCGCCCGGCCACCCCCGCGCCCGCAAGCAGGGGCCGAGGCGCAACCCCCTGATCACCATGGCCACGCCGATCTTCTATTTGCACATTCAGTCGCAGGACTGCACGGCCGAGATTCGGCTCAACGACGCGCCGATGTTCTCGGTCGTCCGCGAGCACGCCCAGGTCGCGTTCCCGACCATCAGCGAGTGGGTGATCGCGGGCGAGAACCTGCTCGGCGTCCACCTCCACGCGATCGCCGACGCGCCGCGGATCCGCGTGGCGCTCTGCCAAGCCGAGCTCGGCGACGTGCCCGAGCCGGGCCAGGCGATCGAGCTGATCGTGATCGAGTGGCCGCCGATCCCCCTGCCGACGCTCGTCGACGAGCTCGCCGATGCGGCGCCGATCGTGCCCGAGCTGCCGGGGCTTCCGCTGGAGCTCAGCGAGGTCGGCGTGGCCGATCAGCCTTGGGGCATGTGGTCGTGGGAGCAAGGCCCGCCCTTCCCGCTCGACGCCCGCACGACCCAGGCCGTGCTCGACTACGTCCGCGATCTCCACGCCACGCTCGCCGCGGGCTCGGTCGACACGCTGATCGCCGAGAGCTCGATCAAGTTCGACGAGGTCGCGCCGGCCTATGCCATGAGCGCGGACGAGGCCCGCGAGCGGATCCACCAAGCCTGGCAAGGCCTGACCAGCCACGGCGACTTCGTGCTCGCGCCCTTCGACGAGACCGACCTCGATCTGCGCCTCCACTGCGGCGGCCGTGTGGTCGAGCCCACGACCCTCGAGGGCTTGCCGATCCTGCGCCAGGCCGTGCCGATCGACGACGAGAGCTGGTCGCTGCCGATCTTCATCGGGCGGACCAATTGGGAGTACGCGGCGCGGCGACTCGCGATCCTGCGCTGACCTTCGCGGCTACGCTGACGGAACTCAGCTGCCGCAGACGACCACGACGCCGCGCAGCTCGCCTTCGGAGCGCAGCTCGACGGTCGCGTTGGGGCCCGCCGCGTAGTCGCCCGCGATCGCCTCGCTCGCGGCGATCAACGCCATCGCCCCACCCGCGGCCCCGATGTCGCCGGTCGAGCGCGCGGGCCAGAGCGTGGGCAGGCGCTCGCGTCGAGTTCGATAGCAGCGCGCGTGCGCATGGGTGGTCTCCCAGGCGTCGTAGCGCTCGCCGTTGAAGTTGCCGGCGACGAAGTCGATCTCGGCCTCCTCGAGCTCCGCGTCTTGAATCGCCGCTTCGAAGGCCTGCACGAACGCGTCGCCGACCGAGGGCTCGCGGCTGAGCACGCTCTTGCGTTCGAAGCCGAGCCCGAGCCCGCGGATCGCCGGGCGCAATGACGGCTCCTCGCTCGGCGAGCGAGCGACGACCACGAAGGCCGCGCCCTCGCCAGGGACCATGCCCTGCGAGCGACCGGGCCCGAGCGAGCGCTGCTCGCGAGCGAGGCGATCGAGGTCGGGCTTGCGCAGCAGCGAGTCGGCGCCGCCCAGAATACAGCGCGCGACCTCGCCAGCGTCGAGCAGCTCGCGCGCGATCGCCAGGCCCTCGACCAGCCCCGCGGCGCCGCTGTGGATCACCCGCGAGTGGGCCGAGAGCGGGACGCCGAGCAAGGCGACGAGCTCGGCCAGCAGCACGTCGTCTTCGATCCCCGCGCTCAAGGGGTGGGCGCGCGAGGGCTCGGGGACCTGCCAGATCAGCGCGCAGTCGGATCGCGGCGAGCACTGGACCAGCGCCGCCGCGGCGAGGTTGAGCAGC
>JAMHUH010000135.1:0-1595 GCA_035904925.1 Nannocystaceae bacterium
CCGCGACGGCGGTTGGTTGACCGAGGGAGCCTTCGCCCGCGATCGATTCGAAGAGTTCGTCGCAAGCTCCACGATCGATTGGAACGGCGACGGCCGGCTCGACCTGCTGATGCCCAACGCCGACAGCGACACTTGGGAGGTCTGGCTGACCCGCGGCGACGGGAGCCTCGAGCACGAGCCGCTGCCCGACTCGCCCCACTGGCCGGGCAGCGGCTCGGCGCACCCGAGCGCGTTCGCGACGATGGACGTCGACGGCGACGCGCTGCACGACCCCGTGTTCTGGGACTTCGGCTCAATCTGGCGAATCTTCCGGCGCCGCGGCGAGCAGCCCGATCGGATCGCGGCGATCGTCGACGGACTCGGCCAGCGGATCGAGATCGAGTACCAGTCGATCACCGACTACGAGCTGCCCGACTTGCACGAGGCTAGCGAGTGCTTCTGGCCGGCCAACTGCGCCGAGCGGCCGCGCATGGTGGTCGAGCGGCATCGGCTCGATACCGGGCTCGCTGCGCTGAAGCGCGAGTTCGTGCATCGCTACGCGGGCATTCGAAGCGACCGGCTCGAGCGACGCTCGCTCGGCTTCGCCCGCCATGACGTGACCGAGTGGACCTTGGGCCCCTGGGGCATGGTCGAGATCGGCCAACGGACGACCTGGTTCGGCGATGGAAAATACGACGAGGACCTCGCCAGCTACCCGCTCGCAGGCGTGGCGACGGACGTGCTCGAGCAGGTCCGCGATCCCGACACCGGCGAGCGCTACGTGATGCTGACATCGCTGGGCCACCAAGTGATCGAGACCAGCGCGGCCAGCTTCCGCGTGGTCGAGAGCAGCTCGCGGACGCGCGCCTGGGAGCTGTCCAATGGCTGCTTCGGGACCTTCTGCGAGATCGCCGAGGTCAAGCCGATCGAGCCGCTGACCGACCAGAGCCACATCGTCTACAGCTTCGACGAGTACGGCTTCGCGCTGCACGAGCGCACGAGCGTTCAGCTCGGCGGCGACTTGGACGAGGTCGACGCCCAACGCACGGTCGAGCACGACGAGAACGCGTGGTTGCTCGGTCAGGTCACGCAAGAGACCACGACGCACCTCTTCGCCGACGATCCGGTCGCGCGCACGCAGACCTTCGCCTATGCACCGACGACGGGCGCGCGCGTGCTCGAGGTCGACGAGCCTGACGACCCCGAGCTGCGACTCACGACCAAGTACGTGCTCGACAGCTTTGGCAACGTGACCAAGGTCAGCACGACCGACGCGCTCGGCGAGAGTCGAGCCAACACGCTGAGCTACGACAACCGCGGCCGCTTTCCGATCACGATCACCAACGCGCTCGGCCACATGACCCGGGTGATCTGGCACGAGGGCCTCTCGCTGCCCCACACCACGATCGACCCCAACGGGATCCGCCAGGTGATCGACGTCGACGGCTTTGGCCGGACCACGAGCGCGCGCGTGTTCGTGGGCGACCAAGCCCGCGGCGACGACGTGACGATCGAGTACCTCGGACCCACGGGTGGCGAAGGAGGCATGCGCACGCGCTCGTCGGTGGCGGGTGCGGGCGAGCTGGTCCACGTCTACGATCGCCTCGCCCGGCCGG
>JAMHUH010000136.1:0-1692 GCA_035904925.1 Nannocystaceae bacterium
CCCGCGATCACCTTGGCCTGAGCGCGGAGCAGCAGCTCGCGCGGGCTCGGATGCGCGAAGGGCTGCTCGAAGGCCGCGTCGAGCCGCGCGAGCCACTCGGTCGCGAGTTCGAATTCTCGACCCCTCGACTCGGCGTATCGATCGAGCTCGCACGCGACCTCGACTTGTTCGATCCAACCCGCGAACACCTCGGCCCGCGCCTGGGCTGTCATGTACGCCTCGGGATCCAGCGAAGCGAGGATCGACAGGATCGTGCTGCGAATCGCTTGCGTGGCCTCGAAGGCCTCACTCGACGCCTCGGCGCGGGCGAGTCGAGCGGCGCCGCGCAGGGCCGCCGAGTGCTGGCGCAGCAGCTCGAGCGGCGACTCGTCGCGCGCGCTCGTGGCCGGCAAGGCCCGGGCCCGCTGCGCCGCCTCGGGGTCGAGTCGCCTCGGCCGCGGACTGGCTGGCCCCGGCACTCGCAACTCGGGCCGCGGAAACTCCAGCGTCTGCGAGCGGATCGACCACAGATCGGGCCCGATCGCGCGCAAGAAGGGCTTGGCCTGGACCGGCGCGATCACGATCACGGCGCGCAGGTGGGCCCGCACGAGCTCGCGCCGCTCGTTGAGCCGGGCGATCAGATCAGACCAAGCGCGTCGCCAGGGTCCGGCTTGGTCGTGTTCGAACTCGAGGCTGCCATCGACCCACAGGATTGGCCGATGAAAGAAATCGGTCGGCCGCGAGGCGTCCTCGAGCCACTGCGGCAAGTCTGCTGCGAGGCGACGGAGGTCTTCGGCCGAGCGGGCTTCGTGAGCGTGCAGCGTCGCCGGATCAGCGTATTCGCGGAGTCGCTGGCCGAGCGCGCGGGCCTGGCCAGGGGTCGCGGCGAAACCATAAACGACGAAAAAACTCGTGGACCAGCGAAAGTCGACCTCGAGCTGAGCCCACATTTGCTGGCCATGTTCGGAGGCGTTCACGGCTTGGTGTTGGCCGCCTCCTGGTCCAAGCGGACGACGACCGCCTCGACATGGGCTTTCAGCAGCGGATGCACGTCATACCACTCCTTGCCGTTCGCGTAGCAGAGCACCAGATGCGCGTCGAAGTAGCCGGCGAGCGCCGGGATGTCCTCGGGCTCGGACACCTCGGCCTCGTGCGAGAGCGCGACGCGATGCAACCAGCGAGCGTCACGGTGAAGCAGAGGCATGTAGGAGTTGGTGACGTCGGCGAGCGCGAGCGCGACGGCTTCGTCGGACAAGGGGAATTGCCGACGAGCCCGCAGCAGACACGCGCGAAGCAAGCGAAACAGGTCGCGGATGTAGCCGCCGCTCGCGAGAATCAGCTGGCGGAGCGCGGCTTCGTGTTCGAAGAGCCGTCGCCAGTCCGCCTCGCGCTTGGCCACGACCTCGGCCAGCAACGCGATGCCGGTTTCGAATTCGCCGCCATCGCGCTCCCTGACCTTGACGCAGGGCAGAGTGAAGGCGCCCGTGTGGAGCGCGACGATGCCCTTGTTGGCGAGCTTCAACCAAGGCGGCACGGTGTAGACGACGTGGATGCCCTCGAAGCGGAGGTTCTTCGCGTAGGTCGAGAAGATCCGCGTCAGGTTGGCGCTCATCTGCTGATGATTGTCGTCGCGGACGGCGATCTGCTCGATCGAGTCGAAGATGAACACGATCCGAGCGTCGCCGTGACGCTCGCGCAGAGCCTTGGCGCAGG
>JAMHUH010000137.1:0-23422 GCA_035904925.1 Nannocystaceae bacterium
ACGACACCTCGCTTGGTCTTTTCGACGAGGGCTTTGTCGCCTCAGCTTGCAGTACGCCCGGTACAGCTGCGCTTCGGCTTCGCGCCCTCGCCGAAAATCCCGGCGCGAGGAGCCGCGCTGGGTTGCACCACAGGCTGCTAGACCGCTCAGAAATGATGATCCTCGATGAACTTGGTCGGTGACACGAACGAGTTTGCGTACTGCGAGTCCCCGCAGACGTCGGCGACCGCCGTGTAGAAGTAAGGCTCCTCGGCGAGCGTGTCGATGTCGTTGACACCGCCGTGGTCGTAGCCACAGATCAGCGCGCCGCTGGCCGCCGCCGAGGCGTCGCAGAGCGCCTTGGACAAGAGCACGTAATGCAAGTGGGTGTTGCTCGACCCGCCACCATCGATGCAGAGCGCCCAGTCGCGCACCGTGGTGATCTGCTGGCCGCGAACGACCTGCTGATTCGTCGCGACCTGCGGCGGATTGACGTGGCCATAGAACGAGCAGATCTTGCCGCCTTGGCCATCGTCGTGCTCGATCAACACGACGTTGCGATAGGCGCTGCCGTTGGGCCCGGCGTAACGAACCACGCCGTCGGCGACCGAATGGACCGACGCGTTGATTGTCGCGACCCCGCCTCCGGGCGCGGCGATGTCCTGGGCCATGTGCCGACCACCGTAGGCGTCCCAGTAGTGGCCGAGCACCTGCCAGACCTGCCAGCCGCCCGCCGGGTAGCTCGACAGGTCGCCGACCGGATAGCCGAATCCAGCGTTGGGATCGCCGTCGCCGTCGCCCGTGGTCGTCGGATCGCTGGCTTGGCCACAACAATGGTTGCAGTCCCAGGTCGGCGTGCCCTGGCCGTTGCAGGCGTTGTTGCCGTTCCACTCACAGTTCGCCGTGTCCCAGCCCTGCTGATTGGCATACTCGCCGCACGAGGGCCCCTGGCAGCACAGGTTGCAGTCCGAGCTGTCGACGCCCGTACCCGCACAGATGCCGTTGCCGTTGTCGCAGTAGAAGGCGCCCCAGTTCTGCAGCGCGGCGTACTGCGAGCACGAGTACCCGGGGTCACCGTCACCGTCGCCGCTCGTCTCCATCGGGACGCCGGCCTCTTCGGTGCCGCTCCAACTGGTGCCCGTGCTCGAGCCCGTTCCCGTGCTCGAACCCGTGTCGCCGCCGAAGAGATCGGGCAGCGGATCGCCCTCGCTGCCGAACTCGTCGTCGAAGGTGCCGAAGGTCAGGTTGCGATCGTTGGACGCGCCGCAAGCCAGCGCGAGGGCGAACACGGCGAGACCCCATCGAGCGCGCAACATGGCGCGAAGCTACCACGGCCCGCGATCACGTGGCAGACGTGGGGCGGACGTGGGGCGGACGTGCGGCAGACGTGCGGCAGACGTGCGGCAGACGTGCTCAGGTGCTCTCGAGCTTGGCCAGGACCTCGGACATCTCGATCAAGTCCGGGTCTTCGGGCATCGACTCGAGCGCGTCGCTGATCCGGCCGAGCGCGTCGAGCAGCGCGCCGTAGCGGGCGTCGACACCGAGGCGGTCGCGGTAGGTGATCAACGCGGAGGTATAGGCCAACACCGCGGCGCCCTTGCGGGTCGCGCTCGACCCATAGCCGAGCTCGGCGACCGGCTGCTCCCAGACCAGCTCCTGAGCATCCGCGAGGCCCGGCTCCTGCCAGCGCACTTCGACGCGAATCGCCGCTTCCGGATCGAACTCGCCGCAGGCCGTGAGCTCGTGGTGAAAGACCAGCGAGTCGTTGGGCCCGAGCAAGGCGTGCTCGACCATGGCCGAATCTTCACCGCCCCACGAGGGGTCGCGCTCGCTGATCGCGAGGCCCGGCGGAAGCACCAGCGTGACCTCGACCTCGCTGGCGCTGGCGATCATCTTGGCCGTGAAGTCGTCACCGAGGCCGAGCCAGAGCTGATCGGCGTTGGGCCCGTAGACGCTCGCGCCCTTGCCGACCTCGGCGAGGCTTCGCAGCGAGCTCTCGGCGAATTGATCGAGCGTGCCGACGCCGACCTCGGTCAAGGTGACGCCGAGCTCGGCCCAGCTGTCGACCAGCTCGAAGAGCGCCGAGTCGGCCGAGAAGTGGCCCGCGCTGATCAGCATCACCCGGGCTTGCGCCGCGGGCAGCGGCTCGAGCTCGCCGAGCTGCTCGAGCTGCTCGTAGGCGAGCGCGAGTCCCTCGTCGATCACGGCGCTGCCGGCTGGCACGACCTCGGCCAGCATGTTGGGCAGCGAAGGCACGAGGCCGTCTGCGACGACCATGCTGCTGAGCAGCTCGGCTTGATCACCCGCGCTGATCAGCGTGATTCGATCGCCGCCGCGCAGCGACTCCGCCACGGCCGCGAGCGCCTCGTTGGCGAGCACGAGCGGCTCGCCGACCATGCTCGGCCCGATGTCGACGACGATCGCGAGATCGAGCGGCGGACGCTGCTCGTCGAGCAGCGCAGGCCCGCTGATCGCAAACTGCAGCTGATAGCGAGGCGAGCTGACCTCGAGCATCGCCTGCGGCTTCCAGATCTCGCCCGTGATCGCCAGCGTCGCCTCGGTCGCGGCCGGATACTCGAAGTGGAAGTGATTGAAGAAAGGTCGGGTCGAGAGCGGGATCAGCGGGACGCTCGCGTGGCTCATCACGCTCTCGCGGACCAGCTCGGCCGCGATCTCGGCGTGCGCCTCGGCGAGGCCATAGTCGATCACGGAGCCTTGCTCGGGATCGCAAGCGGCGGTCACGAGTCGAGCGTCGGCGAGCCCCTCTTCGGGGCCCGAGTCGCTGGTGCCGGTGTCGGTGCCGCCGTCGGTGCCGCTGTCCGTGCCGCTGTCCGTGCCGTTCTGGCCGGTGGTGTCGCCGTCGCCGTCGCCGTATTCGTCGCCGACCTCGTCACCGAACCCGCTCTGATCTTCGGCCGCGATGCCGGAGCAACCCGAGACGCCGAGCAGCAAGGCCAGGACGAGCGACCCGCCAGGTCCGGCGGATTCGGAAGGAAAGTTCATGGCAAGTTCAGGGTCCACGCGAGTGGACTCCATTCACCTAACACGCAGTCGCGAGCCCGACAAAGGGCTTTGACATCCGGTTCCAGCACGACAGAGGTGTCACGGCCACTCGTGCGAGCTTCACCGCTTCGCCGGGTTCTGGTCGTCCCCCTGACAAGCTTGTCAGGGCTCGTCGGCCGGCCTGAGCGGGGCCGCAGTACCCGCTGAGCCGAAGAGGCGCGCGAGTACACCCCTGACCCACTGTGGGTGATCGTAGTCTGGCCCATCACTCTCGTCCTGCGGCGCGACGACCCGCGCGACCACGTGATCGTCGGGGTCGTGATCCTCGACCGCCCGCTCGACCAGGTGCACGACCACGCGACCCGGACAACCAGCGCAGCGGGCGAGCGGGACGCTGCGCGAGCCGTAGGTCTGGGTGACCGCCTCGAAGTCGATCTCGAGCTCGTCGGGGACCTGGACCGCGAAGCCGCTGACGTCGACCTCGCCCTCGCGCGCGAGCACCAACGCGAGGCCGGCGAGCAGGTCGCTGGCCTGTTGAAGCAGCACGGGATCGGCCGGCAGACCGTCGAGCTCGAGGTCGACGGCGCCGAAGCGTCGCATGCCGCGAGTGGTCAGCCGCAGCAGGCCCTCGTGGCGCGGATCGACGAAGGGAACGATCGCGAGTTGGTCGGCGACGTTGCCCGCGTTGACCCGGAGGCGGCGCTGCTCGAAGGTCGCGAGGTTCATGGTCTCGAGCGTGTCGGGGTCGTGAATCAACGCGTGCTCGCGCTCGGCGACCACCCGAACCAAGGTCTGCAGCAGCCTCAGCCCGCGCACGCCGTGTTGGTTGCGATAGTCGGCCCGCAGCAGCAGCGCCCAGCCGCGCCCGGGCAGGCTCTCGCGCTCGGCTTCGTCGAGCCCGCGGGTCAGGACTGGATCGCGCATCGCCTCGCTCGGGATCACGTCGTCCTCGCCGACGCCGATCCGGATCATCTCGATATGGAGGCCGAGCAGGTCGAAGATCCGCTCGCGCTCGCGCTGCTCGGCCTGCTCGCGCTGCTCGTCCTCGGACAATTCTCGACCCGGACCCGTCGACTCGGGCGGCTCGGCGCTGGTCGTGGTCCCGCCCGTCGCCGCGAGCTCGAGCTCGACCTCCTCGAGGCTGGGCGGCTCGAGATCGAAGCCACCGAGCTCGGTCGTGTGCGGCTCGGTCGCGATCATCGTGAGCAGCAGATCGATCTCGCCGTCGCGCCGCCGATCCGCGAAGGCCTGCTGGACCAGCACCGCCAGCTGCTCGCGCGTGGGCAGCTTGGGCGCCGTCTTGCTGGCCGGGAGCAGCAAGAGGTAGCCCATGCTGGTTCGATCGGCGAAGGGGATCACGTGGGCTTCGTCGCCGAGGCGAGGATCGCCCGTCTCGCCCTCGCCCTCGCTGGCCGAGCCGCCCGACTCACCCGACTCGCCTGGCTCGCCTGGCTTGGGCTCGATCGCCGGGCGCTCGACCGGATCGGCCGCCGCCGACTTGCCTGGCTCGGGATCCGACTTGCACGCGAGCAGGACCACGCTCGCGAGCGCGAGCCACTTGGTCGAGATCGTGGTCGAGATCGTGGTCGAGATCATGCTGCGCTCCCCCAGCGCTGGATCAGCTCGGCGACGAGGCTCGGCTCGACGTTTCCGCCGGTCAGGATCACGCCGATGCGAATTGGACCGCTGCGCCGATCGGGCCGCAGGACCAGGTTGCCGGCCTCGCGCAGGGCCGCGGCCACGCCCGCGACGCCCGAGGGTTCGACCAGGACCTTGGCGCGGAACAAGACCGAGACCAGCGCTCGACCGAGCTCGTCGTCGTCGACCTGCACCGCGCCCGCGAGATCCCGCTGGCCGATCGCGAAGTTCAACGCGCCGACCATGACCGGCTTGAGCCCGTCGGCGATCGTCGGTCCCGGCACGACGGAGACCCGCTCGCCCGCGGCCAGACTCCGCGCCAACGCGTCGCAACCAACCGGCTCGACCGCGAAGATCGCAGGGCGCCGCGCGAGCCCACGACAGGCCAGGCACGCGCCCGCGATCACACCACCACCGCCGACCGGAACGTAGAGCGCGTCGAGCTCGACCTGCTCGCGCTCGAGCTCCTCGAGCAGCTCGGCGGTCGCGGTCCCCTGCCCGCACACGATGTCGGGGTGATCGAAGGGCTGGATGATCGCCGCGCCCGTACGCTCGTGGACGGCCAGCGCCGCCTGCTTGCGCTCGTCGGAGGTCGTCCCGGCCAAGATCACCTCGGCCCCGAGCTCGCGCACGACCGCGAGCTTGACCGGCGGGGCGTCGATCGGCATCGCGATCGTCGCCTTCACGCCGAACTCCCGAGCCGCCAGCGCGACCGCCTGGGCATGGTTGCCGGAGCTGAAGGTGATGACGCCGCGCTCGCGCAAGGCAGGATCGAGGCGACCGAGGGCATGCATCGCACCGCGGGCCTTGAACGCCCCGATCCGCTGCATGTTCTCGGCCTTGAGCCACAGCTCGATCGGCGGCTCGGCCAGCGCGTCGAGCCTCGGAACCCGCAACACCGGCGTGCGGATCACTCGACCGCGGATCCGCACGGCCGCGGCCGCGACCTCGGCCGCGCCGAGCCGCTCGGCCCAGGCGTCGGCGTGTTCGGGCTGGTACTCGTCGGGCTCGATCGGCGCGCGCATGCGAGCCGGAGTGTACCTTCAGTCGAGCTCGGCCTGGCGGGCCTGCAGCTCCTCGACCCGGTAGTCGTCGGCGTGCTCGCGCAGGAATTCGGCGATCGCCGCGGCCTCGTCGGCCGCCCGCGCGAGCCCGCGCAAGGCCTTGATCCGACCGAAGCGGGCCTCGGGTTCGAGCTGGCCGCCGCGCTCGAGATAGAGATCGTAGGCCGCGAGCGCGCCCGCATGATCGCCGGTCTTGAGCAAGAGGTCGCCGAGGCGAACCGGCACGTTGCTGGCTTCGGGGCTCTCGGGGTAGCGATCGATCAGCTCGCGATAGAGCCGCGCGGTCTCGGGGTAGTTGCGAGCCATGCGAGCCTGCTGGGCGAGCCGGGCCAGCTCGCTCGCGTTGTGCTCGGTCGGCGCGGGCTGCTTGCTCGGCCGACGCTTGGCCAGCTCGCCGAGGGCCCGCAGCGCGTCGGCCTCGATGTCGAGGATGTCGAGCGCGAGCTCGCTGCCCTCGGCGTGGAGGTGGTGGGCGCCAGCGGTCAGCAGCAGCGCGAGCGAGCCTGCGCCCAGCGGATGCCCGTCGAGCTCGACCGCATGCGACGAAGTCCAGCTCGCGCCGCCCATGCGAGCGAGCGGCTCTCGCCACAGCTCGGCGCGCGCGCTGACCACTTCGGCGCGGGCCCGCAGCTCGCCATCGATCGCCGAGGGCTCCGCCGCCACGCCCAGCGGAACCCCTCGCTCGGCGCCGAGACGACGCAGCGATCCGGCCTCGTCGAGCTCGACCTCGCCTTCGAACACCGACGCCGTGATCTCGGCCTCGCTGACCTCGACCACGAAGACGGTGCCGATCGCCGCGACCGAGCCGAGGCTGGTCGTGACTTCGAAGCGCTGGCCCGGCGCGAGCGGATCGAGCACCGCGACCAAGCGCCCCTCGAGCAGCCGAATCCGGCGCGTGCTGGGCTCGCTCTCGGCGACCAGCTCGAAGCGGGCGTGACCCCCGACGCAGACGACCGCGAAGGGCGAGGTCCAACGCAGGCAGGTCTCGCCCTCGGCCGCGGTCGAGATCGTCACGCCGGGCTGGATCGTGGCCCCTGGCGCGAGCGCCACGATGAGCTCGGTCGTCTGTTCGACCACGCCCGAGGTGAAGGTCAGCAGGCCCGCGCGATCGAGCGGTGGCCCGGCAGGCTGGGTGATCCGCGGCTCGACGGGCGCGAGCTTGGGCTCGCTTCGAAGCGGCTGGTCGGGCTTGTCGGGCATGGGCAGGGCTCGGGCGAGGCTCGAATCACTCGAGTCGGGCCGCGAGGCGAGCACGATCACGGCGATCGTCGCGGCCGCTGCGAGCCCGCCCGCGATCAGGGTCCGAGGGCTGCGGCGAGGCGAGGCGGGGCGCAGCTCGAGCGTCGACTTGGCCCGATGCGCGGCGAGGATCTGCTCGGCGAGCGGCTCGAGCCCCTCGCCCGCGCGCGGGTCCGAGGCGTGCGCCTGCAAGCGAGCCAAGCTCGCGGCCCACAGCTCGCGCTCGCGCTCGGATTCGAATTGGGGGTCGTCGGTCATGGCTGGTTCCTGGCGCCGAAGGCGATGACCTCGGCCCGATGAATGTGCTTGCGCAGCTGCTCGAGCGCGCAACGCAAGCGGTCCTTCACGGTGTTGCGCGACACCCCGGTCAGATCGGCGATCTCGTCGATCGAGTAGTCGTGGACATGGCGAAGCACGACCACGTGGCGGCGCTCGTCCGAGAGCGCCTCCAAGTATTCGCTGACCTCGCCGCGGATTCGCTCGTGCATGGGCTCCTCGTCGCGCGCCGCCTCGCGTTGATCGGGCGAGATCGAGAAGTCGAGCTTCGCGTCGCGCTGGTGCGTGCGTCGCTGCATCCGGACGATGGTTCGCGTGGCGATCCGATCACACCAACCCTCGAGCGAGCCCGAGCCGGCGTAGTTCTTGGCCGAGCCGAGGATCTCCAGCATCGCCGCTTGGGTGCCGTCATCGGCGTCGTCCGGATTGCGGGTCAGGCCCCAGGCTCGTTGACGCACGCGCGGCAGCACCCGCAACACCAGCCTGCGCTCGGCCTGCGCGTCATGATTGGCGACGGCTCGCATCAGCGCGAGGTCGTCGGCCGCGACGGGCACAGGCCGCGTGGGGGAGTCGGGCGCCATCGATCGAAGCCAGCCTCGCACGGGCTCGGACGCTTCCGAGCCATGAACTGCGCCAGCGGTGTTTGCGGGAGCCAAGATCGTTCCTGTTGGGCCCGTGGCCACGGCGGGGCGATCGGGGTGGGACTTTGATGTCGGCGCACGACCCGCTAATGGCGAATCCCTCGCTTCGGTGAGCCGGCCGTAAAGCTCGCATCAACGCGCGCCGCATCCACGCTCGGCCATGGCATCTCCTGGGGGTGGCTCTCCGATCCCTGCGTCGTCTCCCGCTTGGACTCGCGCTCTTGCTCGCCTGTGCAGGTACGCCCGAGACCCCCGACAAGGCCAACCCGGGCTCGACCGACGCGGCGACAGCCCGCGACGCGGGCTCGACCGAGCTCGACACCCTCTTGGCCGCGCAATGGCGAGCGGAGGGCATCGAGCCCAGCCCGACCACCAGCGACGCCGAGTTCCTGCGCCGCGTCAGCCTCGACGTGATCGGCCGCGTGCCGACCCGCGCCGAGGTCGACTCGTTCTTGGCCGAGCGCGAGCCCGACAAGCGCGTCCGCCTGGTCGATCGCCTCCTCGCCAGCGACGAATTCGCCGAGCACTGGGCCCGAGCGTGGGCCGATCTCCTGCTGCCGGGCACCGAAAAGGCCAACAAGCTCGCCCGTGCGCCGCTCGAGCGCTACCTGAGCGAGGCGCTGCGCGAGGGTCGAGCTTGGGATCAGGTCGTTCGGGCGATGCTCGCGAGCGAGGGCGAGCTGAGCGAGCGGCCCGAGCTCGCGTACTTGGCCGCGCGAGGCCGCGGCGGCGACTCGGCCGAGCGACTCGCCGAGCTGACCTCGACCAGCGCGCGGGTGTTCCTCGGCTCGCGGATCGAGTGTGCTCAATGCCACGATCACCCCTACCTGCCCGAGCTCTCGCGCGCCGATTTTTGGTCGACCGTGGCCTGGTTCGGTCGGGTCCAGATCGCCGTCGATCGCAAGCAACGACCACCCACGGTCAACGTCGCCGAGCGCTCGCGCGGCGAGCTGCGCCTCGCCTTGGCCGAGCCCGGCGAAGCGGCCGACGAGGTCGATCCGCGCAAGCGAGCGATCGCCCCGAGCTTCCTGGGTGAGCCCGCGAGCACCAGCGAGAGCTCGCGCCGCGAGCAGTTTGCGACTTGGATCATCGACGATCCCCGCTTCGCCGCGGCGACCGTCGGGCTGACCTGGACACGCTTGTTCGGGCGCGGGATCGTCGAGCCTTGGGACGACCTGCTCGGCCGCGATCCCGAGCAGTGGCCGCCGGCGTTGACCCTGCTGGCCGAACAATTTCGCGCCGACGATCACGACCTGCGCGCGCTCGTGCGGACGATCGTGCTCTCGCAGGCCTACCAGCGCAGCTCTCGTGCGCCCGACCCCGGCAGCGACGAGGCGCAGCGGCGCGCAGCCGAGGCAGCGTTCGCACGCGCGAGCGTTCGCCCGCTCGGTGCCGAGCAGCTCTTCGATTCACTGCGGGTCGCGACCGGGCTCGACCAGGTCGAAGATCGAGCCTTCGCCAAGGCCGTCCAGCAGCGCGAGCGGCTGGCCCTGCGCGAGTTCGACTTCGTGTTCATGGACGACGAGATGGCCAGCGGCGACAGCTTCACGGGCAGCGTCTCGCAGGCGCTCTTGCTGCTCAACGGCGCGCTGACCAACCAAGGCGTCGTCGCGCGTCCCGGCGGCAGCGTGGCCGAGCTGCTCGAGCTGCGCGACGGCGAGGCCCGGATCGAGGCGCTGTGGCGAACGGCCTATGGCCGCGACCCCACGCTCGACGAGCGCGCGTGGACTCGCGGCGCGCTCGGCAGCGACACCCGCGATCCCGCGGCTTGGGAAGACCTGCTCTTTGCGATGCTGCAATCGAGCGAATTCGGTTCGAATCACTGAGGCGACCATGACCATCATCGATCGACGACACTTCTTGCGCATGGGCCTCGCGGGGCTCGGGACCAGCCTGCTCGGCGGCAGCATGCTCGCGCGCGCGGGCAACCTCTCCGACTCGCCGAGCGCGAGCGACCGAGTCCGCGTGGCCAAGCCGGCGACCCGCTGCGTGGTCTTGTTCATGCACGGCGGCGCGAGCCAGATCGACACCTTCGATCCCAAGCCCGACTCGGCCAACCGCGGCGAGTTTCGAGCGATCGCCAGCAAGGTCGCGGGCGTGCAGGTGTCCGAGCACCTGCCCGGGCTCGCGCAGCGCATGGATCGACTCGCGCTGATCCGCTCGCTGCACGCCAAAGAAGGCAACCACGAGCGCGCCCGCCAGCTCATGCACACCGGCTACCCGCCCCAGGGCGGCGTCGAACACCCGGGGCTCGGGGCTCACGTCGCGCGCACGCTCGGCGACCCCGACCAGGCGATGCCGGGCCAGGTCAGCATCAACTTGCCCGGTCAGGCGCCCGGCTACCTCGGCGCGGCCCATGCCGCGTTCACGGTCGTCGACGCGAGCAAGCCGGTCCGCAACCTCGCGCCGCCCCAGGCGATCGCCCAAGCGCGGATCGATCGTCGGGTCGAGCTGTGGCGCGAGCTCGACGCTCGCTTCGCGCTCGAGCACGCGGGCCCGCGGGTCGCGGGCGCGCACGCGTTGGGCGAGCAAGCGCTCGCGCTGACCAACGCCGCCGAGCTCGACGCCTTCGACCTCGAGCTCGAGAGCGCCGCCACCCGAGCGCGCTATGGCCAAGGCTCGTTCGCCGAGGGCTGCCTGATGGCGCGTCGCCTGCTCGAGTCGGGCGTGTCCTTCGTCGAGGTCGGCATGCGCGGCTGGGACACCCACGAAGACAACTTCCCGCGCGTCCGCGAGCTCAGTGCCGAGCTCGACCGGGGCATGAGCGCGCTGATCGACGACCTCGTCGTTTCCGGACTATGGTCGGACACGCTCTTGGTCTGGCTGGGCGACTTCGGCCGGACTCCGCGGATCAACCCACGCGGCGGTCGCGATCACTTCCCCGCGATCAGCTCGGTCGTGCTCGGCGGCGGACCGATCCACGCGGGCCGTGTCGTCGGCGTGACCGACCGCGACGGCGAGTCGATCCTCGAGCGACCGGTCAGCGTGCCCGATCTGTTCACGACCATGGCGCTCGCGCTCGGGGTCGACCCCGGCGAGACCCACGTGACGCCCGCGGGCCGGCCGGTGACGACCGTCGACGGGGCGGGTCGAGCGATCGGCGAGCTCTTGGGTTGATCCGAGCCCTCGCCGAAGAGACCAAGCGAGCCGGCGCGACGAGTCGCGCCGCGACTGCTAGCATCCGCGAGTGCCGGCCGGCGACATCGAGGCGACCCCTCGCCCCCAGACGCTCGACTCGGCCAGCGACGACTCGGCCACCGACGACTCGGCCACCGACGATTCGGCCACCGACGGGCCCCTCACCGCGATCGAGCCGGTCAGCAGCAGTGAAGAGCTGCCGCCGACGTTGATCGCAGCGCCGCGGGCCGACCAGACCGGCGAGCGCGAGATGATCGGCCGCGACGTCATCGGCCAGTACGTGATCCGCAGCAAGCTCGGTGAGGGTGGCATGGGCGAGGTCTACCTGGCCGAGCAGCCCGCGATCGGTCGCCACGTCGCGATCAAGGTCGTGCACTCGGGCCTGGCCCGCTCGGGCGAGCACGCGCGCGAGGGCATCGAGCGGTTCCGCAACGAGGCCAAGGCCGCGGCTCGGCTCGAGAGCCCGCACATCGTGAAGATCTACAACTGGGGCGAGCTCGACGACGGCACGCTCTTCATGGCGATGGAGTACCTGTCGGGCGTGACGCTCGGCTCGCTGCTGCGCCAGCACAAGCAGCTCGCGCCCGAGCTGGCCGTCCACATCGCCACGCAGATCTGCTCGGCGCTGACCGAGGCCCACGCGGCCGGGATCGTCCACCGCGATCTCAAGCCCTCGAACATCATGATGATCGAGCGGGCCGGCGATCCTCACTTCGCCAAGGTCCTCGACTTCGGCGTGGCCAAGCTCGAGGGGACCGACATCACACGCAGCGGCGCGCTCTTCGGCACGCCCCAGTACATGTCGCCCGAGCAGCTGCAGGCCGGCCAGATCGACGGCCGCAGCGATCTCTACGCGCTCGGGGTGATCTTGTTCGAGCTGCTGACCGGCAAGCCGCCCTTCAGCTCGCCGACCGCGATCGGCTTCATCACCTTGCACCTCAACGAGCCGCCGCCGCCGCTGCCCAAGACGGTCCCGCGCGCGCTCGCGGCCGTGGTCATGCGGCTCTTGGCCAAGGACCCGGACGAGCGGCCCCGCGACGCCGCGCTCGCGGTCGAGCTGCTTCGCGCGGCGCTCTCGGGCCACGCCCCGCGGGCGAGCCCCAAGCAGCGACGTCGCGCGCTGCGTTCGTTGCTGCGCGTGGTCGCGACCAGCGCGGCGATCACCGGCGCGACGCTGCTCGCCTGGTGGATCTGGACTCGCCAAGTCGAGACCGAGCAGCAGCTCGCGGCCGAGCGCGCGCGCAGCCAAGGCCTCCAGACGGCGCTCGACGAAGAGTCGGCCCGGGCCCAAAAAGCCCGCGAAGAGGCCCGCGAGGCCCGCGACTCGAGCGAGAAGGCCCGAGTCGAGCGCAAGCAGACGCTCGACAACAACGCGATCACGATCACCAAGCCGAACCTCGGCTCGCTCAGCCCCGAGCACCGCAAGCTGATGGCGCTCAGTCAGGCCGAGCTCGAGCAGAACTTCGACTCGCTGCTGACCGAGATCAAGCTGCCGCCCTCCGAGGTGGCCGACATCCAGCAAAATTATCGGACGGCCGAAGCGACCCAGACCAAGGACGAGCTCCACGATCACCTCGTCAACTTGATCGGCGTGTACCGACAGGTCGATCGACTCAAGCTCGGTGACCGCACGCCGGTGGCCAAGCTCGAGCAGATCTTTCGAACCATGGTCACCCGCGAGGAGCTCTCGCTCGAGCAACGCGAGGAGATCCTGGCCGCGATCGCGGCCGAGCTGGCCAGCGACACCGCCCTGCGACCGGACGATCGAGTCTATTTTCATCAGCTCGCGCTGGCCAAGTCGATCCGCGAGTACGCGATCGATCCCAAGTTGATCGATCGACCCGTGAAGGAGCCGGTTCTCGACGATCCCAACGATCCCAACGACCCCCCCGACGACGCCGGCGACCCCGAGCCGCTGCTGCCCGGCTCTGGCAAGCCCAACAACAAGGGCGGCGGCAAGGATCCCGGGGGCCGCGAGCAAGATCTGCCGGCGCCCGGCGACGATGGCCCGGCCGAAGGGAGCGGGAGCTCGGGTGGGGCCAGCGGGCTCGACAAGCTGCCCGGGCTCGACGACGGGTCTTGAGGGGCTGGCGGCACCCGCGGAACGCACGTAAGTCGCCGCGCGAGCGCGCCGTTTCGCGCCCGCGCGTCGCGTAACCTCGCGCGCGCCGAGGTCTCATGCGAACGCTCGCCAAGTCCACCCTCCTGCTTCTCGTACTCACCCCTTTGGCCGGCTGCGCTGGCCGCCGGCCCCTGCCGACCCTCGATGATCTCGATCTCGACACGGTCGTGCTCTACCGCAACGGCATCGGTTACTTCGAACGCCACGGCAAGGTCGACGACGACGTCCTGCGCCTGAAGGTCCGCAAGGATCAGGTCAACGATCTGCTCAAGAGCCTGACCGTGGTCGACGAAGACGGGCAAGCCGTCAGCGTGTCCATGCCCCTCGATCCCTCGTCCTGGGCCAACGCGGCGATGGCCGTGCTCGCGCCCGGTCAAGGTTCGCTGGCCCAAGTGCTCGACGCCCTGCGCGGCAGCGAGATCACCGTCCGCTCGCATGGCGGTCACGTGGCGCGCGGCCGCGTGGTCATGGTCGAGCGCTCGATCAACGAGCCCGATCCGAGCATGGTCGAGCGCGGTGGCGCCGGCTCGGCGCCGACCAGCGACAGCTTGGACTGGAAGGTCACGCTGGTCTCGGGCGGCCGCATGCACGTGGTCCGACTCTCGAAGATCTCCGGGATCACCCTGCACGACGGCGACCTCGCGCTGCAGCTCGATCGCAGCCTCGACGCTTCGGCGGGCGAGGGCATGTTCGAGCAGGTCGAGCTCGAGATTCGTCTGGCTGGCGCGCGCACGCACCAGCTCACCGTCAGCTACGTGGTCGCCTCGCCGATGTGGAAGCCGACCTATCGAGTCGTGCTGCCCGAAGAGGGCAAGCAAGGCGGCAAGGCGCTGCTGCAAGGCTGGGCGGTCGTCGACAACATCAGCGGCGAGGACTGGCGCGAGGTCTCGCTCTCGCTGACCTCGGGCGCACCGATCGCGTTCCAGTACGACCTCCACACGCCCCGCTCGGTGCCGCGCAGCGACATGACCGAGAGCGGCGTCGACAAGCAGGCCGCGGTCGCGTTCGGCGAGGCCAGCTGGGGCGACGGAGAAAAAGAGCGCGCCGAGCTCGAGGAGCCGAAGGCCGAAGAGGCCTACAACTACGAGAGCGACTACGACTACTACGCAGTCGACGAGTCGCTCGACGACGGGATCGGCCATGGCCGAGCCGCTGGCGGGGCGGCGAGCGGAGCCACGCGGGCGATGGACAAGGCCGACGCCAAGAAGGCCCCAGCCAAGGCCAAAGCCAAGGACAACAAGCCCGCCGACTTTCGCGCGCCCTCGGGCTCCGCACCCGCTCCGATCTCCGCGGCGATGGAACAGGCCGGTCCGAGCCTCGATCTCGAGTCGTTGCGGCGCAGCACGATGGCCTCGGCTCGCTCGCAGCGGATCTCGGGCCTGACCCGGATCGACGTCACGGTCCCGGTCACCGTGCCCGACGGGACCTCGACGATGGTCGCGGTGATCAACGAGTCGATCGCGGCCGAGGAGACCTTCCTCTATCGGCCGGGCGGGGCCGGCTACGGCTACGAGACCAACCCTTACCGCGTGGTCCGCTTCACCAACTCGACCGACTACGTGCTCGAGCCGGGGCCGATCGCGATCTACTCGGGCGGCTCCTTCGTCGGTGAGGGCCTCTCGGAGGCCGTCGGCGCTGGAACCTCGGTCACGATCCCCTTCGCGGTCGAGCCCGGGATCATGATCACCTCGTCGACCCAATACTCGGGTCAAGAGATGAAGCTGACCCGGATCGTCCGCGGCGTGCTCGAGGTCGAGAGCTTCTACCAGAGCACGACCACCTACGACGTCCGCGCGCCGAGCAAGGACAAGGCCTACTCGGTCCTGATCCGGCATCCGCGAGCCGGCCAGAACTACGAGCTGGCGACCCGTCCCGAGGGCACCGAGGACCTCGAGGGTGCGTGGCTGATCCCGGTCGCGATTGCGGCCAAGGCCAAGACCGGCACGCTCGCGGTCGTCGAGCAGACGCCCTCGACGCTGACCTTGGCGATCTGGGACTCGCAGGCGACCGACCTGATGGTCAAGTTCCTCGAGGGCAACAACCTGCCCGCCGACGCTCGGGCGAAACTCCAACCGATCATCGATCTGCGCCGCGAGATCGGCAAGATCGACACCGAGGTCGACGGCCTGCGTCGGCAGCAGTACGAGCTCGAGGATCGGGCCGAGCAGACCCGGCTCAACCTCGACGCGATCAAGAAGGATCCCAAGGCCGGCGATCTGCGTTCGAAGCTCAACAAGCGGCTCGAGGAGTTCTCCAGCGACGCCGACGCGCTCGGCCGCAAGATCGTCGAGCTCGAGAGCAAGCGACTCGAGCAGAAGATCGAGCTCGAGGACCTGCTGGTCGACATCGACCTGCGCGCGCCCGCGACCCCGGGCAAGGACAAGAAGTAGCGCTTCATTCGGGCCGCGACGGGCGGGCGCCAATCCGCCACGTCGCGGCCAGCGGGATCGCGAGCATGATCAGCGCCATCGCGTTGAATCCTGCGTTGACCCGCACCCCGTGCGCGAGCGAGATCCCGGTGTCGACCGGCGCCCACGCGCACAGGCTCGCGACGACGCACCACCACGCCCAGCGCTCGCGTCGAGCGAAGGGCAGCGCGACCACGAAGAGCAGCGCGATCGCCCAGCTCGCCATGGTGGCCCCGAGCACGCCCATGATGAACCCGACGAAGGGCTCGACCTCGGCGGGGAACTGTCCAACTGACCACAGGGCCTCGGCCGTGCCTTCGCGGTGCCAGGCGAAGATTGGCAGCGTGGCGTAGCCGAACGCGATCGCGTAGCCAGCCACGGCCTGAACGGCGAGACCGAGCAGCAGCCACGCTCGCCAGAATCGAAACGCTCGCTCGGACATCGCGGAACTGCGCACCATCGTCGAGCAGGATAGACAAGACGACGCGACCCGACCTGGGCGGAGAAACCAGGTCGGGTCTGTCTTTCGATCGGCTGGCTGCGAGCGTCAGCCGAGCCGGTTGCGGATGGAGTCCATGATCTCGTCCTCGCGCAGCGAGCCGGAGTCGGGCTCGGCCAGCTTGTCGCGGATCAGCGCCTCGAGGACCTCGCCGCGCTGCGGATGCGCGGGCAGATGCTCGGCGAGTCCGAGCTTGCGGCTGACCAACACCTTCAAGAAGGGCTCGATCTTGCGGACTTCCTGGGCGATCCGCACGGTCGCCGACTTGCCTTCGCCGCGGCGGACCGCGAAGCGAGGGGCCGAAGTCTCGACGGCGGCTACGACATCGCGGGCGAGATCGACGTCGACGTTGTCTTCGACGCCGAAGGAGGCGATCACGATCGGCCGGCTCTGGGCCTTCTTGTTGCCCTCTCCGGACCACCACACGTTGTGGGCAATCGACAGATAGGTTCGGCGGGAATCGCCACAGCGGACTTTGTTCCTTCGCAAGTACATGTGAGTAATCCTCGTGGTTGCTTTGGCCGGGCTACCCGGCGCCGTCCTGGACCCTTCGACGATCTACCGGTGCAAAGCTTCAGGTCGAAACCGAAAGCCGGAGTAAATCGGCGTCTAGATCTCAGGCTAGCCGTGCTTTTCGTGCTGACCAGGGTTGGTGTAGCAATTCCTCAAACACATGAAATCATTGTGTTTTTGAGGTGAATGATGACCTATGGAGCGGCGTCACGTGCGACACATCACACTCGACTGGGCGCCGGGCGCACCTTCGATCGAGGGTGCCCAAAATGTCGCGTTTCGTCGGCTGGGTCTGACTCGACTGTCGTGTTTCACGACACCAACTATGATGATTCGCGGCCGAATGCGACGACCGGGACATTGCAGTCAGAGCGACCGCGACGTCCCGGTCAGGGCTCGCCCTCAGCCTTGCTGGTCGAGCAAGGCGAGGATCAGCGACTCGGGCAGGGGGAGATCTGCCGTTCGCGACACGAAAACGCCCGCGCGCTCGCGCCGGACGAAGGTGCCTTTGCCGAGCCGCGGGGCCAGGACCTCGAGCACCTTCACCGCCTGGCCGCCGAGGGTCCGGGCCGCGGCCTGCTCGTCGAAGGTCGGCTTGACCAGCGGACGCTCGCCGACAAAGACCTCGCTGAGGAACTCGACCTTGACCGCAAAGTCGATTCGCTTGCCTTGCAGCGGCTCTTGCTGGTCGCGGGGCAAGCCCGCCGGAAGGTCGCCCGCCAGCTTGCTGACCAAGAAGGGCTCGAGGATGTCGGTGTCGCCGAGCTCGGCTTTGGGCGCGACGATGATGCCGAACTCGTCGATCAAGTAAGGCAGATCGGCGCGGATCGACGCGGCCTTGGCCTCGCGCGCCTCCTGGGCGGCGTGTTGCTCGGCGGCCCGGCGCTTTTGGTCCTCCTCGACGGTGATCCGCTTGGGCCGAGCCGGCGCGTCCTTGGCTGGGGCGGCGCCAGCCGGCGCAGCCTTGCTGGCCGGAGCTCGGGTCGTGGGCGCGGCCGTGGGGGCCTTGGCCGCGGGCCCGGGCTCGGCGTCCTCGGCCGGGCCGGGCGGCTGACCTGCGAGCGCCATCAAGAGCTCGCGGTCGTCCCCGCCACCGTCGACCAGCGAGAGCTCGATCGTCGGTCCGCCGACGAAGCCCGTGGCGAGATCCTCGTAGTGGAGGCCGAGCTGCGCGAGCAGGCGCTCGACCGGCCAGTCCTCGGGCAACGCGTCGGGCGGGAGCTGATCGGCGGTCGCGTCCTCGGCCGCGAGCACCTGGCCGCGCTGCGCGACCACGAAGCCTTGACGCGGCTCGACGTTGACGCCGTCGTCGGCGACGACGTAGTACAAGAAGAGCTGGCGCGGCAGCACCTGCGAGGCCATCAGGGCCAGCTCGATGTTGTCGCGCCAGAACCGGGCCTCGTCGCCGTCGATCACCGAACCCTCGATCCGGGCGATCACGACTTGGATCTGCGGGTGCCGAGTCAGCACCAGCTTGGCGTCGAGGATGTTCTTGACCTGGGAGACCAGACCCTCGGCCAAGACCGCGGCGAGGGTGGTCGGCCGGAACATGTCGAGCGGGAAGAGCAAACCGCCGAAACTGCTGGGCATCGAGACGTCGTCGACCATGGCGCGGCGAGTGTACGCACTCGTTGGTCGAGGAAAAGGGCGGCCGCGTGAGCTGGGCGAGTGCCGTCGCGCTCGGGCATCAGCCCGCGTCGACCACGGCGATCGAGACCTGCCAACGGTCGGCGTCGAGGTCCCGGGGGAATCGGCCGACGAAGAGCAGCGGGCCGGAGCGCAGCGTGCAGCGCTCGAACTCCTGGTTGACCGGGCCATCGACGGCGTGAAAGCCGTCCACGCACGAATCCACGGCTGCGCGCGCCAGGGCGACCAGCTGGGCGCTGCTGCGCTCCGTGAGCGTGTCGGCGGTCAACGAGACCACCCCCTCGCCGAGCTCGAGTTTCAGCAGTGTGCCATCGAGCTCGAGCGCGTTGGCCAAGGTGCACGACCATGCGTGCGGGTCCTCGTCCTCGCTGCCTTGGCCGAGCAACTCGGGTGGCGTGCCGCACAGCTCACGCGCCTGCTCCTCGACCAAAGACCACTCGAGACCGCTGCCGATCAGCTCGGCGAGACCCCGCAAGGCCGAGCCAAACTCGGTCCAGCGCTCGAGGGTCTCTTGCTCGCCGAGCGAACCATCGCCCTGGTTGCCCTCGCTGGTCGTGGCCTTGGGCTTGTTCGAGTCGGGCTCGGTCTGGCCGCGCTCCCACAAGCAGCGCTCGACCGAGTCGTACTCGCAGTCGACCGGCGGGCGATGACAGCCGAGCAGCATGCACGCGCCGAGGCAGGCATGCGCGAGCCCGCGCCGCGCGAGCCCGATCGGCCGCGACGCGGCCGAGGTCGAGCTCACGAGCGCCTCCTGCCTCCGACCCAGACCTGGGTGATCGGCTCGGCGCTTCCCGCCAGCATCAACGCGTCGAGGGCCGACGCCGCTGGCACCCCCGCCAGCATCGGGTGGTCGAGATCGAAGGCGGCGGCGTCGAAGGGCGAGCCGACGCCGAGGCGCCCGAGCTCGGGTCGACCCAGCGCCCGCGCGCCGCCGGTCGTGGCTGCGGCCACGAGCGTCGGCGCGACCCGGCCCTCTTCGTCGTGCAGGATGATCCGCGCCTGGTTGCGCAGGCGCTCGTGCATCTCGAGCATCCGAGCCTCTTGGACGAGATCGATGATCGCGTTGCTGTCGCTGCCGAGCGCGAGCGTGGTCCCGCCGGCCAAGAACTCGCGGGCGGGGACGATGCCATCGCCGAGATCGGCCTCGGTGCTCGGACAGGCGCAGACCTGTTGATTGGCCAAGAGCGCGCGGTCGCCCGCGCTGACATGGATCGCGTGCACGGCCGTGAACGCGTGCGCCCGAGCGAGGCAGCCGGCGTCGGCGAACACCTGGGTCGGCGTGCGGCCGTGCTCGGCGTGGCATTGCTGGTTCTCGAGCGGCTGCTCGGACACGTGGCTGTGGATCGGCAGGTCGTGGGTGTCGGCGTAGGCGGCGAGCAAGCCGAGCTCGGCGGCTCGCACGGCTCGGACGCTGTGTGGAGTGACGCCGAGCCCGAGCCCGGGGTGACGGCTGCGAAGATCGTCGAGGCGACGCAGGTAGGCGTCGATCGAGCCGTCGCAAAAGCGCCGCTGCTCGGGCAGCGGACCCGGATGATCGATGCCGGCGCGCGCGTAGTAGACGTCGAGCAAGACCAGCCGGATCCCGACCTCGTCGGCGGCCCGGATGACCTGCTCGGACAGCTCGTTGGGGTCGGCGTAGGGTCGGCCCTCGGGGTCGTGATGCAGGTAGTGGAACTCGCCGACGCAGGTGATCCCGCGGGCCAGCATCTCGGCGAAGCAGGCCCGAGTCTGGGCGTACACGCCTTCGCTGTCGAGCGCGTTGGCGGCCGCGTACATGGCCTGACGCCAGCTCCAGAAGCTCGAAGGATCGCCGCTCGCTCGCCGATGCGTGAGCCCGCGGATCCGTCGTTGGAACGCGTGGCTGTGCGCGTTCACGAAGCCCGGCACGAGCAGCGTGTGGCCGAGGTCGTGGATCAGCGCGGGTCGATGCTCGGGGTCGGGCGCGCCCGCGTGGACCGACATGATCGTCCCGCTGCGGCGATCGACGATCACGAAGGGCCGCTCGACCAGGCGCGCGACGCCCTCGATCTCGAGCCAGCCGAGCGCGGCGCTGATGCCCAGGTGATCATGGTGATCATGACTGGGCAGGCTCATCGCTGCGCCTCCAGCCAGCTCGGCAAGACCGCCGCGCTGTCGAGCACGTGCTCGGGCGGGTGCTCGGCGAAGCCATGCGGCTCGGGCCCGGTCCGCACACCGACGAAGGTCAGCCCGGCCCCCCGTGCGGCGAGCAGATCGTCGTGGCGATCGCCGACGTAGATCGCCTGCTCGGGCCGCTTGCCGCCGAGCGCCGCCCAGACCGGCTCGAAGCAGCGCGGGTCGGGCTTGCCGAAGGGCTGGTCTTCGTCGGCGAAGATCCCGTCGAAGAGCTCGCGGGCCAGCTCGGCCTCGCGCATGCGCTGGTCGAGGCGCGAGCGCGAGCGCTTGGTGACGATCCACAGGCTGTGGCCGCGCTCGCGCAGCGAAGCGAGCGTCTCGACCACATCGGGCAAGGCGCGATAGCGGTGCTCGTGCACGACCCGCTCGAAGTGAGCGAGGAAGTCGGCGATCGGATGCTCGGGCCAGAGCCGAGCCAGGGTGTCGGGCCAAGTCGGGCCGTAGTGGATCAGCGCCTCGGTGGTCGGGATCGGCCAGCCGAGATCGCGAGCGATCCGCTGGTGCATGCGCGCATACTCGGGGAACGACTCGATCAGCGTGTCGTCGAGGTCGAAGATCAGCACCGGGTAGCGCATGGTCGGCTCAGCCCGGATCCTGCTTGGGCTTGGCCGCCGCGGGCTTGGGCTCGGCCGCGGGCTTGGGCTCGGCCGCGGGCTTGGGCTCGGCCGCGGGCTTGGCCGCCGCCTTGGCGGGATCCCGCAAGAAGAACTTCTGTTGTTCGAAGTCGATCGTCCAGCTGCCCGAGCCGAGCACGCCCAGGCCGATCATGCCGTCGAGCCGAAACCCGTCGCTGGTCGCGTTCTGAGCCAAGAAGCCCCAAGCCGCGATCATGTTCTCGCGCGCCCAGGCGCCGAGTCGGAAGTGATCGACCTGGGCCAGCGCGGCGGTCTGGTTGGCGTAGAGCGCCGGCGCGCCGATGCCCGCGAACGCATAGGCGCCCTCGTTGGCGGTCAGATCGGCGCCGCGCATGCCGGTGTTGACCAGGTACACGCCCTCGGCGTCGCGCATGTGGCCGAGCACGTAGATGTAGTGGGTCTCGTGCAGCCAGAAGGGCACCGCCTGACCAGCCCGGTTGGCCTCGAGCGGCTTGGCGCAGCGCTTGCCCGGCTCGACGATCTCCATCACGTTGCGATCGAGATCGATGGTCAGCTGGCGACCCGCGAAGGGCCGGATACCGAGGATCCCATCGACGCCCTCGAGCCCGACGACGAGCCCGAGCTGATCGGCCGGGAACATGCTGACGGGCACGTTCTGGACCACGAAGTCGCCGAGCGTGAGCGTGTCGAGCTGACCTTGAGGAAGCGGCGGGCCGCCGGCCGAGAGCGGCGCGGTCGCGTCGGTGCCGATGACCAGGCTCTTGGCCTTGGCGTCGGTGATGATCAAGTCGGAGGCGCCGGTGTCGAGGAGCAGGCGCAGCTTGTCGCCGTCGGCCCCGACATCGAACACCACCGCGCCCTGCTCGAGCTTGATCGGCAGCGTGGCCTTGCAGCCGTCGCCGCCCATCTTGGTCACGAAGGGCTTGCCGTCGAAGGCTTGGTAGCGGTCGCCGAGCTGCGGGTTGCCGGCCGCGCTCAGGTCGGCGCCGGCCTTGTCCCACTGGCCGCGGCGCAGGTGGATCCAGGCTTTTTGCCGGGCGGCCTCGTCGTCGCGCAAGCCGGCCGCGATCGCCTTGGTCAGGTTGGCCTCGGCGCTCTTCATGTCGCCCTCGAGCAGATCGATCCGGACCAACAAGTAGAGCGCCTCGAGGTCCTTGGCGTCGAGCTTGAGCGCGGCCTTGGCCGCCGCCCGCGACTCTTCGAAGTGCGCGGCTGCGAACGCGATCCGGGCCAGCTGGACATGGCCCGAGACCAGCTTCGGGTCGTCTTGCGCGGCCAGCCGAGCCTGCTCGAGCATGGTCAGCAGCTCGTCGACCTCGGGCGCGACCGGAGCGAGCGTGGGCACGGCGAATTTCTCGGCCGCGACCGGGCGATGGTTGACCGCCTGCACGTGCAGCTCGATGGTCTGCACGGCCAGGCCGTCGGCCATCGTGACCTGCTCGATCATCCAGGGCACCTGGACGCCGTCGACCTCGCGATAGTCGGTGTAGATCCGCCGAACCATGTCGCCGGTCTCGGTGTCGCGCTCGATCTCCTCGTAGAGCAGACCGGTCGCGCGATCGAACCACTTCTCGCTCTCGGGCCAGTCCGCGGAGGCGGCGAACCAGCGCACGCCGTCGAGCTTGCGCTCGTCCTCGCTCTCGCGGCTGGGCAGCAGCTCGAGCGCGAGCTCGCGTTGGTCGACGTCGAAGTACCAGTGCAGCAAGGCGTCCTCGCGCAGCAAGGGCTCGGACGCGGGATCCTCCATGACCAAGACCTGGGGATCGACCTGCAGCTGCCAGCCATTCTCGCCGTCGAAGCCACGCTCGAGCACGTTGTCGCCGACGACCATGCGTCGATACATGCGCGCGTCGGCGGTCGTGTAGAGCACGAACTGCCCGATCGCGTCCTCCCACATGCAGTCTTGGTCGCCCTCTTCGCAGCCCTCTTGGGCCTTGAACACGACCCGGGCCTCGACGGTCCGCGTGTCGAGCTTGCGCAGCGCCTCGGCGCCGCCGCTGGCCGCAATGTGCCGATCGAGCAGCTCCTGAGCGGTCGTCGGCGCCGTGGTCCCGGCTCCGGGCTCGTCGAGATCGAGCGGGACCTTCAAGCAGCCCGTGAGCGCCAGGGTGGTCGTCAACAGACCGGAGGCGAAGCGCCCGAGCGCGCGCGTTCGCAAGCCCGCGTCCGGGCGCGCGGCCCGACGATGAAAGTGGGTCACGGACATGGCGGGAGCTTGCCCGCGGCCCGCCGAGGTGTCGAGGTGCTAGTCGTCACTCGGAGGCGGGCTTGGGCTCGTCCGGCTTCTTCGCCTCGTCCGGCTTGGCGGGCTTCGGCGCGTCCGGGTTCTTCGCCGCCTCCGGCTTCGCGGGCTTGGGCGCGTCCGGCTGCTTCGCCTCTTCCGGCTTGACGAGCTCCGGCTTCGCGGGCTCCGGCGCGGCGGCCTCGGGCGCGGGCTGGGGCGGCGGCTCGGGCCGGCGCGGCGGCTCGACCACCGGGCTGCTGGCGTCGGGCATCAGCTCGGGC
>JAMHUH010000138.1:0-23983 GCA_035904925.1 Nannocystaceae bacterium
GGTCGCTGGTACCTCGAGGTGCTCGCCAAGGCCCGCGCCAACCTTCCGGTGGCCCGCTGACATGAGCGACGCGGCCCCGCTCTTCGTGGTTGGAACCGGTCGCTGCGGCTCGACCCTGGTCAGCGAGCTCGTCCGTGCTCACCCGAGCCTGCTCAGCCTGTCCGAGCTCTTCATGTCACTCACCGATCTCGGCGGTCGGATCGCCGAGTGCTTCCCGGAGTCGGCGATCGACGCGAGCGAGTTTGGCCGGATCATCGTCGGGGTCCCGCCCAAGCTGACGACGATGTTGCGCCACGACGTCGCCATGCAAGAGGTGCTCTACCGGCCGCCCTCGGCGGCCTCGCGCTTCGAGTCGGGCGTGCCGGCGATCCTCCAGACCACCCTGCCCCACCTGAGCGACGAGCCCGAGCCGATCCTCGCCGAGCTCGAGCGCTTCATCGCCACGCGCCCGCGCGCGCGGGTGGGCGAGCACTATCGGGCGCTCTTCGCCTGGCTCTGCCAGCGCCTCGATCGCCAGCGCTGGGTCGAGCGCTCGGGCGGCTCGCTGCGGATCGTCGGCCGCCTGCTCACCCACTTCCCCGACGCCCGCTTCGTCCACCTGGTCCGCGACGGCCGAAATTGTGCGCTCTCGATCAGCCAGCACCTCGGCTTTCGCATGGCCTTGATCGCGATCCAGCTGACCGAGATCCTCGGCGTCGATCCCTGGGAGTCGAGCGATCGCAGCAACGAGGGCGACCTGCCCGACGAGCTGATCCCCTTCTTGCCCGAGGGCTTCGACCGCGAGGCCTTCTTGGCCTACGCCACGCCGCTGCCGCTCTGTGGCCACTATTGGTCGGGCGAGGTCTTGGCTGGGCTCGCCGAGCTCGCCCGAGTCGACGCCGATCGGGTGCTGACCTTGCGCTACGAGGACTTCGGCACGGCCCCGCACGCGACGATCGCCCGGCTCTTCGACTTCTTCGAGGTCCGCTGCGAGCCGGCCTGGATCGATCGCATGGCCGCGATCGTCCGCCCGGCTCGATCGCGCTGGACCGAGCTCGCGCCGCGCGAGCTCGACCAGCTGCGCGAGGCCTGTGCGCCAGGCTTCGCGGCGCTCACGGGCCTCTACTCGGACTGAACGCCGACTGAAGGCCGACTGAAACGCGAGGCTCGGGTATCGTGGCCCGTGGCCGCTCGCCTCTCGCCCGCGATCGCGCGTCAGCTCGGCCTCGCCTTGCTGGTCACGATCGTGCTCGGCGGCAGCTGGCCCTACTTCGAGCGAATGCTCGACGCCAACGAGCGCCCGCGCCTGCTCGCCGGCATCGCCTTGGTCGAGCAGGGCAGCGTGCGGATCGACGGCGCCAACGCCCACGGGCTCGCGCTCGGGCCCGACGTCGCGCGAGCGCGCGACGGCACGCTCGTGCCCAACAAGCCGCCTGGCGCGACCTTGGTCGCGAGCGCGGCCTGGCTCGCGCTCGAGGCACGCCATGCGCTGAGCGGCGCGGCGATCGATCGCCGTGGCTACTCGCTGCTGGCCCGGGCGCTCGGTGCCCTCTTGCCGACTTTGCTGCTCGCGTTCGCGCTCTGGCGACGCGAGCGGGCCAACGACGAGGCGCCCGCCCACGTCGACTTCGCGCTGCTCGCCTGGTTGCTCGCCACGCCAGCGTGGGCCAACGCCAAGCTGCTCTTTGGTCACTCGCTCGCAGCGGCCTTGCTCGGCGGCGGCCTGTTGATCTTGACGCCGCGCAGCGACGCGCCGCTGCAGCCCGCTCGAGCGGCGCTCGCCGGCCTGCTCTGTGCGGGCGCGATCACGGTCGAGGACACCGCCGTGTTCGCCGGACCCGCGATCGCGATCTGGCTGCTCGTTCACTTCGCTCGACGCTGGCGCGTGCTCGCGGCCGCGCTCGCGGGCGCGCTCGGGCCGATCGTCGGGCTCGCGCTCTACCACCAAGCCGTGTTCGGCAGCCCCTGGACGACCGGCTACCACCGCGCGGCGCACGACGAGTTCGCGGCGATCCACGGGCGTGGCCTGCTCGGCTTGCAGTGGCCGAGCCTCGCTAGCGCCTGGGAGCACCTGCTCTCGCCTTGGGGCGGCGCGTTGATCTGGTGCCCGCTCGCGCTGCTCGGCTTGCTCGCCGGCGCGTGGGCGGCTCGCACCGAGGCGCGGCCCGAGTCGCGGGCTCGCCATGCCCTCTTCGCCGCGGTCGGGCTGAGCCTCTTCGCGGTCTTGCTCGGGCTCGAGCAAGGCGGCGGCTGGCGGGTCGGACCGCGCTACTTCGTGATCGGGCTCCCGCTCGCGGTCCCTGGCCTGGTCGTGCTGACCCGCGAGCTGACGCGGCGCGATCGTGCTCGAGCGATCGGCTTCACGCTCTTGCTCGGGCTCTTTGGTGCGTCGCTCGTCTACGAATTCCTGGCCGCCAATTGGTTTCCACACCTGATCCCGCACGGCAACCCGCTCGGCGATCTGCTCTGGCCGCTCGCGCTCGCCGGCCAGCGCGTCCACGGCCTGCCGATGTGGTTGATCGGGCTGGCCAGCGCCTCGCTCGTCGGTCTCGCCCTGGTTCGACTCGCGCGCGCGAGCGAGCATGGTCTTTGGCCCTGGCTGGCCGGGCTCGCGCTCGCGCTGGTCTTGATCGTCAGCCAGAGCCTCGGCCCGATCCGCGATCCCGACGCGGCGTCGGAGCTCGCGGCCATCCGTGCGATCGCCGAGCCCGACCGCGAGGGTCGCTCGCCGGCCAGCGCGGTCTTGCTCGAGGCGTCGAGGTGAATGCGCTGATCTTCACGGTCGAACTCGCAGTCTTCATGCCAATTACTTTGCGATAGTTGCTTTGCGACAATTGCTTTGTTGGAATTGGCCGGACCCTGCGGATCCCCCCCGCCTCGGCGCGGTGTCACGAATCGATTCGCCTTGGTATGCATGTCGACCGTGTCGTGCGCGTCGAGATCCATGGAAGGCTTTCGTCCTGAGGACATGCACGCAGGCGTCTTGATCGTCGACGATGCGCTCGAGATCCGGGCCGCGTCCGATCGCTTCTTGCACGACTTTGGCTGCACCTTCGCCGACATCGAGGGCATCGAGCTGACCGAGCTGGTCGCGGCCAGCGATCGCCGAACGCTCGTCTCGCTCGACCGGGCGTTCAGCCAAGCCTCGATCACCCGCATCGACCTCGGCGCGCTGCTCGAGGTCGGCGAGGTCCAACACCTCGCTCGCCTCCTGATTGAACGCCGCGGCGCTCGCTGGCACGCCTTCGTCGAGTGCATCGACGGACCCAACAACTTGGTCTTCGAACTGGTCCAAGACGCGCGTCGCTGGTCGACCGTGCTCGAGAGCTCGTCCGAGGGCTTGCTCTTCCTCGACGTCGAAGCGCGGATCACCGACCACAACGCGCGCGCGCTCGAGCTGCTCGACCTGCGATCCGGGCGTGGCGTGCTGGTCGGTGAGGAGGCCCTGATCATGGCCCAGCTGCCGGCCTTGCTCGCCGACGAGGTCTACGCGGGCCTGCTCGCGTGCGTCGACGCGACCTTGACCGGAACCAATCACGCCGCCGCGCTCGAGCTGCACGGGCGCAAGCTCGAGTTCGACGGGCGTCCGCTCTTCATGCCCACGCGCGGCCTGACCGGCTACGTGATCGCGCTGCGCGACGTGACCGATCGCCACCAAGCCGAGGCCGCGCGGCTCGCCAGCCAGCGCGAGGCGATCGCTCACCAAGCGGCGGTCATCACCGCTCAACAGGCGGCGATCCGGGCGCTGAGCGCCCCGCGAATCCCCATCACCAAGCACCTGAGCGTCGTCCCCTTGGTCGGCGAGATCGATCGCGAGCGCATGGCCGAGATCACCCACGAGCTGCTCGAAGGGCTGGCGCGCGCGGGCACTCGCGCGGTCATCCTCGACGTCACCGGCGTCCCCCAGCTCGACGAAGGCGCGATCGCGGGCCTGCTCGGAGCCAGCCGAGCCCTGCGCATGATCGGTGTGCGGGCGCTGCTGACCGGCGTCAGCCCGAACATGGCCCAGCGCTTCGCCAGCTCGGACTTCTCGACCCGCGAACTCGAGGTCTGCGCGACCCTCGAGGACGCCATCGCTTCCATCGTTCGCAAGTCGTGATTCCCATGCCCGAGTCCAAGCCTGAATCCACCCACCTCGAAGCCAGCCTCGATCCTCGCTTCGAGCTCCGCTACGACCCGCACAACTACCGACGCGTGATCGCGGGCAAGGACGTCATCGTTCACTGCCACCACTACAACGCCCGCGTCCAGCGAACGCTCGAGGGCGCGAGCGTGATCGATGGCAAGGCGATCGTCCGGGCGGCCGCCGAGACCGTCTTCGCCGAGCAGATCGCCGCGGCCTTGCGCGAGGGCGACGATGCGGCGACCAAGCGCAGCGTCGCCGAGCGGCTCTACGCTCGGCTCGGCTTCGGCCGCATCGACCTCGCCGAGCTCGGCGAGGGCCGGGCGCGGGCGAGCGCCTCGCACTTCGTCGAAGGCTGGGTGGCGGGCTTCGGCACCAGCGATCGCAGGGTCTGCACCTTCACCGAGGGCTACATCCAAGCCGCCGCGTGGGCGACCCGGGCCGAGCTCGTCCACGTGCACGAGCGCGAGTGCATGGCCCGAGGCGACGCCGCCTGCGTGTTCGAACTCGACGCGACCCGGACCGAGGCGATCGCCGGCAACCACAAGCGTCCGCTCGAGTTCGTCGCCAAGACCGGCGGCGACTACCTCCATTCGACCACGGTCGACGAAGCGAAGATCATCGACGCCTTGGTCGCCATGCCGATCCAGGGCGACGCCGAGGGCTTGATCCCGGCGTTCAGCGTCTACCTCGCCAACATCCCGGCCGACTTCTACAACCTCGCCTGCATCCGCTTCGTCGAGGCGATGACCGAGAGGCGGCGCGAGAAGCCGGCCAGGCGGATGCTGATCGCCGACGGCGAAGCCTGTGCGATGAACACCTTTCGCGGGATCATGAATTCCGTCGAATGGGAGGCCCTGGTCGCGCCGATGATCCACGAGCCACGCGACAACATCTTCGCGCTGGTCGCGATCAGCAACGCGCTGGGTTGGGGCAATTGGCACATCACCGACCACCCCGGGCCCGCCGCGATCGGGTTCGAGTCGCTCAACGGCTATGAAGCGATCGGCTACGCCGAGGTTCGCGGCCGGGCCAGCGATCCGACCTGCCTGATGCTGACGGGTGTGGCCGCCGGCCTGCTCGAGCTGGTCTACGGCAAGGGCACGATCGAGGAGCGGATCGGCAGCTACACCGCGCACGAGGGCGATTGCATCGCCACCGGCCAGCCCGCCTGCCAGTTCGCGGTCGAGCGCAACGCATGAGCGAGCTCGGCCCCGCCCGCCCGAGCCGGGCCCGGCACCACGCCTGCATTCACCCGGAGACCTACAAGTACTTCTTCGCGCGGCGAGAGGTCGCCGCGGTCTGGGATCGGCTCGCCGCAGCGTATGGCGAGATTCGGCGCGGCGGACCCTTCGGGATCATCGAGATTCACAGCCCGCGCTTCATCTTTCGCGCGACGATGGGCGGCAACCCGATCACGGTGATCCGCACCCGCCACTGTAGCGAGGCCGACGTCGAGGCCTTGCATCGGTTGATCGGCTACGAGGATTGAAACGCTGGCCTAGCAGCCCGTGGTGGAAGGCTCAGTCTGCGACGAGTCGGACCGGTGCCCAACGACGCTCGCCGACCAGGGCCGCGCAGACGAGCCCGAGAAATTCTGCGCACCGACCGGCAATTCCTCGACCGCTCGCCCTCCATCGGTTCCAGGTGCTCACCACGAGCGTCCAAAGGACCAAAAGGAAGGCCGCGAGCCTCCCCTGGAGACTCCGCGGTGTGCCGACGCCGAAGAGTTCGCGCATCAGTAGACCGAGGTTGCAGCCCGCGACGTGGACCAGCAGACGTTTGAGGATGTTGTCGTGTCGCCGCAGATAGGTTCGGCGCATTCCGCCGGTCTCGTAGTTGTGTGCGAAGGGGCGTTCGAGCAGCTCGCCTCGCTTTCGCATGAGCCTTCGCCCTCGTCGTCCCTTCACGCGCCGATGATTCGCGTAGACCAAGTCGCGCTCGGTGGTCTTGCCCTTCCAGTTTCGGCGTCCGCGGTCTGGCTGGGCGATGTACGTCCGGATCCCGACTTCGTCGAGCGCACAGAAGGTGTCGTTGCTGTGATAGCCCTTGTCGGCGACGACCTCTTCGATCCTCTCGGCGATCGGCGAGTCAGGGTCGTCATCATCGTCACCGCGCTCCCTCGCGAGATTCTCGCGTGTCTCGACCAGGTTCGTGGCCGCAGCGTCGAGCGTCGCGCCGACACTCTTGGTGTCGTGGACGTTGCCGCCATGAAGCGAGATGCCTACCACTGCGCCCGTGTCCATGTCGACGGCGTGCTCGACCTTGTGGGCCATGTCGGTCGCGCCGTTCTTCATCTTCGAGATCCTCGCGTCGGGCTCGTGGGGGTTGACCCACTCCGCGTTGGACCCCTTCTTCGGCCGCTTCCGGTCGAGCCGCGCCAGATCAGTGCGGGTCGGTGTCTCGATCCCCGAGGCCTTGGCAAGCGCGATGAGGTAGTCGTTGTAGGCTTGCCCGTCATCGCGGCGGACCAGCGAACGCAAGGCGGCGTTGGCTTCGAGGGTCGTCGCGTCGACGCCGATCGTCTTGCCCTTGAGCAAGCCGTTACTGGCGAGCACACCGAGCACCCACGTGAAGACATGTTGGTGGACCTCGAGATCGAGGAGCCGGCGAGTCCGGGAGATCGTCGAGTGATCGGGCGCCGACTTGGCCAGACCCAGCCCGAGGAAGTGCCGGAGGCTGAGCGAGTCGCTGACCCGCCAGGCGATGCCCCGCTCGCTGTCGATGCCCTCGAAGTAGCCGACCAAGAGGCAGCGGAAGTAGACGCCCGGCGCCAGCGAGGGCCGGCCCGTCGCCGAGTAGAAGCGATCACACTCGCGTTCGACGTAGCGGTCGAAGCCGTTGGCCTTCAGGATGCCGTCCAGCGCCTCGTAGAAGGGGTGCCCCGCCGATCGCGGGGCTTCCTTGTAGGTCACGAACAGCGCCTGCTGGTCGTCGTACTTGCTGCCCATCGTCATGGCGAGAGCACTCTACTTGGTGGCCGCGAGGCTGTCGCCAGCGTGGTTGTCGCCAACGCGTGGTTCTCGCGCGTTCCACCACAGGCTGCTAGCCCTAAATCTAGAGCTAGCGCGCGCCGAGGCGCGCGGCCGAGAGCCCGCTGACCCGCGAATAGCCCCCTTCCGCGATCCACAGGTCGAGGTGCTTGGCCCGCACGATCGGAAAGGGGTGGGTGCGGAACATGGGGATCAGGAATTTGTAGAGCCGGTCGAGCGTGTTGACGTCACGGTCCTCGTAGGCGCGGATCTGCCGGAGGAATTCGTGCTGGTCCATGTCGGCAAGCTGGCTCTGGGTTCCGCCGGCCAGCTTCATGAACACCCGCAGCGCGACCTCGGGATCCTGCACGGCCAAGAGCGCCGCGCGGTCGGCCGAGAGCTCGGCCTTGCGGTACCAATCGTAGAGCGGCAGCGCGAGCCCGGCCCCGAGCAGCGAGCCGAGCCCCAGCGTCATCTTGCCGAAGATCTCGAGCAGGACCGCGAGGTTCTGGGCGACGACGGTATAGAGCACGTGCTCGCACTTGATGTGGCCGAGCTCGTGGGCGATCACGTAGAGCTTCTCGCGCTCGTCGAGGACCTCGAGCAAGGCCGAGGTGATCACGATGAAGGGGCTGGTATGACCGTAGGTATAGGCGTTGTAGCTCGGGTCGAGGCTGACGTAGAGCTCTGGCTTGGGCACGTCGAGGATCTTGCAAGCCCACTCGAGGTAGCGATTGAGCTTGGGGAACATCTTGTCGGTCACGCGGACGTTGTCGGCCACGTTTTGCAGGTAGAAGACCCGCTCGAGGCTGTGCTCCATCACCCAGGACACGACCCGATCGAAGCCGGGCACGGCCTTGAGCGTGTTGGTGGCCTTGACGTCCCAAGGGTGCATGAAGTCGCTCGACTTCAGGCCGGGGAACATCTTGAGTTGACGACGGGTGGACTCGCTTGGATCGCTCATGGCTGGGGCGGAGGGTCGATGTAGCTGCGCAGCAAGGTCTCGATCTCCTCGCGCATCACGGGCGGGATCGCGTGACCCATGTTGGGATAGCCGTGCAGCTCGGCCGGCCAGCCCAGGCTCTTCAAGTGCTCGATCGCTTCGCGGGTCGGGCCGAACGCGACCGCCTTGTCGATGTCACCATGCAGCTCGACGATCGTCGGTGCGTGGGCGGGCTTGGTCTTGGGCCAACGCGGCGGCGGAAGCCAGCCGCCGATCGAGATCGCATGATCGAGCAGATCGCCGTGCTCGACCGCGAGCATCGTGGTCAGCATGCCGCCTTGCGAGAAGCCGGTGATGATCGGCTTGCCGGTGGTCGGCCGCTGCTTGGCCAAGGCCGCGATCGCGGGCGCGAGCTCGTCGGCGGCCTCGCCGATGCTCTTGGCCAAGGCGTCGACATCGGGATCGCGGGCACGAAAGGCGAACCAGGACCAGCCGCCCTCGTGGGGCTCGAGCCCGCGCGGCAAGATCACGCGGGCCGGCCGATCGAAGCCCGCGAAGAGCATGGCGAAGTTCTCGGGCGAGTCGCCCAAGCCGTGGATCGCGACGATCATCGGCAAGCTCGCGTCGCGCTCGGCCCCGCCGGTGATCGCCTCGGCGTAGTGGATGCCCTCGACCTCGCCCTCGACCAAGTCGAGCGGCTTGGGCTCGACGGGTGTCGGATCGGGCGTCGGCTCGACCGGCGCGGGCGCGACCGGCTGCGACTCGACCGGCGCCGGGGCTTGCTGGCTGGCCGGCTCGACCCGCGGCTCGCAAGCCAGCAGCGAGGATCCGAGCAGCGCGAACGCGAGAGCGAAGCGACGCATCGGCCGAGCTTCGCATGCGCGCGCGAGCGACCCAACCGGGACCAGGATGGGCCACGCGGTCGACCGACGCGGGGCGGGCCGCGCGTCGCGGCCAGCCGCGCGCGAGCACGAGCCAGCAGGCGTGGCCGGGACCGGCTTGGCGAGCGGCTGCTAGCGGCTCTGATACGCTGCTCGACGGTGATCGGACTCGATCGACGCTGGCGTCTCGTCGCCCTCGCGCTGCTGCTCGCGGGCTGCGGTCCGGGCCTGCTCGGTGATCCCAGCTTCGGCAGCGCGGCCGACGAAGTCTCGGAGTCGAACGCCACGCCCGGCACCAGCGTCGCCGACTCGGGCCCCGAGGGCACGAGCTTCGGCGACGAAGCCCCGACCGCCGGGACCAGCAGCGCGTCGAGCTCGGCGAGCGAGGGGCCGGGCACCAGCGCAAGCGAGAGCGGGAGCGCGACCACGCTCGGCAGCGAGACCGGAAGCTCGAGCGAGGACACGGCCAGCACCAGCAGCGCTGGCTCGGACTCGACCAACGCCGACGAGGGCAATTGGGGGATCCCACCCGACGTCACCAACGAGCCTTGCAACCCGCTCGCGCAAGACTGCTTTCCAACCCACAAGTGCGTGCCCTATGCGACCGTGCCAGGCAGCACCTTCCTCGACGCCAACAAGTGCATGCCGATCCTCGGCGACAAGGGCTGGGGCGAGCCCTGCACGCTCAGCAATTTCAACGAGGCCCAAGACGACTGCGACGGCGAGGGGTTTTGCTGGAACCTCGAGTGGGTCCAAGGCGAGCTGCAAGGCAGCTGCGTGCCCTTTTGCGTCGGCAGCCCGCAGAACCTGATGTGCCCGATCGGCTGGGGCTGCTTCTTCTCGGGCGCCGTCGCGCTCTGCGACCGGCAGTGCAACCCGCTGCTCCAAGACTGCCCGAATCAATACGCCTGCTATTGGATCAACGAGGCCTTCCAGTGCTCGCTGACCGGCTCGCCCGGCGGCGACGCGCAACCTTGCAACCAAGCCAACGACTGCACGCCCGGGCTCGCCTGCGTGGCCAAGGCCAGCGTGCCTGGCTGCCCCGGCAACGCGACGACCTGCTGCACGCCCTACTGCGAGCTCGATGCGCCCAACTGTGCGGCGCCACGCGAGTGCGCGGCGTTTTTTGGCGTCGGCGAGGCGCCGCCCGGGTTCGAGAATCTCGGCGTCTGCTTGAAGCCCTGAGCGCTCGGCGATGTTCTCGCGACTCCGCCAACGCTTTGGCTCGAGCGAGGCCGACGAGTTGACGCTACGGGCACGCGCACGAGTCGTGACGCGCCGCTTCGATCCCGGCAGCGAGATCGAGCGGTCCTGCGAGGTCGAGACGCGCGAGCTCTCGCTTGCGCCGACCTACGATCTCGAGCGCAGCGAGGGTCGGCGCCTCGTCCGAGACTACGCCGCGCGGAGGATCCTGCGGATCGACGAGGCCGCTGGCCAGCTCCGCGATGACGCGCTGCTCGGTGTGGTGCATGGGCGCTGGGCCGAGTTGCAAAATCGCCTCCACATTCATGGCGTGCTCGAAGCCGGCGGAGCCGAGGTCCCCGCATGTCTGCGCCCGGCGATGAGCCGTCACGCCCTCGCGATCGCGCTGCCCGACGACAATTGTCGGCGCGACTCGAGCTGGAAGGGCCGAGGCGCGCGAGCGAGCGCGTTCATCGAGGGCCTCTGCGTGGTTCGAGCCCGAGCCGAAGACGAGCCACTCCCGGCTTGGGCACGTGCTCGGCTCGCACGCTCCCTTCGCTACACGATCGGCGCCCACCCGCAGCTGCTCGATCGTCTGGCCCGCGACGCGGTGCCGCGCAGCTTCGAGATCCTCCACTACGATCCGAGCGGCACCACCTCGACGAGCGTCGAGCTGTCCGCGTGCGAGCTCGTGCCGGTCGAGCCGCTCGCTCTGGCCGGGCTCACCCAGGTCGCGGCCGAGGGCGATCCGCTCTGGGAGCAGATCCACGCGCTCCGCCGTGGCCCGCCGCAGGACGAGGCGTCCGCCCAAGCGGCGCAGTCGTTGATCGGCGCCATGATCGAGCGCGAGGCCTACTTCGAGGCCTTCGTCGCGATCTTGGAGCAGTCCTTGTCGGCGCCGCTGAACGAGACGCTGACGAAGGGCTTCGCCGGGCTGCATGCGATCAGCCCCGAGGCCCGGCTCGTGATGACGGCTGCGTCCGCGTCGACTCCGAGCGAGGCCGCGGTGAACTTGCCGGAGCTCGAGGCCCTCGCCAGTTTGGCCGGCGACAAGGCCTACGTGCTCGAGGCGCTGATCGGCAACCTCCAGCTGATGCTCGGCCAGCTGGAGGCGGCCGAGGCCGCGTTCATGCGAGCGCTCGCGGGCAACCCTCGGATGACGGGCGTCTACCACGATCTCGGGCGGGTGTTCGCGGCCCGCTTCGATCTCGACGGGGCGTATCGCTGCTGGGATGCCGGCCGCTGGCTCTCGCCCACGCATCCGATCCACAGCGACGTCGACGAGCACGATCGTTGGTTGTGCTCGACCTATCCCGAGTATTTCTTCTGAGCTCGGATCGTGCTCGGATCGCGAACGAAGCGCGCCGAGCAAGCTCGACGCGCTTCGAAGAGGAGCCGGTCTGAACCGCTCAGCCGGCCTGAACGGCCCGGAGCTGGGCGTCGAGCCAGTCGAAGCGATGCTTGAGCTTGACGACTTCGACGTCGTCGACCGCCCCGGCGCGGACCTTGATCTCTTCTTCGATCTTGGCCCGCTCGGCCTTGGCCTTGTCGACCTCGACCTCCCAGGGTCGAGCGACGCGCTCGGTCAGGAGGCTGACCGCGCCGGTCTCGGAGATCTCCAAGAAACCCTGGCCGACGGCGATCCGACGGTCGCGGCCCTCGTAGCGGAACGCGACCACGCCGGGCACGACCGGGGTCAGGAAGGGGATGTGGCCCGGCAGAACGCCGAGCTCGCCGAGCGCGGCGGGGATCAGCACGCCCTCGATCTCGATCGGGCCCTGCTCCTTGCCGGGTTGATCGGCCGCGCTCGCCCGCAGGTCGACGCGACCGTTGGGAGTGAGGATGTCCAAGCTGATGTACGCGGCCATGGTCAGGATCCCTTCGGAGCTCAGGCGCTCTTCGCAGTCGCGTTGGCCTGCTTGGCTTCCTTCTCGAGCAGCTCTTTGTGCGCGGCGACGACCTCGGAGATGTCGCCCTTCATGTAGAAGCACTGCTCGGGCACCTCGTCGTGCTTGCCGGCGAGGATCTCCTGGAAGGAGTTGATGGTCTGCTCGAGCGAGAGCTGGCGACCGTCGGCGCCGGTGAACACCTTGGCGACGTCGAAGGGCTGGCTGAGGAACTTCTGGATCTTGCGGGCGCGGTAGACGACCAGCTTGTCGTCCTCGCTGAGCTCGTCCATGCCGAGGATCTTGATGATGTCCTGCAGCTCCTTGTACTTCTGGAGCGTGCGCTGAACCTCGCGGGCGACGTTGTAGTGGACCTCGCCGACGACCTCCGGGGTCAAGATCGTGCTCGACGAGTCGAGCGGATCGACGGCCGGGTAGATGCCGATCTCGGTCAGGGCGCGGTTGAGCACGGTGGTCGCGTCGAGGTGAGCGAAGGCCGTCGCGGGCGCGGGGTCGGTCAAGTCGTCGGCGGGCACGTAGATGGCCTGGACCGAGGTGATCGAGCCCTTGGTCGTGGTCGTGATCCGCTCTTGCAGGCCGCCCATCTCGGTCGAGAGGGTCGGCTGGTAGCCGACGGCGCTGGGGATGCGGCCGAGCAAGGCCGAGACCTCGGAGCCGGCCTGGGTGAAGCGGAAGATGTTGTCGACGAACAACATCACGTCCTGGCCCATCTCGTCGCGGAAGTACTCGGCCTGGGTCAGGGCCGAGAGCGCCACGCGAGCGCGGGCGCCGGGCGGCTCGTTCATCTGGCCATAGACCAGCGCGACCTTGGACTTCTCGGTGTCGATCGAGTGGACCTCGCGGGTGTTGTGGTCCCAGTCGGCCTTGATGACCCCGGACTCGATCATCTCGAAGTAGAGGTCGTTGCCCTCGCGGGTCCGCTCGCCGACGCCCGCGAAGACCGAGTAGCCGCCGTGGGTCTTGCCGACGTTGTTGATGAGCTCCATCAGCAACACGGTCTTGCCGACGCCGGCGCCACCGAAGAGGCCGATCTTGCCGCCGCGACGATAAGGAGCGAGCAAGTCGATGACCTTGATGCCGGTCACGAAGGGCTCGACCTTGACGCTCTGCTCGGTGAACTCGGGCGCCTTGCGGTGGATCGGCCGGGTCTCGGTCGTCGCGATCGCGCCCTGCTCGTCGACCGGCTCGCCGATGACGTTCATGATCCGACCGAGCACGCCCTTGCCGACCGGCATCATGATCGGGCCGCCGGTGTCGCGGACCTCGAGCCCACGGACGAGGCCGTCGGTCGTGTCCATCGCGATCGCCCGAACGGTCCGCTCACCGAGGTGCATCGCGACCTCGGCGACCAGGTTGTCGGGCTTGTCGTTGATGAACGCGTTGCTGACGACCAGCGCGTTGTAGACCTCGGGCAGCTCACCGTCGAACTCGACGTCGATGACCGGACCGATGACCTGGATGATCCGGCCGACCTTCTTGACGGTGGAGGTGGTGGCGGTCGAGCTGCCAGCGGGCGCGAAGGGAGCCGGAGCGCTGGAGCCGATCGGGGGCGAGAAGAGGGAGGACTTGGGGTCGGACATGCTGGGTGTCTCCAACGAAAAAGGGGAAGTTGCTGTGGCCGTCAGCCCTTGAGGGCCTCGGCGCCGCCGATGATCTCCATCAGCTCCTTGGTGATCGCCGCCTGCCGCTCGCGGTTGTACTGGAGCGTCAGCTGGGCGATCAGCTCGGTCGCGTTGTCGGTCGCCGAGTCCATCGCCGAGCGACGGGCCGCGACCTCGGCCGCGACCGAATTGTAGAGCGCCTGCTGGATCGCGGTCTCGAGCGCGACCGGGAGCAGGTGATCGAGCAAGTGCTTGATGTCGGGCTCGAAGGCCCGGATCGCGTGGGCGACCGCCGCTCGCGGCTCGCCGCTCTCGCGCGGCTCGGGCATCGGCAGCGGGATCAGCTGCTGATCTTGGACTTCCTGCGTGATGACGTTGCGGAAGTAGTTGTAGACGATCCGAACCTCGCCGACGCGCGGGCCGGTGCCGATGTCGGGCTTGCCGTCGCCGTCGACGTCGGCGCTCGAGAAGTTGCCGGCGTGGAGGCCGACGACCTCGGCGGTGATCGCCTCGGCGATGTCGATGACCTCGGCCGGGGCGCTCGGGGCCGCGTGATGGGCCATCGAGCTGGCCTTGTAGGTCTTGAGGTAGTCGCGACCCTTGCGGCCGACCGTGATGATGTGGACCTCGCGGCCCTCGGCGCGCAGCCGCTTGATCGCCCGCTCGGCGGCTCGGCTGACGCTCGAGTTGAACCCACCGCACAGACCACGCTCGGCGGTCACGATCACGTAGCAGATCGCCGGTTGAGCGTTGGTCGAGAGCAGCGGGTGCTGGCTGGGCGCGTCGTCGAGCTCGGCCAGGATCTCACCGGTGATGCCGGCCATCCGCTTGCCGTAGTCGCGCGCCGCCTCCATGGCGTTCTGCGCTCGACGCAGGCGCGCCGCGGCGATCCGGCTCATCGCCGAGGTGATCTTGCGGGTGTTCTTGACCGACCCGATCCGGTTGCGGATTTCCTTGAGGTTCGCCATGGCCAGCTCGTTCGATCTCAGCCGCTCAGCCGGCGGTCTTGTCGGTCGGCGGCTTCCACTGCGCCTTGAATTTCACGAACGCGGCCTTGAGCTCGTCGTCGCACTTTTGCATCTCGGGCTTCGACTTGGCCTTGCGGATGTCGTCGAGCAGCGAGCTGAGCTCGGCCTTCATCCAGTTGTGCAGATCCTGCTCGAAGGCCCGGACGTGCTTGAGCTCGACGCTGTCGAGGTGGCCGGCCGTACCCGCGAAGATCGACACGACCTGGAGCGCGACGTCGAGCGGCTTGTACTGGACCTGCTTGAGCAGCTCGACCATTCGCTGGCCGCGGGCGAGCTGCTCGCGGGTCGTGGAGTCGAGGTCGGACGCGAACTGGGCGAAGGCCTCGAGCTCGCGGTACTGGGCCAGCGAGGTCCGCAGGGGACCGGCGTGGCGACGCATCATCGCGATCTGGGCCGCACCACCGACGCGCGAGACCGAGAGGCCGACGTTGATGGCCGGACGGATGCCGCGGTGGAAGAGGCTCGACTCGAGGAAGATCTGCCCGTCGGTGATCGAGATGACGTTGGTCGGGATGTAGGCCGAGACGTCGCCGGCCTGGGTCTCGATTATCGGCAGCGCCGTCAACGAGCCGCCGCCCTGCTTGTCGGACAGCTTGCAGGCCCGCTCGAGCAGGCGGCTGTGCAAGTAGAAGACGTCGCCCGGGTAGGCTTCGCGGCCCGGCGGGCGGCGCAGCAGCAGCGAGAGCTGGCGGTAGGCGACGGCCTGCTTCGAGAGATCGTCGTAGACCAGCAGAGCGTGGCCGCCCTTGTCGCGGAAGTACTCGCCGATCGTGACGCCGGTGTAGGGCGCGAGGAACTGCAAGGGCGCCGACTCGGACGCGCCGGCGACGACGACGACCGAGTACTCCATCGCGCCTTCGCGGCGCAGACGCTCGACGACCGAGGCCACGGTCGACTGCTTTTGGCCGATCGCGACGTAGACGCAGATCATGTTCTGGCCCTTTTGGTTGATGATCGCGTCGACGGCCACGGCGGTCTTGCCGGTCTGGCGGTCGCCGATGATCAGCTCGCGCTGGCCACGGCCGATCGGGACCATCGCGTCGATCGCCTTGAGCCCGGTCAACATCGGCTCGCTGACCGACTTGCGGGCGATGATGCCGGGCGCCTTGATCTCGACCGGGCGGTTCTCGCTCGAGGCGATCGTGCCGAGCCCGTCGATCGGATCGCCGAGCGCGTTGACGACTCGACCGAGCAGGGCCTCGCCGACGCCGACCGACATGATCGTCGAGGTCCGCTTGACGATGTCGCCTTCCTTGATCAGGTGGTCGTTGCCGAGCAGCGCGACGCCGACGTTGCCCTCTTCGAGGTTGAGGACCATGCCGCGCACGCCGTGCGGGAAGTCGAGCATCTCGCCGGCCATCGCCTTGCTCAGGCCGTAGACGCGGGCGATGCCGTCGCCGACCGTCAGCACGCTGCCGGTCTCTTCGACCGCGGTCGAGGTGTCGTGGCCCTGGATCTGCTCGCGGATGATGCGGCTGATTTCGTCGGCTCGGATTTCCATCGTTGTTTGTCTTTGTCGCCGCGTTCGCGGCTGCGGGGGTCGCCGCGTTCGCGGCTGCGGGGGTGGCGGAGGCGCTGGGCTCGGCCCAGCCGGGAACTAGTTGGTGAGCGTCGCGCGGAGCTTGTCGAGCGAGGTCCGCACGCTGCGATCGAGGGTGTAGCTGCCGACGTGGCAGACCAGGCCGCCGATCAGCTCGGGGTCTTCTTCGACGGTGAGCAGCACGGCCTTGCCGGTCGACTTCTCGAGCGCGGCTTGGATGCGCTTGTCGGCGCCCGGGTCGAGCCGGGTCGCGGTCTTGATGGTCGCGCGGATCCGGCCGGCGGACTCGTCGGTCAGATCGCGGAAGTGGAGGTAGATCTGCTCGACGCCGCTGATTCGGCCGCGCTCGAGCACGAGCTCGAGGAACTTGCCGATCACCGGATCGGCGCCGATCCGCTTGAGCACCGCGTGCAGGACCGCGCGGCGGTTGGCCAGCGAGTGGTGGCCGGCGGCGAGGACCTTGAGCAGGTCGTGCTCGCCCGAGGGGTCGCTCGGGTCGTGCAGCTTGCAGGCCGACTTGAACTCGGTCATCGACTGCAAGAAGCGGTCGCGCTGCGGGGCGCTGCCGGCGATCTCGTAGAGGGCCCGAGCGTAGCGCTTGGCGAGGCTGCCAGAGATCATGTCAGTTCACCCTTCCGATCGTCAGCTCGGCCTGGCCGACCTCGTCGACCCAAGCGTCGACCAAGCGGCGCTGATCGGCGTTGCCGAAGTGGGTGCGGATCGCCGCCTCGGCCCGCGCGAGCGCCTGATCGACGACCTCGCGCTCGAGCTCGGTGCGCCGGCGGACCGCCTCGCGCTCGCCTGCGCGCTCGGCCGCCGACTTGATCTTCTCGGCCTGCTCCTTGGCCTCGCCGATGATCCGCGCGGACTCGGCGTCGGCCGAGTGGCGGGCCTGAGCGCGGATCTCTTCGACCTCGGTCTCGAGCGCCTCGAGCTTGGTCTGATACTCGCGCATCAGGGTCTCGGCGCTGGCTCGGGCGGAGGTCGCCTTCTCGAGCTCGAGCCGGATCGCGTCGCTGATCTCGGCGTTGCTGCTGCGCAGGTTCTTGAACAAGAGCTTGTTCAAGACAAACATCAGCGCGACGAAGTTGATGACCAGGATGATGATCGCGGTCGTACCGTCGTCGGCCGGTCCGTCGCCCCACCACTCGATCCCGCCGCCACCGTGAGCTTCGGGGTTGAGCGTGGCGAACAAGGGATCGAGCATGGCCATGGCGCGCATCAGATCGCCCTCCCGAGCACTTGCTTGCTGACGTCGCTGGCGAGCGAGTCGACCCGGCTCTGCAGCTCGGCCCGCGCCTGCTCGATGTCGCTGGCGATCTTCAGTTTGGTGGCGTCGAGCGCCTCGCCGGCCTCGCGGCGGGCTTCGCTGACGAGCGCGGCCTCTTGCGTCTCGGCGACCTTGCGCTGGTCCGAGCGGAAGCTGAGCGCTTCGTCCTTGGCCCGACGCAGCCGAGCCTCGTACTCGACCGACTTCTCGGCGGCTTGCTCGCGCATCAGCGTGGCTTCTTCGAGCGCGCCGCCGATTCGCTGAGTTCGACGATCGCGGGCGGCCAGCCACGGATCGAAGAGAAGTGGCTTGAGGATGAAGATCAGCACCAGGAACAACGCACCCTGAATGAAGATCGTGTTGTCGATGTCGACGACCGGAATGGCCTCGAGGGCCAAGAGCAGCAAGGCTCGGTGCATGCGGGTTCCCTGGGGTTGAGGCGGCGTGCGAGTAACATGCGAGTGGGGTCGCGTCAACGGTGCGCAAAGCCACCCGCGGACCGCCTCCACGCGCAAATTCGAGATATCCGGCCGGACCAGCGAAACGAGCGCGACGACTCACGTGGGATCGAGCGATCTTAAGCGGAGGCCAAGCCCAGCTGAGTCTCGCGCTTGACCATCGAGCAGTTGCCCTCGAAGAACGAGCCCTTCTCGATCATCAGGCTCGGGGTCACGAGGTTGCCCTCGACCCGGGCCGGCGAGCGGATCTCGAGCGAGTCGCTGGCGACGACATCGCCCTTCACTCGACCTTGGACCACCACGACCGCGGCTTGGATGTTGGCTTCGACCTGGGCCGACTCGCCGATGATCAGCGTGCCTTCGGTCTTGATCTCGCCCGCGAAGCGCCCGTCGATCCGCACCGTCCCTTCGAACGTGAGCTTTCCTTCGAAAGACGAGCCGAGCCCCAGGATGGTTGTGATCTCTTGCGTGTCCATGGCTCCGCCGGTGCCCAGCGAAGGTACGGGATCACCAACGCCGCGGACACACTGCCCAACCGTTCCGTGAGATCGAGCGGCGGAGTTCGAGCCCTCGCGCTCACCACGCTCGCACGAGTCCACGTCGAGTGGAAACACGACTGATCTCGAGGACAGTCCCCCTTCGCGCGGTGGGACCTCGTCCAACCGTGGAAATCGTCCCCGCACTCCCCTACGCTTGCGGCGGTGTCGATGCTCGAAGACAGCGGACCCGAGCCGCAATCGAACGGCGACGACAAGAACGACGAGCCGGTCGCGCTCGCAGCCTGCTTCGCGCGCGCGCGTCCGATCCTCGCGGCGCTGGTCGCTGGCGTGAAGGCAGGCGACGCGGTGATCGTCGCGACCGACGTCAACGGCTTCCCAGTCGCGCAGCGCGTGCTCGAGCGACCGATCGATCTTCCCCACGCGGTCGTGATCGGTCGCCACAACCGCTGCTCGCTCGCGATTCCCGGCGACAGTCGAGTCAGTCTTCGCCACCTCTTGCTGACCGCGTGGCCCGGCCAAGGTCCGATGCGCCTGCGCGGCTACGATCTCGGCGGACGCGCGGGCGTGCTGCTGGCCGACAACAAGCGAGTCCCAGGCTTCTCGGCCCATGGCCAAGTGGCACTGGCCTTCGGCAGAACGTCATTGTTCGTGCTCCCCGGCGGCGCCGTGGGAGCCGAACTGCTCTCGGGCAACGACGCAGAAGCGTTCCGCAAGCTGACCGGCCTCGAGACCTCGGGCGCTGGCCACCGCCTCGCCATCTCGGCCATGGCCGAGCCCGGCGTCGCGGAGATCGGTGGTTACCGACCGATCAACGTCGACGTGCTGCCCGAACCGCGTGGCGCGCTGCGGCTGCGCTCGGCCAAGGGCCGGCGGACCTCGCAGCGCAAGCAACGACGCGACGAGGACACGCAAGTGCGCGAGCTCGAGGTCGACAGCGAGCAGCTCGGTCGCGGCCTGCTCATCGGTCGCTACTCCGATCGCTGCTCGCTCGCGGGTCAAGGCCGCAACCTCTCGCGCGTCCACGCGCTGGTCACGGAAGAGAGCGCCGGATCGCTGCTGGTCTACGACCTCGCCAGCACCAACGGCGTCCGCCCGGCGAACCAGCCCGAGGGTCCGACCCATTCGGTCGTCCGCTTGACCCCCGACGACGCCTGCTTGCTCGGTCACTTCGAGCTGAGCTGGGAGCCGGCCGCGGCTCCGACGATCCACTGATCGATCCTCGTGGGCGCGTGAGCGCGAGCGGCACGAGGGCTCGCTCGCCGATAGAGGCTCGACTCGAGAGGCCTGACCACGAGGATGCCCCTTGCGCTCGGAATTGTGATAGTCCGCCCTCGCATGGCCCGAGCTTCCCGGGGCCATCGACAGGATCGACCTCATGAGCAGCGCAGTCGACTCTCCTCCTTTCGATCGCGTGGTCAAGGCGCTGACCTCGACCCTCTCCTTGAAGATCGTGATGGCCCTGACCGGCATGGCCGGCGCGGGCTTCGTGCTCTTCCACATGGCGGGCAACCTCCAGGTGTTCCTCGGCCGTGACGCCTACAACGACTACGCCGAGTTCATGCAAGGGCTCGGCGCGGCCAAGTGGGTGGCGCGGCTCGGGCTCCTGACCATCCTCGGCCTCCATGTGACCACCGCCGTGGTCCTCTTCCAGCGCAACCAGAGCGCGAGGCCGGAGCGCTACGCGGGCCTGAAGACTCGGCGGACCTCGCCCGCGGCGATGTACATGTCGGAGCTCGGGCTCGTGCTCTTGTTCTACATCATCTATCACATCGCCCACTTCACGCTGCTCGTCGTGCACACCGACTTCGGCGGCATCGACTACGCGACGCTCGAGCAGATGGGCGAGCAGGGTCCGCGCCACGACCTCTACAGCCACTTCATCGCCAGCTTCCAGCAGCCGGCGATCGCCCTGACCTACATCGTCGCGAGCCTCGCGTTGGCGGCCCACCTCGCCCACGGCGCGACCTCGATGTTCAAGACGCTCGGGCTCGCCGTCGGTCGCTGGCGGGTGCCCTTCGAAGTGATCGGACCGGCCTTCGGCGTGCTGGTCGGGCTCGGCAACATCTCCATGCCGCTCGCCGTCTGGGCGGGCATCATCGGGGGGAATTAGTCATCATGATCCTCGACTCCAAGGTCCCCTCCGGTCCCATTCAGCAGAAGTGGGACAAGCACAAATTCGATCTCAAGCTGGTCAACCCGGCCAACAAGCGCCACCACAAGTTGATCGTGGTCGGCACCGGTCTGGCCGGCGCTTCGGCGGCCGCGACCTTGGCCGAGCTCGGCTACGACATCGAGTGCTTCTGCGTCCAGGACAGCCCTCGGCGCGCGCACAGCATCGCCGCCCAAGGTGGCATCAACGCGGCCAAGAACTACCAGAACGACGGCGACAGCGTCTGGCGGCTCTTCTACGACACGGTCAAGGGCGGCGACTACCGCTCGCGCGAGGCCAACGTCTATCGGCTCGCGCAGGTGTCGGCCAACATCATCGACCAATGCGTCGCGCAGGGCGTGCCCTTCGCCCGCGAGTACGGTGGCACGCTGGCCAACCGCTCCTTCGGCGGCGCCCAGGTCTCGCGCACCTTCTATGCGCGCGGTCAGACCGGCCAGCAGCTGCTACTCGGCGCCTACTCGGCGCTCAACCGGCAGATCGCCCGCGGCAAGGTCAAGATGCACGCGCGGACCGAGATGCTCGACCTCGTCCTGGTCGAGGGTCACGCGCGCGGCATCATCACGCGCGACCTGGTCACCGGGAAGATCCAGCGCTGGTCGGCCGACGCGGTGCTCTTGTGCACCGGCGGCTACGGCAACGTCTTCTACCTGTCGACCAACGCCAAGAGCCTCAACGTCACCGCGACCTGGCGCGCCTACAAGCGCGGGGCCGGGTTCGCCAACCCCTGCTTCACGCAGATCCACCCGACCTGCATCCCGGTCAGCGGCGACTACCAGTCGAAGCTGACCTTGATGTCCGAGTCGCTGCGCAACGACGGCCGGGTCTGGGTGCCCAAGTCCGCCGACCAGCGCGACCGCAAGCCCGGTGAGCTCGGCGAGGACCAGCGCGACTACTACCTCGAGCGTCGCTACCCGAGCTTCGGCAACCTGGTCCCGCGCGACGTGGCCTCGCGCGCGGCCAAGGTCGTCTGCGACGAGGGCTACGGGGTCGGTCGGACCCACCAGGCCGTCTACCTCGACTTCAAGACCGCGATCGAGCGCGACGGCAAGCCGGCGATCGCCGACCGCTACGGCAACCTGTTCGAGATGTACGAGCGGATCACCGGCGAGGACCCCTACAAGGTCCCGATGCGGATCTATCCGGCCGTCCACTACACGATGGGCGGGCTCTGGGTCGACTACAACCTGATGAGCAACGTCCCCGGCCTGCACGTGCTCGGCGAGGCCAACTTCTCCGATCACGGGGCCAACCGGCTCGGCGCCTCGGCCTTGATGCAGGGCCTCGCCGACGGCTACTTCGTCATCCCCTACACGATCGGCAACTACATCGCGACCCAGCATCCGGAGCCGGTCTCGACCGAGCATCCGGCCTTCGCCAAGGTCGAGTCCGAGGTCCGCGAGCGGATCCGCAAGCTGCTCGAGATCGGCAAGGGCAAGTCGGGCAGCAAGCGCAAGAGCGTCGACTGGTTCCACCGCAAGCTCGGCGTCGACATCATGTGGAACTACTGCGGCATGGGCCGCAGCCCGCAGGGCCTCGACAAGGCGCTGGCCGAGATCCCCGAGCTGCGCGAGCGCTTCTGGAACGAAGCCTTCGTGCCGGGCGGCGCCGACGAGCTCAACCCCTGGCTCGAGAAGGCCGGCCGCGTCGCCGACTTCCTCGAGTTCGGCGAGCTGATGTGCCACGACGCGCGCGAGCGCAACGAGTCCTGCGGCGGTCACTTCCGCGAGGACCATCAGACCGCAGAGGGCGAGGCCAAGCGCGACGACGAGAACTTCGCCTACGTCGGCGTCTGGGAGTACCAGGGCGCCACCAGCAAGCCGGCCCTGCACAAAGAGCCGCTCGCCTACGAGAACGTCAAGCTGACCACGCGGAGCTACAAGTAATGCGCATCAAGCTGAAGATCTGGCGGCAGAAGGGCAACGAGAACCCGGGCTTCTTCGAAGACCACGCGGTCACGGCCAACGAGGACATGTCCTTCCTCGAGATGCTCGACGTGCTCAACGAGCAGCTGCTCGAGCAAGGCAAGGACGGGGTCGCCTTCGATCACGACTGCCGCGAGGGCATCTGCGGCTCGTGCTCGATGGTGATCAACGGCATGCCCCACGGCCACCGCAAGGGCACGACCGTCTGCCAGCTGCACATGCGCGAGTTCAGCGAGGGCGACGAGATCATCGTCGAGCCCTGGCGAGCCAAGGCCTTCCCGATCATCCGCGACCTCGTCGTCGATCGCTCGGCCTTCGACCGCATCCAGCAAGCCGGCGGCTTCGTCTCGATCAACACCGGCTCGGCCCCCGACGCCAACGCGACGCTGATCGGCAAGCGCGACGCCGACGAGGCCTTCGACTACGCCGCCTGCATCGGCTGTGGCGCCTGCGTGGCCGCCTGCCCGAACGCCTCGGCGATGCTCTTCGTCAGCGCCAAGGTCAGCCACCTCTCGATGCTGCCCCAGGGTCAGGTCGAGCGGCAGTCGCGGGTCCAGAACATGATCGCCAAGATGGACGACGAAGGCTTCGGCGGCTGCACCAACCATGGTGAGTGCTCGGCGTCTTGTCCGAAGGAGATCAGCGTCGATGCGATCGCGTTGTTGAACCGCGAGTATGTGCGCGCGGGGTTGAGTCGGTAATCGGGAGGCCGGCCGCCGGCCTCCCCCTCGAGCTTCGCTCGAGGAACCCCCTCCTCCCGGCCCTGTAGACTGGGCATTGCTTGGGTCCCCTGCTCGGGCCGTCTCGCCTCCATAGGGAGGCCGGCCGCCGGCATCGGGATAGGGGCGCCGGGTTTCCCCGGCGGTCCCCTCCCACACCACCTGGCATGCGGGTCCGCACCAGGCGGTTCGACGCTTGAGGTCACGGAGGCAGGGTTGGGACCCCCAGCTTCGCGAGATACGAGTTCGTGAGCACGCGATGCACCTCGCCTATCGAGTTGCGCCACCAGTGTCGGAGGCTGGCCGCCACTATACGGGCGGTCTTGTCCGAGGCTCCCAGAGCCCGTAGCGCATCGTAGGCCCTCCAGGGATTCCGGTACTGATACAGGATCAAGCACCGGATGCGGCGTCGGATCCATTGCTGGACCTTCTGCAGCGCTCCGGGTCCTTCCGTGAACCCGAAGTATCCCCACCATCCACGCAGGTAGCTTCGCAGTCGCTCCACCACCTGCTCCACTGCGCGCCCGCGGACCCTCCAGGTGATCTCGCGGACTCGCTCCTTCATCGCGTCGATGGCCTTGCCTGCGATCCCGATCTTCGTTTCTCCTTCCTTGTTCACCCATAGGCTGAACCCGAGGAAGGGTCGGTCGACGACCCGGGACACCGTGCTCTTCGACTCGTTGACTCGCAGGCGAAGTTTGGCGAAGCGCTCGACCAGCCAACTCATGACGCGTTCGCCGGCTCGCTTCGACTTCACGAGCACTCGCAGATCATCCGCATAGCGGACG
>JAMHUH010000139.1:0-1955 GCA_035904925.1 Nannocystaceae bacterium
CCCATGGGGATCGCCGCGAGCTGGCGGACGACTTGATCGAGCGCAGCCTTGCGCTGCAACTTCACCGGCTCGATCCGTGTCGAGAACGCGATGGTCTCGACGTGGGGCTCGCGGGCGAGCGTGAGCATGGCCATGGCCGCGCTGCCGACCGCCGGGCTGATGCCGGGCAAGCCGGCGATCTCGCCCGCGCCCATCGAGCCCGACACGTCGAGGGCCAGCAGCGTTCGCTTGCCCGCGGGCTCGACGGTTTCGAAGCAGGCATAGAAGGCCTGGTCGAGCGCGTCGACGATCGCCGAGACCGGCGTCCAGCTCAGCTTGCCGCGATGACCTCGACCACGCGCGTAGATCCGCAATGCGGTGAGGATCGCGAGCGGGTGGATGCGAGCCTTGGCCAGCCGATCCGCCGCGCCGAGCTGGGCGACGACCTGCTGGGCCGCGGCCGAGAAGGGCGCGAGCACGCCGACTTCGGTCAGCTTGCCGAGGTTGCGGATCATCGCCGTCATCGGCATGCCCTCGAGCATCGCCGCCCAGACCTCGGGCGAACCCTTGAGCTGACCGGGGACCATCTCGTGGGTCAGCCGATGCTCGCGGATCAGCGCCGCGGCCTCGCGCGGATCGTGGGTCCGCTCGAGTTCATCGACGGCCAGGATCAGCGCCGGCAGTTGCTCGCGGGCGAGCGTGCCGTAGCCGACCTGCTGCTCGCCGCGACGGATCACGCGATCGTGATCGAAGCCGGCCAGCCCGTCGACGATGTAGCGCAGCAGCGCCTCGTGCTCGAGCGAGTGGGGCCCGATCGCCCCGCCGGCCTTGCGCAGCACGTCGCGGTGCGACCAGCCGACCCGCTGCCGATACTTCACGACCTGGTAGGCGAGCGCGCGCGGGTCCTTGTCGACGTACCAACGCGCGACCGCTCGCCGCAGACCCCGACCCCAGCCGCGGAAGTGCTGGACCGCGTCGACGAACTGGAACAGGTGCGTGGAGATCCGGCAGACCCGCGGGATCGCAGCCAGAGCCGCGGCCCGCGTCGAAGCGTCGGCGTGGCCCGCCGCGATCGCCAAGGCGAAGATCGCCGCGTCGTTCTTGGCCGCGCGACCATGCTCGGACACCCGAGCGATCTGCTCGACGCTGCCCGGGCCATCGGCCGCGAGGCAGCGCTCGACGCAGCCAGCGTTGGCGATGGTCAGCGCGCGCGGAGCCACGTAATAGGTGCCGCCCTCGCTGCCGAGGATCAAGAAGCGATCGAGCCGAGCCCGATCGTCGAGCACGAACGAATAGCCACCCGCGTGGTTCGGCCGCTGCTCGGCGCTCGCAGGCTCGCGCTGCGGGGTCTGCTTGCGCGAGAAGAATTCCGTGAGTCGAACCATCCCAACTACCTCCTCGATATCCCTCGCTAAGGTCGAGGGCTTCCAACTACGAGCGAGGAAATAGCATCGACGCTCGGGTCGGCCAGCGACCCGGGCATGTGTTCGCACACGGTCGAGTCTTGGCAATGCGAGTCACGACGCGGGAGGGGAACGCGACGCGCTCGCGCGCCGACATCACTCGGAGCGGCTCGGGATCGTCAGCGGCAAATAAGGCATTCGCTCGCTCGCAGGCTCACGCCCATACAACCAGCGATAAGCCGCCCAGCGGCCGAGCACCGATTGCGTATAGTGGCGAGTCTCATCAAAAGGAATCGACTCGACGAACAAATCGAGATCCCAGTTCCCACGCAGCTTCAGCCACTCGTCCGTCCGCCCCGGACCCGCGTTGTAGCTCGGGATCGCCATCGCCGGCGCGCCGTCGACGTTGCCCCAACGCGCGGTCAGACCGGCCAGATAGCGCTGGCCGAGCGCGAGGTTCGTCGCGGGGTCGTAGAGATCGTTGGCGTCGATGTCGAGGCCGGCCTTGCTCGCGACCGTCTCGGCGGTGGCGGGCATCAGCTGGATCAGCCCGCGGGCGCCCGCGAAGGAGGT
>JAMHUH010000140.1:0-2360 GCA_035904925.1 Nannocystaceae bacterium
CCGCCCCGGCTGCTGGTCAGCCACTCGAAGCGATCGGCCAGGTTCGCCGCTTCGAGATCGCCCTTGGCCGCGAGCTCTGGCGACTCCCCGCGAGCGAGGAAGCGGAGGCCAACGAGCTGCTCGAACTCGGCGCGCGCGGCCTCGGTGGTTTCCTCGAAGGTGGCCGCGACGCGCAAGGCCTGTGGCTGATCCGGGCGGCCAGCAAGGACAGCCTCGGCGAGTGGTTGGCCGCGCGCGAGCGAGCGGGCGCGGCCAAGCGCGAGGACGTTCCGGAGATCGTCGCCATCGTGCTCGCGCTCGCCCGTCGGCTCGCCGAAGCCGAAGCCCGCGACATCGACCCGGGCCCGCTCGGCTCGCGCAGCGCCTGGCTGAACGAAGGCGTGTGGTTGGATCTCGAGCCGCGCTTGCGCGAGCGCTTCGACGCCGACGCTTCGGTGCACAGCCGCAGCGGCTCGGCCTCGCTCTCGCGCGACTGGCTGACGCCCGAGGGCGCAGCCGGCCAGCCCGAGCACGCTGGTTCGAATCGCTGGCGGCTCGGCTTGGTGCTCTATCGGGCGCTCGCGGGCCAGGGGCCCTTCGCGGGCTTGGGCCTGCGCAGCGCGATCGATCAGCTCGCCCGCGGCGTGCCGCCCTTGCCCGACGCGGTCGCGGCCGAGTTGCCGCCGGGCTTGCACGCGCTCGCGCTGCGCATGCTCGACAATGATCCCGCGCGCCGGCCCGACTCGGCCACGGCGATCGTCGAAGCGCTCGAGCGCTTCTCGAGCGAAGCGAGCCCGGCGACGCCCGAGCCCGCTTCGCGCCCGCGCGAGGACTGGCACCACGCCGCGCGCGAGGCCGTCAGCGCGCGACGGGCAGCGGTCCGAGCCGAGCCGACGCCGATCGCCGCGCCGCCCAAACGATCGAAGCCGAAGCGAGCCAGCCAGCACCCTGCCCTTCGCTTCGCTCGCGTGCTCGTCCCGCTCGCGGTGATCGTCGCAGGCGTCGGCTTGGGCCTGTCGCTGCTCTCGCTCCCGCGCGCGCCCGAGGTCGACAGCCGCACGCCGATCGAGCGCGGCGCCGTGAAGGTCGGGACCCTCGCCGCGCTCGATGCCGATCACACCAGCGCCGACGACTGTGCCAGCTGCCACCCGCGCCAGACCGCCGAGTGGAAGCGATCGGTGATGGGCCACTCGGCCAAGAGCCCGCTCTTTCAAGGGCTCGAGATCTTGATCGAGGAGCAGGTCGGTCGCAGCGACGACTGTCCCGGGGGCGCCGGGATCCTGCGCAGCGCCGATCCCCGAACCGCCTGTCGCGACCCCGATCCCGACAACGCCAACCGAGCGATCACGGGCTCGGGCGGGCCGCTGTGGTGCGCCAACTGTCATACGCCGCGCGAGAACCTGGCCGCGGTCCTGCCCGCATGGAACGGGACCGGCGTCGATCCGAGCACGCGCAAGCCCTTGCGCGACCTTCAGCCAGCCAGCACCACCGAGGGGATCGACTGCGGCTTTTGCCATCAGGTCCATGGCCCGGTCACGCCCGGCAACGAGCGACGCGGGCTCTACGAGGGCAACCCGACCTGGGTCTCGTTCAAGACCGGCAACGTGTTCGCGATGCGGCCCGAAGATCGCGGCAACGTGTTCGGGATCGCCAACAGCGGCTACGCGCTCGATCCCGGCGAGCTGCTCGTGCAGTTCCCGGGCGGCGGCGGCAACGTGGCCGGCGACGTGCATCGAAGGCCCAGCGTCGAGGCCCGCGCCTACTTGAAGTCGAGCCAGTTCTGTGGGGCCTGTCACGACGTCCGGCTCTTCGGCAGCGACGCGGTCGGGACCCCGAAGACCGGCGATCACTTTCGTCGGCTGCGCAACGCCTACAGCGAGTGGGTCGAGTGGACGCAGCTCGAGCGTGCGGCCGGGCGCGAGCCCGCGGACTGCCAGGACTGCCACATGAGCAGCTTCCCGGGCGTGTGCCTGCCCGGCGCGCCGCCGACCGAGCCCGAGGGAGCCGTGATCGCGAGCGCGCTGCGACGCGGCTGTCCGCCCGGCACCCACTTCGAATCGCGGGCGCCCGGCGAGCGGCCCGAGCTGCGCGTGGCCGCGGGCTCGCCCGAGCACAGCCCGGTGACCACGCATTATTTTTCGGGCGTCGACGTCCCGCTCACGCCCGAATTCGACGCGGGCTGGATCGATCAAGCGACGCTCGACGCCGCCGGGATCCCGCTGGGCGCCGAGCAGCGGCGCGACCTCCTGCTCGGCCGCAGCTTTCGCTTCGAACTCGGTGAGGTTCGCTTGGCCGGGACCACGCTCGAGGTCCCGATCGAGATCGAGAACACTGGCGCGGGCCACAAGATCCCGGCCGGCTTCTCGCAAGAGCGCGAGTTC
>JAMHUH010000141.1:0-5020 GCA_035904925.1 Nannocystaceae bacterium
GCGACCGATCTTCTGCGCGCGCAGCTCGGGCAGCTCGGTCCATTGCTGCGGGCTCGCGGTCGAGAGCGTGAGCGCGACGTTGGACCAGTCCTCGCCGCTGCATTGCCCGACCAGCGCGCGCAGCTCGAGCGTGCCCGCGCGCATCGATCGATCGAGCCGCAGGGTATAGGCCGGCGCCCAGCGAGCGCCCGGGACGAAGTAGTGGAGTCGCAGGCGCAGCGACCCCTGCCCGCCCGCGTGCTCGAGCCGGATCCGCGCGGCCTTGCGAACCTCCCAGGTTCGAGTGTTGCGCGCCTGCGAGGCCACGCGCGCGCGCTCTTGCAAGGTCGCGACGCGCTCGCGAGCGAGGCGCAGGCGATCGTTCGCCGCGGCGATCTGCTCGATCAGGGCCTCGCTGCGGGCGCGGCGAAACGCGAGCAGCTCGAGCCTGGCCGCGATCGGCGAGGCCAAGGGCGGCTGACCTGGTTTGGCCTGACCGCGATCGTCGGGCTCGAGCGCGTCGAGCGAGTCGAGCGAGCTCTCGAGCTGCTCGAGGGCGAGGGTCGCCTGGGCGAGCGTGAGCCGAGCGTGGTCGAGCTCGGCGTCGTCGGGCGCTGGCAAGCGCGAGTCGGCGGCGCTCGGGCTCGCTATCGTCACCCGCACGTCGCCCGCGACCGGCGGCTGCTCGCCAGCGTCGAGCGCCGCGAGCTCGACCCGCAGCGAGTTGTCGTCGAGCGTGAGCGGCAAGCCCTCGATCGAGAGCTCGCTCGCGCCGGCCTCGACCAGCGCCTCACGGGTGACCAGGGCGCCGCGACGGTAGACCGTCACGGCGCAGACGCGGGAGACGAGCGTGAGGATGGCCATCGCGATGGCCCGAGTATCGCACGATCGAACTCAGCCAGCCGCGCAGGGGCACTCCATCGAGACCGACGAAGTCTGGGCCTGGAGCGCGTCGCAGGCCGCCCCTTGCAGCTCGACGTCGCCCATGTCGAGCACCCAGCCGTCGGCGCCCTGGTAGGGCACTTCGTCGCCGTTGACGATCACCGAGCAGCCCATCGCCTGCGCGTCGGTCAGCGGATCCATCAGCGTCAGCTTGCACGAGCGCACGCCCGCGAGGATGTCGGCGAAGGCGTCGAGCAGGGCCTGCTCGTCGAGCGCCTTGTAGAAGGGAGCGTCGGGCTCACCCATCGCCACGCCACGGCCAGCGTTGGCCATGTCCTGCAGGTGGGCATCGCTGACCTCGTCGCCGACCGAGATGATGAAGGTCTGGATGCCGAGGTTGAAGGCGTTGGTCGCCGCGGCCACGGCCTCGGGCTGGCCGTTCTGCGGGTTGGGCTCGGCGCAGGTGTCGGGCTCACCGTCGGTCGCGAGGACCACGAACTTTTGCCCGGTGAAGGGCAGCGCGGCCAGGTCGACCGCGACGACGTCGAGGCTCTCGCCGGTCGGGGTCTCGCCGCTCGGACCGTTGGCGCCGAGCAAGGTCTGGATCGGCCCGAGGTTGTTCACGTCGGGCGCGACCTCGGTCAGGATCGGACACTCGTTGCCGGTCGTGTTGCCGTCGATCGAGGTGTAGAGGCTGATCCCGAACCGGATCCCGGCCTGGTACTGCGGGACCACGCCGTTAGGCCCGACCAACACGTCGTTGACCGTGGTCCAGCGATCGCTGCTGCCGAAGGCCGCGGTCATGCTGCCGGACTGATCGACCAAGAGCACCACCGTCGGCGTCTGCGGGATCAGGATCACGTCGAAGAGCGAGCAGCTCTCGGTGTCGCTCGACTCGGCGGTCGGATCGGTCGTGGCGGTCTCGGCCGTATCCGTGGTCAAACTATCCGTGCCATCTTGATCGGCCGCCTCGTCGGTCGTCGGCGGGCAGAATTTTTGCCCGAGACCATCGTCGAGGCAGGGCACGGCGCAGCCGTTGGCGAGCAGCGGAAGCGCGAGAGTCGAGACCATCAGCAAGCGACGCGAGGCCATGCGCCCATGGTACTGCGCGGGCGAGGCTCGGGTCAGCGGGATCGCTCGGGCGCGGGCGAGGACGTCGAAGCTGTAACAGCCCGCACGTGCGATGCATGAGCGGCTGGCGAGCAGGGCCGAATCGCTTGCGTTGTGCGCGCTCAGAGTCGGCCGGAGCTGGCCGCCTCGCCGCCGACTTCGGCGAGCAGCTCGACGAAGTAGCCGAGCGCGGCGAAGCGAGGATCCTGGGTCGAGCCGCGCTGATACCTGGCGAAGATCTGCTGGATGATCACCGCGATCTTGAACATGCCGAAGGCCCGATAGAAGACCGGCCGCGCGATGGTTCGGCCGCTGCGCTGCTCGTAGCGCTCGACCAGCTGCGCGCGAGTGAGGCTGCCAGGCAGGTTGGTCGGGCCGAAGGCGAAGCCCTGGAGGCGGGCGTCGTCGGTCGCGTCGACCCAGTAGCCGAGCGTGGTCCCGAGGTCCATCGCGGGGCTGCCGATCGTCGCCATCTCCCAGTCGAGCACGGCGGTGATCCGGGTCAGCTGCTCGGGGTCGAGCACGACGTTGTCGTATTTGTAGTCGTTGTGGATCAGCGCCGGGTCGGCGTCGGCGTCGGTGGGCAGCTCGGCGGCCAGCCACGCGGCGAGCTGATCCATGCCGGGGAGCTCCTTGGTCTTGGACGCCTGCCAGCGGCGGGTCCAGCCCTCGACCTGGCGCGCGGCGTAGCCCTCGGGCTTGCCCAGATCGCCCAGGCCGATCGCGCGCCAGTCGATCGCATGCAGATCGGCGAGGCCGTCGATCAGCGAGGTCGAGAGCGCCTTGGCCTGCTCGTGATCGATGACCATGCCCTTGGGCGGACGTCGCCGAATGATCGTGCCGCGCCGCCGCTCCATCAGATAGAAGGGCACGCCGAGCACCTCGAGATCGTCGCAATGAGCGAGCGGCCGCGGAGCCAGCGGATAGACCGGAGCGAGCGCGCCGAGCACTCGATGCTCGCGGCTCATGTCGTGACCGGTCTTGACGGTGTTGCCGAAGGGCGGCCGCCGCAGCACCCACTCGCGCTCGCCTGCTCGACCACTCACCTCGAGCATGTAGGTCAGGTTGGAGTAGCCGCTCGGGAATTGCTGGACGCTCAGGCTCGCGCCAGGCTCGAGCAGGTCGCTGTGCTCGCGCAGCCACGCGGCGAGCTTGTCGAGGTCGAGCGCTTCGCCCTCGCGCACGGGCTTGGGCTCGTCGAGCTCGCTCACTCGCCCTTCCTCCGCGTGTCGAGTCCGAAGTCTTGCAGGATCCGGCGAGCGACGACGCTCTTGTGGACTTCGTCGGGCCCATCGTAGATCCGCGCGCCGCGTTCGTGCCGATAAAAGAAGCTGAGCACGGTGTCGTCGGTGATCCCGAGCGCGCCGTGGACCTGAATCGCCCGCTCGAGCACGTCACGCAGGACCTTGGCGACGTGAAACTTGATCAGCGAGACGTCGATGCGCGCGTCCTTTTGTCCGACCGCGTCGATCCGCCAGGCGGCGTGCAGGACCATCCAGCGGGCCGAGTCGATCTCGGCTCGGCTCTCGGCGATCCAGTTTTGAATGGTCTGCTCTTGCCCGAGCCAGCGGCCGGGCGCGAGCTCGCGGGTCGCCGCGCGCGTGCACATCATGGTGAAGGCGCGCTCGCAGATGCCGATCCAGCGCATGCAGTGGTGGATCCGGCCGGGCCCGAGCCGCGCTTGCGCGATCAAAAAGCCCGCGCCCGGGAAGCCCAGCATGTTGCTCGCCGGCACCCGACAACCATCGAAGCGGACCTCGCCGTGGCTGGCCCAGCCGCTGCCGGCCTCGCCCATGATCGGGATGTTGCGGACCAGCTTGAACCCGTGGGTGTTGGTCGGGACGATCAGCATGCTCGCCCGCTTGTGGGCCGGTTGCTCGGGCTCGGTCACGGCCATCACGATCGCGAAGGCGGCCCCGTCGGCGCCGGTCGTGAACCACTTGTGACCGTCGATGACGTAGTCGTCGCCCTCGCGCCGGGCGGTGGTCCCGAGCCAGACCGGGTTGGAGCCGGCCTTGTCGGGCTCGGTCATCGCGAAGCACGAACGGATCGTCCCCTTCAGCAGCGGCTCGAGCCAGTGCTCGCGCTGGGCTCGACTCCCGTACTCGGCCAGGATCTCCATGTTGCCGGCGTCGGGCGCCTGGCAGTTGAGCGCGTAGTGGCCGAGCGGGCTCTGCCCGAGCACCTCGCTGACGAGCCCGTGCTCGAGCAGGCTCAGGCCCATCCCGCCGTGGCGCGCGGCGACCTGCGGCAGCCACAGACCGCGCGCCTTGGCGTGCTCGCGGACCTCGAGCATCCGCTGCTCGGCGGCACGAAAGTCGTGGCTGCCGAGCAGCTCGGGCTCGATCGGGATGACTTGCTCGGCCACGAACTGGCGGATCGCGTCGAGCTTGGGGCGGAGCGACTCGGGGATCGCGAAGTCCATGCGAGCCGAGGATAGGACACGCGTATACTCGGGCGCCATGAGGTCGGTCTCGTGAGCACCGTCGATCCTGGCCAAGCGCTGCGGGCCCGCCTGAGCGAGGCCGGCATCGATCTGACCTACCCCGAGGCGGTCATGCGCGAGGTCGAGGCCTGGGAGCGCGAGCCCGGCATCGACGATCCGACCCTCGAGGACAGGACTGAGCTGCCCTTCGTCAGCGTCGACGGCCCGAATACCCGCGACCTCGATCAGGCGCTCTTCGTCGAGCGACGCGGCGCGGGCTTCGGGGTGCAATACGCGATCGCCGACGCGGCCTGGTTCGTGCGCGCCGGCTCGGCGCTCTTCGAAGAGTCGCTGCGCCGCGGCGCGAGCTACTACCTGCCGAGCGAGGCGATCCCGATGCTGCCGCGGCCGCTCTCCGAGGGCCTGATCTCGCTCGGTCCCGCGGTCGATCGTCGGGCGATGGTCTTCGACATGACGCTCGACGCCGAGGGTCTGTGCACGCGGACCGAGGTCGTCCGCGCGCGGATCCGCAGCCGCCATCAGCTGACCTTCGACGAGGTCGAGGCCGTCGTCGACGGCCGAAGCGAGCACCCGGTCCGCGACCCGGCGATCGTCGCGAGCCTC
>JAMHUH010000142.1:0-7903 GCA_035904925.1 Nannocystaceae bacterium
CACCGGCTGATTGCTTCGAGCTCGAGGCCGAATACGAGGCGCTGGTCGGGATGACCGAGTGCATCACCGACGCCGACTGCAAGATCATCGCCGGTCACTGCGGCGTCGGGCTCGGCGGCTGCTACTACGCCGTCAACGCCAGCGTCGACGAGGCCTCCCTCGACGTGCTCGCGCAGATCTGGTCGGATGGCGGCTGCACCCAGGGTGTGTGTGACTGCGCCGAGCCGCCGGCCTTCGCGATCTGCGAGGCGAGCGTCTGCGTCGGCGCGGGCTGAGGACTCGGCGAAGGAACCAACGCGAACGAGTCAGCCGCGGGCGGCTGACTCGTTCGTGTCGCGCGAGGGCTCGCGCCTCAGTCGTGCAGCTTGACGTACTCGAACTCGGCCGGCTGGCCCTCGATCCCGCGCGCCGGCGGGGCGATCCAGTTGGCGAACTTCCCGGGCTCGTAGACCGGCTTCATGATCGACAACAAGTAGGCGTTGTCCTCGGGCACGAGCAGCCAGCGGTGCTTGTTGGCCTCGAACTCGTCGACGCTGATCAGCTCGCCCTGCGGGTTGAAGTGATGGCCGGCGTAGATGCCCTGGTGGCGATGGAAGCGGGCGCTCGGGAGCGTGAGCTGGAAGTCGACGCCCTCCTTGGCGATCGCGGCGTTCCACTTGCGCAGCGCCTTCTCGCAGTCCTCGATGTACTCGTCGCGCAGGACCGAGTTCATCGCGTTGCGCAGCGGGATGTCGCGCTCGGTCAGCTTGCCGTCCTCGACGACCGGCAGCGCGTAGGTGCCGGCGACGACCTTGTGGTCGCTGTACTTCTTGTGCTCGCGATAGCGACCCTTCAAGCCGGCGCCGAAGAAGTCGGCCGCGTTGTTGGAGATCTCGCCGCCGAAGAGATCGAGGCTGTAGGTGAACCAGTAGTTGATGGTCCGCTGGATCAGGTCGAAGTCGATGCCACCTTGGGCGCGGACGTCGTTGTTGGGGTCCAGCTTGTAGAGCTGGGCGGTCCGCTGGATGATCCGCTGGAGGCCGGTCTGGCCGACGAAGAGGTGATGGGCCTCTTCGGTCAGCATGAACTCGGTCGTGCGCGCGAGCGGGTCGAAGCCCGACTCGGCCAGCGCGGCGAGCTGATACTTGCCGTCGCGGTCGGTGAACATCGTGAACGCGAAGAAGCTCAGCCAGTGGTCGCAGGGCTGGTTGAAGGCGCCGAGGATCCGCGGCTTGTCGGGGTTGCCGCTGCGCCGCTGGAGCAGCTCGTCGGCCTCGTCACGTCCGTCGCGGCCGAAGTGCTTGTGCAGCAGGTAGACCATCGCCCACAGGTGCCGGCCCTCTTCGACGTTGACCTGGAACAGGTTGCGCATGTCGTAGAGGCTCGGCGCGATGTGGCCGAGCATGCGCTGCTGCTCGACCGAGGCCGGCTCGGTGTCGGCCTGGGTGACGATGATCCGACGCAGCGCGTTGCGGTGCTCGCCGGGGACCTCGGACCAGGCCGGCTTGCCGGCATCGTCGCCGCAGCGGATCGTCGACTCTTCCTCGCGCGGGTTGAGGAAGATGCCCCAGCGATAGTCGGGCATCTTGACGTGGTCGTAGTGGGCCCAGCCCTCGTTGTCGACGCTGATGGCCGTGCGCAGGTAGACCGGCTTGTCGGCGAAGTCGGAGGGGCCCATGTCGTTCCACCAATCGAGGTAGTCGGGCAACCACTTCTCGAGGGCGCGACGGAGCTTGAGATCGTCGGCGAGGCCGACGTTGTTGGGGATCTTGGCGTTGAGATCGACCGTGTTGCTGGCGCTCATGAATGGTCCTCGGGGCTACGCTCGGGGCTACAAGACAGAAAATTCAGACGCGCTTCCAGTCGAAGCGCGGTCGCTCGGGCCGGCCGTAGAGGGTCAGTGCGCCCTCGGGTCCGGTCGCGTTGGGCCGGATGAAGATCCAGTTCTGCCAGGCCGTGAGCCGGGCGAAGATCTTCGAGTCGCAGTTCTCGGCGCCGGGGAAGCGCAGGTTGGCCTCCATGCCGGTCAGCGCGTCGGGCGAGAGGCTCGCGCGCTCTTCGATCGCCACGCGGGTGTCGTCGTCCCAGTCGATCCCGTCGAGCAGGACCGTGACCAGGCCGTGCTCGTTGGCCTCCTCGGCGCTGAGCGGGGCCTCGATCGCGCGCAGGCCCTCGAGCGTGTCGGGCTCGCCATAGAAGCGGACGGCCAAGCGGGTCTGCTCGTGGCTCATCTGCAGCGGGCCCCAGTTGGCCGGCGAGAGCCCGACCTGAACCGGCTGGTCCGCGTCGTCGAGCAGGTAAAAGCGATCGCTGGCGAGCGCGAGCTCGAGCAGGTTGCCGGCCCAGCCGGTGCCCGCGTCACCGATCGCGAAGAAGGAGCGGCTGGTCAGGTCCATGCGCCGGAGCGTGCGGGCCATCAGCCCGACGATCTCGCCAGCCAGCCAGTCGCGCTCGGCCGCGGCCAAGAGCGCCTTGTCGTAGGCGATCGTGCGCGGGACGTCGGCCTCGGCCCGGACGAGGACCAGGCCGATGTCGAGATGGTTGATGCGCAGGTGGAGCAGCGCGTCGTCGAGCTCGCGATAGGCTCGCAGCGCCCAGCTCGAGTCGCCGGCGGCGTGGATCGCCGCGGCCCCGCCCTCGACGACCTCGAGATCGTCGGCGCTCGGACCGGTGATCGTCAGCATCGCGATCCGGGTCTCGGGGTCGCAGCGGAGCGAGACCGCCGAATAGGTTCGGGCCATGCCGTCGGCCGCGACCTCGACGTTCAAGGGCTTCAGCACGATGCCCACGCGAGGGGCGTCGCCGAGCGTCGCGCGGGCCTCGTCGGCCAGCTTGCGCGCTCGCGTCGCGACCTCGCTGTCGAACTTCGAGCGCGGGAACACGCCGTCGACCAGGTTCCACTTGGCGGCCTTTTGCCCGCGCACGCCCTCGGCGGTGGTCGAGAACACGTCGGCCAGGTCGCGCCGGATCTTGCGCTTGTCGACCAGGCGGGTCAGGCCGCCGGTGCCCGGCAGCACGCCGAGCAAGGGCACCTCGGGCAGGCTGACGGCCGAGTTGCCGTCGTCCTGCAAGAAGATCGCCTTGCAGGCGAGCGCGAGCTCGTAGCCGCCGCCCGCGGTCGTGCCGTTGCAGGCGGCGATCCAGGTCTGGGCCGAGTTGTCGGTCGCGTCCTCGAGCTCGCAGCGGGTCTCGTTGGTGAACTTGCAGAAGTTGACCTTCCACGCGTGCGTGCTGAGCCCGAGCATCGTGATGTTGGCTCCGGCACAAAAGGCCCGGTCGTTGCCGGAGGTCAGCAGCACCGCCCGGATCTCGGGATGCTCGAAGCGCATGCGTCGAACGACGTCGGCTAGCTCGATGTCGACGCCGAGGTCGTAGCTGTTCAGCTTGAGCTCGTAGCCGGGGCGCAGGCCGCCCTCGGGGTTCACGTCCATCACGACCTTGGCGATGTCTCCTTCGTGGAAGACCTTCCAATGTCGGTAGTGGGACGGGTCGACTTCGAAGTCGACCCTCGTTGGCAGCGATGCACCCGGCACGTCCATAGGCGCGGAAAAAATAGCAGGATGGGCGTGCTGCGAGGCGTGATGGCAGCGTGTGTCGTCACACGATAAAACCCCGAATTCGTGCGAGGACACACGGTTATTCGGCGTTCTACGCGGATCGAGAAGCTTGGGTCCGAAGCCCTTCGAGCTGTCAACCAACGATCGCGATCATGCGAGTGAGCGAGCACGAGTGAGCGACCATGAGTGAGCGAGCACGAGTGAGCGAGCACGAGTGAGTCAGACCAGCGAACTTCGCTGCGCTCGCTCGGCGCGTCGCTCGTGATCACGCGAACACGCGCGCTCACTCGGCGGCATCGTAGTCGCCGAGCAAGCGCATGTGCGGTCCGGACTCGGCCGCGCGGGCGGCCAGCTCGGACTCGCTGAGCGTCTCGAACGAGAACTCGAGCTCGTCGCTGGCTTCGGTCGCTCGATCTTCGGCGTCGAAGAACTCGCGGCAAGCGGCGTAGAAGGGCTCGGCGACGACCAGCGAGGAGTGGCCACCCGGCAGCATCACGTAGTCGCGCGCCGCGACCCCGACGATCGGCCCCGGCGGCGGACAAAAGGCGTCCGAGGCGGCGTGGATCTGGCGCAGCTTCATGCCCTCGGGCACCGGCGCGGCCAGGAGATCCTCGAGGAAGGGCGAGCCCGGCAGGACCTGCCAGACCGAGGGGCTCATCACGCCGACCGTGGCCACGCCCGCGAGCCCGACCCAGGTCCCGCGCAAGGGCGAGCCCATCATCACCATGCGGCGCACGTAGTGGTGACCCTGCATGAACTTGATCGCGTGGAGGCCGATCAAGCCGCCCATGCTGTAGCCGACCATGTCGACCTGCGGCACGTCGAGCTTCTCGCAGATGCCCCGCAGGTGCGCGACCAAGTCTTCGGCCGAGCGCCGGATCGAGGCCAGGTTGAAGGTCCCGTAGGCGTAGGAGAAGACCACCCGACCGTCGGCCTGGAAGCGACGGGTGAGCGGCTGCATGGTCCCGCGCGTGCCGAGGAAGCCATGGACGAGGATCACCGGCGGCGCGTCGGCCCGGGTCCACGACATGTCGTTGCGGACCTGGTTGCCCCGGACCAGGTGACGGGCGTAGTCGTAGCCGTCGTTGACGGTCACGACCGCTTCTCGAACGCGGTTCTTGAGGCGTTCGCCCAGGCTCATCCAAGCGAGATTCTACACCGCTTCGTTCGCCGCCCACTACTTTCGATCGAAGCGCGATCGAAGGGAGTCGGTGACGACGCAGGCGACGCGCTGCGCATCGCGATGCGCAGCGTGTCTCGACAGCGCTTCAGTAGCGGACGAGGTTGTTCTTGCGCATCTCGATGATCGCGCGCGTCAGCTCGACGTCGTCGGCGACGAGGCGATCGAGGATCTGCATCCACGGCCAGCCCTCGACGATCGCCTGCACGATGTCGATCTGCGCAGCCGGCAGCTCGCGCCAAGGCGAGGGCGCGGGCAAGGTCAGATCGACGCGGCCAGTCGGGACCCCGAAGCGCTCGGCGAGGTGCGCGAGCTCGTCTTGCATCCGCGCCGCCTCCATCAAGATGTGCTCGAGCGAGACCGAGAGCTCGTCGCCGCCGGGCTCGACGGTGTTGTTGTCGAGTTCGAAGGTGCCCTCGGGCCAGCCCATCATTCGCAGCAGCGCCTTTTGAGCCGGCAGGCCCTCGCTGCCTTGGATGCGCGCGTAGTAGACCCGACCTTGGCGCAGGAACATCTCGCCGATCGAGGTCCCGCGCACGCGCAGCATCCCGGTCTTGCGGCTCGTCGCCAGCCACTGCAGCACGTCGGCGAGCGGGATGTCCTGGATGCTGCCCGACATCGAGCGACCCGAGCTCGCGCTCGAGCTGGCATCGTCGACGCGCGGCTTGTCGCGGGTGACCTGGCTGATCGGGACCAGGTCGAGGCGCAGCAAGTTGGCGCCCATCGTGATCCGATCGCCGGGGCGAAGCCGATGCTGACGAACGGCGCGACCGTTGACCTGGGTGCCGTTGCGCGAGCCGAGATCGCGGACCCAGAGCGTGCCGCGTGCTTGGTAGATCCGAGCGTGCTTGCGCGAGACGGTGTCGTCGGCGAGGACCAAGTCGGCGTCGTTGCTGCGACCCGCGACCCAGCTCTCGCCCTCGGGTCCGAGCGGGAAGAGCTCGCCGGGCTTGCTGCCCGCGACGAAGGTCAGCGCTGGGACCTCGGACGAATTGCCAAGCATCGAGCAACCCTAACCGCAGCGGACGCCGAGTCCTACGGCAAAACGCGGCCCCGTCCTGACTCGGAAATTCATGGAGTCCAGGACGGGTGAGTTAGCACACCGTAAATGGCTCTATCGCGCCCATGAACGGTGTTCTGAACCGAATCGAGGTGGTGCAAACTCCGTGGATCCCCTCGGGTGGGGGCACCCTCCCCGGGTCGGCAAAGAAGTGCGCGAGGTGATCGCCGTGTTGCGGGCTCGGCTCGCAAGCGGAACACTGGCGACGTGGTGACGCGAACGACTTTCCTCTCGGCCGCCTTGATCGGAATGCTCGCGCTGACGGGCTGCTCGAATCGGCGCTCGCAGCAACAGGCCAGCCAGGCCCCGGCTCCGACCTACGCTCCGCGGGCCGACTCGCAAGTCTACTACCAGCGCGCGTACCAAGATGGCGACGTGCCGCCCTCCGATCTCGCGTGGGGCGATGTCTACGTCGACAACCAAGCCTACGCGCAGCCGGTCGACACCTACCCGACCGACATGGTCGGCTACGAGACGATGACCAGCGGTGAGCAGGTCGTCGTCGTCACCTACGTGCACGTCTACGTCGACCCGATCGAGACCTACCCGCGCGTGTATTGGGCCGGTCGCTGGTACTACAACGTCAACGGCTCGTTCGTGTTCTGGGACCCCTTCTGGGGCTCGTGGGTGTACTACTACGGCCCGCCCGCGCCGCTGGTCGTCGCGTGGAACTACCACTATCCGTGGGTCAGCTACTGCTGGGGGAACGGCTACTACGGGCCCGGTTGGTATTGGGGCGGCGCCGGCTACTACGGCTGGCACGCGTATGGGCGTCCGCCGAGCAACTGGCGACCCTCGCACGGGCCCAACGGTGATCCCGGGGGTCCGACGGGTCGACCCTCGCACGACCCCAACCCGACCGATCCGACCGGCCCCACCACGGGGATCGGTTCCAGCGGCCCGCGACCGATCGAAGCGCCGCAGACCACCGGCGCAGGTCCGCTCGCCAACGGTGGCCAAGACGTCGCGCCGCCGAACAAGCCTCCGCGCGCCGACTCGAATCCGACGACGGTCGCCGCGGGCGGGACCGACATCGCGCCGCCGAACAAGCCGCCGCGCGCCGACTCGAACCCGACGCCGACCGTTGGCGCGGGTGGGACCGACGTCGCGGTCAAGCCGGGTCGTGCGCCCGTCGATCCCAAGCCGCGGATCGTCCCGGTCGCGACGAGCGTGACCCCGAGCAGGCCGCCGCGGGCCGACGCACCGCCACGCAGGATCGAGCCCAGCGCACCCTCGCGTGCGCCCGTGGTCGCGCGTCCGACCACGCCGCGGGCCGAGATCGCCTCGCCGCGGCAGCAGCCGGCTCGCGCTCGGGTGCCCTCGGTCGTGCAGATTCACGACGGGAGCGGGACCACGCGACCGACCTACGCCCCGCCGACTGCTCATCGCGCTCCGACCACGAGCGTGGCCCATCGGGCGCCGACCACCGTCGGCACCAACCCGAACCCGCGCGCGCCGAGTCGCTCGACCACGCCGAGCCGCTCGACCACGCCCTCGAGCTCGTCGAGCGGCCCGACCTACCGGACCGTCACGCCTTCGTCGAGCCACTCGTCGCCGAGCCGCTCGTCGTCGCCGAGCCGCTCGTCCTCGCCGAGCTACTCGCCGAGCCGCTCGTCGGGCGGCAGCTCGTACTCGCCGAATCGTTCGTCGGGCGGCAGCTCGTACTCGCCGAGTCGTTCGTCGGGCGGCAGCAGCCACTCGTCGCCCTCGCGCTCGTCGGGTGGAAGCTCGTACTCGCCGAGCCGCTCGTCGGGTGGCAGCAGCCACTCGTCGCCCCCGCGTTCGTCGGGCGGCGGCGGTGGTGGTCACTCGTCGCCGCCGCGCTCGTCGGGCGGTGGCTCGCCGCCTCGCTCGCATCGCTGAGCGAGCCGCGTTCACGGCAGCAAAGCCGACCTTCGGGTCGGCTTTTCTCGTTTGTCGCGGCGAGGCGTCAACCGAGCCAGTACTGCAGCAGCGCCGCGATCATCCACGCGAGCATCGCGAGGTTCCCGACCGCCGCGCCGAGCAGCACGAAGCGCAAGCACTCGGCGTCGTTGCCCGCGTCGGCGGTGCCCATCAGGCGCAGGGCGAAGAAGAGCGGCACAGCCGGCACGCCGACCACGATCGCCAGCGCCCACCAGGGCAGGC
>JAMHUH010000143.1:0-2289 GCA_035904925.1 Nannocystaceae bacterium
GGGGGGAGGGCGGCGGAACGCCCTCCCAAAAGATGAGTAGCGAGCGAAAGCGAAGCGAACTCGAGACGGCCCCCGAAACCCGTCATGAGCGAGCGAAGGCGAAGCGAACAGGCGCGAAGCGCTTGCGAGGAGGGGGGCCCCAGTTGGACTTCGTCCAACTGGGGGGAGGGCGGCGGAACGCCCTCCCAAAAGACGAGTAGCGAGCGAAGCGAGCGAGGCTAGAACGAGCCGGCGATCTTCATGTAGACGATCGACGACCCGGTCGCGGACTGGCCGAACTTGGTGTCGTAGCGGCCGATGAACGCAAACCCGCCCAGCTCGAGCGTCGCGTAGCCCCAAGGCGGGACCATGATGATGTTCGGGGCCAAGACCACGCTGGCTCGGTCGGAGCGGTTGCGCGGGAAGTCGGTGACCGCGAAGAAGCGGAAGATGAGGTGGCGACCGAAGAACACCAGGTCGTTGCCCGCGACCAGGTAGTTGCCGATGTTGCCGGTCCCGAAGTCGTCGATGAAGCCGCGCAGGTACTGGGCCTGCAGGTACCAGTGCTTGCCGATCGTGTAGTCGGCCCCGACGGTCGCCTTGATGAAGGGGCGCCGCTCGACGATCGCACCTTGGAACTCGCGGATCGGGTTGGCGACGCCGTCGCCCGGCGTGACGTCGAGGTTGATCGGCAGCTCGACGCGGAAGTCGTACTGCTTTTGCGGGATGATCAGCGCCGCCTCGCCCCACAGGCCCATGTCGTCGAGGAAGGGCAGCTGGGCGGCGAAGTCGAGCCCGGCCACGTGCATGCGCGGGTAGACGAGCGTGACCTTGGAGTCGTACCAGTAGCCATCGACCGGGGGCTCGTCGAGCGGGCCGCGCTGGGTCGAGATCGCCTCGTAGGGGATCGGGATGTCGTGAAAGCCGTAGTAGTAGGACGCGCTGAGATCGACCGGACCAATCCGCGAGCCGATCTTGGCCGCGGCCTGGCCGTTGGTGATGTTGACCGGCGGCCGCTCGACCGTGGTCGAGACCGAGGGATAGAACTGGTCGTTGGCCAGCACGAAGCCCTGCAAGAACGCCATCTTGTCGCGGTCGGACTGGTTGGCGAAGTTGACCGGCGTCTGCGGGTCGGCGAGCGCCTGCGAGGCCGAGGGCGGCAGCAAGGCCGGGTAGAAGAGCGGCACGTAGACGCCCTCGAACCACAGCTTGTCTTGCCAGGGCGAGAAGTCGACGACCAACATCTGGTTGGCGATCGGCTCGGTGAAGAGCGGGCGATCCTCGAGGTCGTCGGCGTTGATGTTGTTGGTCGGGTTGAACTTGTCGGCCGTACCCCAGACGACGATCTGCCGGCCGATCTTGATGTCGAGGCCCGGCAGCGCGTCGTTGATCGCGACGTAGGCGGCGTCGCTCTCGATGTGGAAGGGGGTGAGCATCTGCATGCTCGACAGGTCTTGGAGGCCCGAGACCTGCGAGACGCCGAGGAACACGGGCTCGACGTCGGCGACGATCTGGATGTGCTCGTTGGGCGTGTACGAGAGGTAGAACTCGAGCCGATTCTCGTTGCGGCTGACGGTCCCGCGGGGGATCGCCACGCCCTTCTTGAACACCGACGCCGGCTGCTTGTACTCGGCCAGGCTGGGCTGCTGGCTGTTCCAGCGCTTGCCTTGGTAGATGTTGTCGACGTCGATGTAGACGCTGCTGACGATCCGCAGCCGAAAGTCGAGCTTGCCGCCGAGCAGGCCCGAACCACCCCGCCGCGGCTCGTCTTTGTCCGGGGCGTCGGCGATGTCCGGGACCTCGAGCGTCTCGTCGTCGCCGAAGATGTCGCTCATATCGAGCTCGTCGGCCGGCGCGACCTCGGGCCCGCTGACGATCGTCTCGGTGTCGTCAGGATCTCCAGGGGGATCGTCGCTGGGCGCGTCCTCGTCGGGCGGGCCGAAGAACGCGTCCCTCATCGCGTCGTCGTCTTCGCTGGGCGGTGCGTCGTCGCTGGGCGGCGCGTCTGAAATGTCCGACGCGTCCGAATCCGCCGCGGGGAGGTCCAGCGGAGGATTGGACGCGTCTGGAGGAGCCTGCCCGGCAGCGGGCGGCTGGTTCAGCGCGAGGAGGGCAACGAGGTACGAATCGAGCGCGATCACGTGCGAGGGATCTCGGTCAGCCGAGCGCTGACCCGGGGTTTAGCGCAGCAGCGTGCGCCGCGAGAACAGGTCGTCTTCGACGCCCTGGTTGACCTTGACATTGGACAGCTTGATCTTGGTCTCGGCGCCGGTCTTGAGGTTCATCATCGAGATCTCGGTCGGCATCGTC
>JAMHUH010000144.1:0-1884 GCA_035904925.1 Nannocystaceae bacterium
AGCACCCTGCCCCGCAGCGTCACTTCGCCCGTCATCGCGACATCGCGGCGGACCGCGATCCCGGTGAGCGTCGAGACGATCGCCAGCACGATACCGACGCCGGCCGATGGCCCGTCCTTGGGAACAGCCCCCTCGGGCAGATGGATATGGACGTCCTTGCGCGCGAACAGGCTCGGCTTGACGCCATAGGCAGGCGCCCGCGACTTGACGAAAGAGAATGCGGTCTGGACCGATTCCTTCATCACGTCGCCGAGCTTGCCGGTCGTCGAGATTGCGCCCTTGCCGGGCACCGTGACCGCCTCGATCGTGAGCAGCTCGCCGCCCACCTCGGTCCAGGCAAGGCCGGTGACGGCGCCGACCTGATCCTCTTCCTCGCCGACGCCGAAGCGATATTTCCGCACCCCGGCATATTCGTGGAGGTTTTCGGGCGTGATGACGACCTTGTCGGTCTTCTTTTCCAGAATCCGACGCAGGCTCTTGCGGGCCAGCCGCGCGATCTCGCGCTCCAGCGTGCGGACGCCGGCTTCCCGCGTGTAATAGCGGATGAGGTCGCGAAGCCCGCCGTCGGTCAGCTCGAATTCGCCCGGCTTCAGGCCGTGCGTCTCGATCTGCTTGGCGATCAGGTGGCGCTTGGCGATCTCGAGCTTTTCATGCTCGGTATAGCCTTCGAGCCGGATGATCTCCATGCGGTCGAGCAGCGGCTGCGGCAGGTTGAGCGAGTTCGCGGTGGTCACGAACATTACGTCCGACAGGTCGTAGTCCAGCTCCAGATAATGGTCCTGGAACTTGCTGTTCTGCTCCGGATCAAGCACCTCGAGCAGCGCCGACGCCGGATCGCCGCGGAAATCCTGGCCGAGCTTGTCGATCTCGTCGAGCAGGAAGAGCGGGTTGCTCGTCCCTGCCTTCTTGAGGTTGGTGATCACCTTGCCCGGCAGCGAGCCGATATAGGTGCGCAGATGGCCGCGAATCTCGGCCTCGTCGCGCACGCCGCCAAGCGACTGGCGCACGAACTCGCGGCCGGTCGCACGCGCAATCGAGCGGCCGAGCGAGGTCTTGCCGACGCCCGGCGGGCCCACGAGGCACAGGATCGGCCCCTTGAGCTTGTTGGTGCGCGCCTGGACCGCGAGATACTCGATGATCCGTTCCTTGACCTTCTCGAGCCCGTAATGATCCTCGTCGAGAACGTGCTCGGCGACCGCGATGTCGCGCTTGAGCTTGGACTTCTTGCCCCAGGGCAGGCCCAGCAGCACGTCGAGATAATTGCGCACGACCGTCGCCTCGGCGGACATCGGCGCCATCGTCTTGAGCTTCTTGAGCTCGGCATTGGCCTTGGTGCGCGCTTCCTTCGAGAGCTTGAGCTTGGCGATCTTGGCGGCCAGCTCGGCAACCTCGTCGCCGCCCTCTTCGGTATCGCTGTTGCCCAGCTCGCGCTGGATCGCCTTCAACTGCTCGTTGAGGTAATATTCGCGCTGGGTCTTCTCCATCTGGCGCTTCACGCGCGAGCGGATCTTCTTTTCGACCTGGAGGACGCCAAGCTCGCCTTCCATGAACGCGAAGGTCATCTCGAGACGCTTCGACGGATCGAGCTCGACGAGCAGCGTCTGCTTGTCGGAAACCTTGATGTTGAGGTTCGAGGCCACCGCATCGGCCAGCCGCGAGGGCTCCTCGATCTGTGCGATCTGGACCGCGGTCTCGGACGCCATCTTCTTGTTGAGGCGCGCATAGTTTTCGAACTGGTCGATCACCGAACGCATCAGCGCGGTCGCCTCGGCCGCCTCCACCGGAAGGTCGGCGACGTCCGCGACCTTGCCGACGAGATGGTCGCCGCCCGTCTCGAGTTCCTCGAGCCTCGCGCGCTCGCGTCCCTCGACGAGCACGCGCACC
>JAMHUH010000145.1:0-2803 GCA_035904925.1 Nannocystaceae bacterium
TACCAGCAAGCCGACGGCAGCGTGTCGATCCCCGCGGTCCTGCGCCCCTGGTGCGGCTTCGACCAGATCAAGCCGCGCTGAGTCGAGTCAGAGCGTCTTGCACGAGCACTCGTAGGCGGCCGCGTTCATCGGGCGATCGGGGTGATCGGCCTGATCGACGAAGCAGTCGTCGAGCGCCTGATCGATGTTGTCGGTGTCGTAAACGATCTCGGCGCGCCCGACCTCGCTGTCGGCCATGGTCCAGATGACCTCGCACGAGACTTGGTCTTCACCGGCACACGCACCGGCGAGGCTGGCAAACGCGAAGGCGAACACGAGGGGGATGAGGCGCAGCTTGGGCATGGAAACTCCGGCCGCGCGGCGGCGCGACATTGCGATCATGGTCGCTCAAACACGACTGATTTGGTTCATCATCCTCGACGAGGCCCGCGACAGGCTCTGAGCAGTGTGGGGCTCGGACCTACGCGGGACTAGGTGAAAAGCCTTCAGGTGGGCTCCCAACAGGCCCTCGGGCGAGGGTTGAGCCACCCCACGCTCTCGCAGCGATCCTCCATTGCCTCCGTGCTATCGTCCGACACCGTGTTTGGTTCGGCGCGTCGTCGGCCTCTGCCCAGTCGTTGCTTGCTGGCAACCTTGGCGTGGGTCGTCGTCGTGGCGGGCTGTGACCGGCGGGTGTTCCAGCTCGACGACGATGGCATCACCGACGACGAAGTCGGCGAGGGCGAGAGCTCCGACACCAGCCTCGGCGACGCCGACACCAGCGAGACCGAGACCGGCGGCTCGATCAACTGCACCGCCAGCGTGCTCGAGCTGACCATCGACGACACCACCGATCCCGCGAGCGTCGAGTGTGTGACCAAGGTCCACGGCGACTTGGTCATCGGCCCGACGATCGAGCTCAGCGACCTCGGCATGCTCGCCGAGCTGCGCGAAGTCGGCGGGACCTTGTCCATCGTCGGCAACCTCGGCCTGACCAGCCTCGAGGGCCTCGAGCAGGTCCAGTCGATCGGCTGGCTGCACGTCCGTCGCAACGGCGCCTTGGTCGATCTGCACGGGCTCGACAGCCTCGCCTCGGTCGGCCGCGTCAGCGTGATCAACAACGACGCGCTGATCAGCCTCGCCGGTCTGCCCGAGGGCCTCGGCCCCGACGAGCTCGACATCGCCGCCAACGACCTGCTCGAAGACCTCGACGGTCTGCCGGTCCTGACCGCGCCCGCGAGCGGCAACCCGCTCGACATCGAGATCGAGGATCACGAGGCCCTGGTCAGCGTCGCCGGCCTCGCCCACTGCTGCTCGAACCAGCCGGTGGTGGTCGAGCTGGCCCGCAACAGCGCGCTGGTCGACCTCGACGGGCTCGAGCCCTTCGAGCGCTTCGACACCCTGCGCTTGGTCGACAACCGCGTGCTGAGCGATGTCGCCGGTATCGACGCGACCGAGATCGGCACCTTCGAGGTCTCCTTCAACCATTGCAGCAGCGAGGCCGCGCCGCTGCTGGGCGACTTCGTCGGGCTCGAGCAGCTGCTCAGCGTCGACGTGATGCTGATCGAGTGGGGCAGCGCGCTCACGAGCTTGGCCGGGCTCGACAGCATGGTCGACGTGACCAAGCTCGAGATCCGCAACAACCCGATGCTCGAGTGGCAACAGGTCGTCGACCTGGTCGGCCAGACCGGACCGACGCTCTTCGACGGCTGCGGTGGCATCGGCGGGCCCGAGTGCCCGACCGAGACCTGCCCGACCTACTGACGCAACATCGCCTGCTTGGCCTTGTCGTGCTTGGCCTATGTCGAGCCATAGCGACACGATCGGGTTGCACGACTACTGCGGATCGGGGAAGCAGGCGAAGTCGATGTCGCCGTTGGCCTGCCCCCAGTCGAGGTTGGTCGGCTTGAAGTCGACCCCGAGCGGGTTGCCGATCGAGTTGATCGTGTTCAAGTCGGCCTGGTTGATGAAGCCCCAATACTCGCTGGCCAGATAGAGGCCGCCGCCCTGCACGGTCACGTAGTCGACGATGGTCTGGGCCTCGGCCGCGCTGGTTCCGGCCAAGGTGCAGTAGATGACCGCGTCATAGTCCTGGGCGAGCAAGGCCGGGTTGCCGATGTACTGCGCGGGCAGGTTGTTGCCGGCGTAGGTCAGGTCTGGGTACGCGCCGAGGTTGTTGCCGAGCCCGTTGCACAGGTAGCGGCCGAAGCTGAGCACCTTGGGCAAGCTCTGGCCGGTCTGGCCCAACCACTCCCAGAGCGGGCAGTCGGTGATCTCCTTGTAGAGGATGTTGGTGTCGGCGGTGTAGATCACCCGACCGGTCCCGACCTCGTCGAGCGCGTAGATGATCTCGTTGCCCTGCAAGGTCGCGGAGCCGAGAAACACGGTCCCGGGCAGCGCGTCGAAGCTCGACGACTGGGTCGAGTCGAGGGTGACGTTGCACATCAGGCAGTCACCGCCGGTGTCGGTCGTCGTCGTCGACTCGCTGGTCGTGTCGCTGCTGCTCGTGTCCGTCGTGTCGCCGCTGCTCGTGTCCGTCGTGTCGCTGCTGCTCGTGTCCGTCGTGTCGCCGGTGCTCGTGTCCGTCGTGTCGCCGCTGCTCGTGTCCTGGGTCTCGCTGCCCGACTCGCTGCTGCTCGACTCGCTGCTCGAGTCGCCGATCGAGTCGCCGATCTCGTCCGCGAGCGTGTCCGAGCTGCCCTCGTCGGCACAGGCGGCCAGCAAGGCCAGAGAGAACACGATCGGGAGGGTACGCGCACGAACAGCCACGCCCGATGGTACCCCAAGCCCACGTGGGAATGCCGAGGGGGCCTCCGCTCGTCGT
>JAMHUH010000146.1:0-10356 GCA_035904925.1 Nannocystaceae bacterium
AGCCACCCATGCCGTCTTCGCCGGTGCAGCCCGGCCCGATGCCGAACTCGAACTCCTTGGACGCCGCGGTGCCGTCGTCACCCGGGAGGATGTCGCCAGCCGGGTAGGCGCCGTCCTTCCACTGCCGGTAGACGAGGTCGTCATAGCCACCCGCGGTCGGCTGGAAGGGCGGATTGGGGTTGTGGGCCGTGACCTCGGGAACGCCGATGATCGCCAGCATGATGACTTCCTTGTTCTGCTTGCCGACCAGCTCGTCCTTGAGATAGCCGACGTAGCGCGACAAGGGGTGGAGCACGCCGGTGTCGATCGAGGTGCAGTTGGCGTAGACGCCGTTCATGTCGGGCGCGCCACAGTTGACGCCCGCGTTCCAGCACACCGCCGAGGTCGCCTGGGTCTTGGTCCCCGTGTCCGGGTTGATCTCCCAGTAGGTGTTGTTGGCCTCGTTGGTGAAGTAGGCGTAGCCCTCGGGCGCACGGACCGAGCAGTCGGTCTCGTCGGTCACCAAGACCACGGCCAGCGTCGCGCCGGGCCGCAAGAAGGGCTTCGCGCCGGTGTTCCAGGCCGAGCCGGGGTTGAGCGCCTGCAGCATGCCCTCGAGCGGGGCCTCGTAGCCGCAGCCGTTGATGCCCTGCGGACCGATGCAGCTCAGCGCGCCCTCGACGTTGTTGCCGGGGATGTTGGTGGTGTTGCCCGCGAAGTGGATGAAGGGATCGGCCGGCTTGACCGGGACCGGGCAGTAGTCGGTGCAGGCCTCGGGGATCGAGGGCGCGTTGTTGCCCAAGCCGGTGAAGTCGTCGAGCCGGTTGATGCAGGGCACGTCGTTCGGCTTGCCTTGCGCCGGCACGTAGCCCTCGGGCTGGAAGGGCGTGCACTGGGGATGGCCGACGTCGGTCGTCGTCACCATCAGGTTGACGTCCGGGTTGAGCGGCATGTCCTCGGAGTCGGTCAGCGCTTGCAGCTTCTGGATCAGCAAGGGGAAGTTGGCCGCGAGGTTCTTCTGCTCCTCGCCCATCGTGCCCGAGTTGTCGATCACGAAGAGCATGTCGACCTGGTTGCAGGTGCTGTCACCCGAGGCACAACCCGGCGTGGTGCCGGTGTCGGCTTCCATGTCGAGGCAGCCGCCGGGCGGGCAGTTGTCGGTCGTGCTCGAGTCGCTGGTGTCGGCGGTGGTGTTGGTGTCGCCGTCCCCGTCTCCGCTGTCGGTTCCGAGCGTCAGCGTCACGCTGGTGTCCGCCGCCTCGTCCCCGTTCCCTCCGCCCGTGTTGCAGGCGATGACGAGTCCAAGGCCGCCGAGCAGGCCAGTTCCGAAAAGTAAATTGAAAGTCGTCCTACGCATCGGTCCTCCGAGACGACGCCAGCCTACACGCAAGCCGACGCGTCTGGGAACGTGAATTTGTCGAGGGCCGAACATCGCGGAGCCCGCGCGAGCGCGGGTCCGCGGGCCCCCGGCAGAACGACGCTCGCGCGCGAAGTGGCTCGCGCTCAGCCGACGGGTACGAAGACTTCCTGGAGGACGTCGGTCAAGCAGCCGATGGCCGCGCTGAAGTCGTCGTCGCAGACCGACTCGATGCAACAGCGGATCCGGTTGTCGTAGTTGAGCGACTCGCACACGTGCTTGATCCGGACCGGCGGGATCGCCTGCCCCGTCACCTCGCCCATCGCGTCCTCGCCGATGCAGCCCGGGCCGATGCCGAAATTCCACTGTTGGTAGTCGGCGTCGATCCCCTTGGCGGCGTCCTCGGGCAAGATGTCGCCGTTCGGGAAGATGCCGTCCTTCCACTTGCGATAGACCAGCGCCTCGACGCCGCCCTCGATCGGCTCGTGCGGCGGGTCGTCGGCGTGCTTGGTGACCGGGGGCACACCCAGGATCCCGAGCATGATGACCTCTTTGCCCAGGCCCTCGCGCACGTAGCCAGTCAGGAAGTTGGTGTAGCGGCTGACGGGATGCAGCTTCTCGTCGCTGTCGTCGGGCGAGCAGGTCACGTAGACGCCGTCGGCGTCGGGCCCGTTGCAGGTCACGCCAGCCTTCCAGCACAGCGCGCTGCTCGGCAAGGGCTGACCGTCGAGCTTGGCGAAGTAGTCGGAGTCGGTCATCACGCTGTAGTCGCTGACCGAGCAGTCGGCTTCGTCGGTGACCATCGCGATCGCCAGCACTGCGCCTTGACGCATGAAGGGCCGATCGACGCCGCCGTTGGGGCACGCGACCGGATCATCGGGCTTGCCACAGTTCCAGGGCGCCAGCGGATCGAGCGCTTGCATCATCGACTCGAGCTGCGACTCGTAGCCGCAGCCGTCGATCCCCTGCGGGCCGATGCAGGCCAAGGTCTGGGCGACCGCGCTGTCTTCGACGCCGTCGCCGTTGATGTCCTTGGGCGGGACGGGCGGGACGTTGTCGCCCTCGGCGTCGAAGTGGATGATCTGCTCGTCGTTGATCGGCTCGAGCCCCGGCAGCGCGCAGACGTCGGTGCAGGCCTCTTCGTACTCGGGCGGGTTGATCTGGGCGAGGCCGGTGAAGCGATCGAGGCGCTTGACGCAGGCGCTCGAGACCGGGGCGCCCTGCTCGGGATCATGGTTGGCGAAGGGCTTGCACAGCGGGTTCCCGAAGTCCGAGGTCGTGACCATGATGTTCACGTCGGCGCCGATCGGCATGCCCATCTCGTCGGTCAGGCCCTCGAGCTTCTGGATCAGCAGCGGGAAGTTCTTGGCCAGGTTGAGCTGCTCCTCGCCCATCGTGCCCGAGTTGTCGATCACGAACAGCAGATCGATGAGGTTGCAGTTGCCCTCGGAGTCGCAGCCGACCGGGTCTTCTTCTTTGGGCTGATCGAGGCAGCCGGTGATCTCGGGACAACCATCGGTGGTGCCGCTGCTCTCCCCATCGGTGGCGGTCGAGACCGTGTCGCCCGGACCGCTGTCGCCGACGTCGTCGTTGACCGTGACCACGCCCTCCGCGTCGCCGTCGTTGCGGTAGGACTGGCAGCCATAGAGGGCCAGCAAGGTCGAAGTCGAAGCCAAGACGACGAGTACGGAGCGCTGCATGAGATCGAGTCCGAGAAGGCCGGACGACTCTATCAGGGCGCGCGACCCTGCGGGCAAGCGAAGTCGACGGATCGAGCGCTGGGCAGCCCGCGCCAGCGCTCGATTCGCCCTCGCTCTGGGGGCGCCCTCAGACCACGACGTTGACGAGCTTGCCCGGCACGTAGACCACGCGCTTGGGCTTGGCGCCAGCGAGCTGCTTGATCACGGCCTCGGAGCCGAGCGCCAACGCCTCGATCTCGGCTTTGCCAGTCTTCGGATCGAGCGTGGCAGGAATGGCGATCTCGTCTCGCTTCTTGCCGTTGACCTGCACGACCAAGGTCCACGAGTCCTCGACCAGGAGCGCCGGATCGGCGGCCGGCCAGGGCTCGTAGCCGAGCGTGTCGGACTTGCCACAGGCGCGCCACAGCTCCTCTGCGAGATGCGGCGCAAAAGGCGCGAGCAGCAGGCAGAAGGTCTCGGCCGCGTCCTGATGGATCGCCTCGCCCTCCTTCTCGATGTCGCGCACGAACACCATCAAGGACGAGATCGCGGTGTTGAAGCTGATCCGATCGATCCGCTCGCTGACCTCGTGGATCGTGCGGTGCAAGAGTCGACGCTGCCGCTCGCTGCCCTCGCCCGGCGCGAAGCTTCGGGCAACATCGGGATCAGCCTCGTTCGCGCCAGCGCTGAAGAAGAGCCGATGCGCGCGCGCGAGGAAGCGGAAGCAGCCATTGACGCCCTCGGGCTGCCAGGGCGCGCTGGCCTCGAGCGGGCCCATGAACATCTCGTAGAGCCGCATGGTGTCGGCCCCGTACTGGTCGATGACCTCGTCGGGGTTGACGACGTTGCCCATCGACTTCGACATCTTGTCCCACTGGATGACCAGCGGCTCGCGGGTCTGCTTGTGGACGAACTGGCCCTCGCCGAGCTCCTCGATCTCGTCGGCGATGTAGCGGCGCTTGGCCTCGCCCTCGGCCTGCTTGGGCGGCACGTAGGTCGCCCCGAGCACCATGCCTTGGTTGATCAAGCGGGCGAAGGGCTCCTTGGTGTGGACGTGGCCGAGATCGAAGAGGACCTTGTGCCAAAAGCGAGCGTAGAGCAGGTGGAGCACCGCATGCTCGGCGCCGCCGATATAGAGATCGACGGGCATCCAGTAGTCCTCGGCCTCCTTCGACCAAGGCGCGGACGCGTTGCGAGGATCGCAAAAGCGCAGGTAGTACCAGCACGAGCCCGCCCACTGCGGCATGGTGTTGGTCTCGCGCCGCGAGCCGTCGGGCAGCTCGACCCAGCTGAGCGCCTTGGCCAGCGGCGGCTCGCCGGTGTCCGAGGGGTTGAAGTCGTCGACCTCGGGCAGCGTGACCGGCAGGTCCTCGTCGGACACCCGCTCGACCTCGCCGCCGGCCGTGTAGACCAGCGGGAAGGGCTCGCCCCAGTAGCGCTGACGCGAGAACAACCAGTCGCGCAGCTTGTAGTTGACCCGGGCCTTGCCGAGCCCCTGCTCGACCAGCCACGCGGTGATGACCCGCTTGGCCTCGTCGGTCGGCATGCCGGTGATCAGGCCCGAGTCGACCGCCACGCCTTCGTCGGGGAAGGCTTCGCGCTGGACGTCGAGCTTCGCGCCATCGCGGGGTGCGACGACCTGGACGATCGGCAGGCCCATGGTCGAGGCGAAGGCGTGGTCGCGCACGTCGTGGCCGGGGACCGCCATGATCGCCCCGGTGCCGTAGTTCATCAGCACGTAGTCGGCGATCCAGATCGGGATCGGCTTGTTGGTGACCGGGTTGATCGCGTGGGCGCCCGTGAACACGCCGGTCTTCTTGCCCTCGGCCGCGGCGGCCTGGCGATCGCGCTCGGTTCGACGGGCGGTCTGCTGCACGTAGGCGTCGATCGCCTCGCGCTGGGCCGGCGTGGTGATGGTCGAGACCAGCGGGTGCTCGGGCGCCAGGACCATGTAGGTCGCGCCAAAGAGCGTGTCCGGTCGAGTCGTGAACACCCGCAGCTTGCCGGGCTCGCCCGCAACTCCGTCGACCTGGAAGTCGACCTCGGCGCCCTCGCTGCGACCGACCCAGTCGCGCTGCATCTTGATCACGCTGGCCGGCCAGTCGAGCTCCTCGAGGTCGGCGATCAGCCGCTCGGAGTACTCGGTGATCCGCATCATCCACTGCTTCATCGGCACGCGGATGACCTCGTGGCCGGCCTCGACCTGCTCGGCGACCTCTTCGTTGGCCAGCACGATCCGCAGGGCCGGGCACCAGTTGACCGGGGCCTCGTGCAGGTAGCTCAGCCGCTTGCTGTCGACGTACTTGCGGACCGCAGTGGGGCCCTGGGCCTCGATCGCCGCGGGGATCGGCAGCTCGGCGATCGGCCGGGCTTTGTGGGTCTCACGATCGTACCAGGAGCCCCAGACCTGCAAGAAGATCCACTGCGTCCACTTGTAGTACTCGGGGTCGGTGGTCGCGAGCTCGCGCGACCAGTCGTACGAAAAGCCGAGCCGCTCGAGCTGGCGCTTGAAGTTGTCGATGCACTCGTAGGTGCGGGTCGCCGGGTGGGTGCCCGTCTTCATCGCGTAGCGCTCGGCCGGCAGCCCGAACGAGTCCCAGCCCATCGGGTGGAGCACGTTGAACCCACGCATCCGCTTGTAGCGAGCGACGATGTCGGTCGCCGTGTAGCCCTCGGGGTGGCCGACGTGCAGACCGCTCCCGCTCGGATAGGGGAACATGTCGAGCACGTAGTACTTGGGCTTGCTGCGATCGACGTGGGCCTCGAAGGTCGCGTGATCCTTCCAGAACTTCTGCCAGCGGGCCTCGATGGCGGCGTGGTCGTACGACATGGGCCGCGAACGCTACGGCCTTTCCAGTCACGAGGCTAGCCTCGCGCCGGCCCAACCTCGGACGCTGGTCAGAGCGAGAGCGTGCGCTCGCGCAGGACCACGCCGACCTTCCGGCCGACGTGGGCGAGCAAGCCGGCGCGATCACGAAACAGGTAGGTGGTGATCCGCAGGGTCGTCCCGCTGGCGTCGCGCAGGTCGAGGTAGCCGTAGCTGGGCGAGCCGACCTCGGTGATGGCGGTCCAGGCCAGCCGGATCCGGCCTCGCTGCACGCCCGTGTCGTCGAAGCGGACCCCGATCGCGCCCGCGAGCTCGCGCCCGACGCTGCGCAAGATCACCACCACCAAGAGCGAGCTCAGGCCGCTGGCGACCCAGCCGAAGGTCGTGACGTCGGTGAAGTCCGGCGCGTCGGTCAGCCGCCAGATCGTCGCCAGGATCGCCGCAGGCCCGAGCACGAGCCCGACCAGCACGATCGCGAAGAGCGCCTTGCGGTCGAGGGCCAAGGGGTCGTCGCTCATGCGCGCGAAGGTAGACGCAGGTCGAGCATTGCGCCAGCTCACGCGCGCACGCGAAGCCACTTCGTCGGCGAGCGCCGCGGCCCGCCCGGGCCCGAGACGTTACAACCCGCCCGCGCGGCTGGACGGCCCGCGTCCGGCCGATAGCATGCCGGCCATGTCGCACTCCCGCCTGATCTCGACCTCGCTGAGCCTCGCGCTCGGCCTCGGTCTGGTTGCCTGTAAAAAGACCGAGACCGTCAACGCCGACGACGCGAGCGGCAAGACCACGGCCGAAAAGCCCGCCTTCCCCGACCTCGCCTCGGCCTTGGCCGGGCCCCAGCGCAGCGCCGAGAACAAGGCCCGCGACGTCGCGCGGCACCCCAAGGAGACGCTCGAGTTCTTCGGCGTCGAGCGCAACATGACGGTCGCCGAGCTGTGGCCCGGCGGTGGTTGGTACACCGAGATCCTCGGGCCCTACCTGCGCGACGAGGGCAAGCTGATCGTGACCAACATGTCGCCCGACCACGAGCGCTACGGCGCCCGGGCCAAGGCCTTCGAGGACAAGATCAAAGGCGCGCCCGAGTTCTACGGCGACGTCACCTTCGCGCTGGCTCCGAGCGCGGCGACCGACGCCTTCGTGCTCGCGCCCGAGGGCAGCGTCGACGTCGTCGTCACCTTCCGCAACAGCCACGGCTGGTACAACAACGGCCTGACCGACCTGATCTACGGCGCGGCCTTCAAGGCGCTCAAGCCGGGCGGCATCTTCGGGATCGTCCAGCACCGGGCCAACGAGGGCGCCAACCCGGAAGAGACCGCCAAGCAGGGCTACCTGCCCGAGTCGGTCGTGATCGAGGCCGCGCAGAAGGCCGGCTTCGAGCTGGTCGAGAAGTCCGAGATCAACGCCAACCCCAAGGACACCAAGGATCATCCCGGCGGCGTCTGGATGCTCGCGCCCAACTTCTCGGGCGCCGAGGAAGGCAAGGAACAGAGCGCCGAGGAGAAGGCCAAGTTCGAGGCGATGGGCGAGAGCGATCGGATGACGCTCAAGTTCCGCAAGCCCGAGTAGGCCGGCCCGAGCGGCGGCCTCGCTTCGCGCGGCCCGTCGAATTCGACGGGCCCGCGAGAGCGGCCGCGGGCGATCAATCGCGGGTGCACTCGAAGTCGAACTGACCAGACCCGCCCGCGCCGTAGACTCGATAGTAGAAGGCGTCGAAGGTCGAGATCCCCTCGGCGCCGCTGGGGATGAAGAAGTAGCGGCGATCCTCGCTGCCGTCGTCGGGATAGTTGACGTCCCAGCCGACCATCGAGAGCGTCGACTCCCAAGCGACCACGTCGGCGTAGTTGGGATCGTTGGGGTCGACGAGCAGCGGAAGCGCGACGGAGAACTCGGTCGCGCCGCCGAGCACGTGCGTCGCGTCGAGGTTGCGCGGCTCGCTGGCCGCCGTGAAGCCACCGGTGATGTGGAGCTGCAAGAAGGGCTCGACTGCGCCCAGGTTCACACAAGTGAAGGTCGAGACCACGGGATCGGGATCGCCGGTGTCGCTGCCCGTCGTGTCGCCGCCCGTCGTGTCGCCGCCCGTCGTGTCGCCGCCCGTCGTGTCGCCGCCCGTCGTGTCGCTGCCCGTCGTGTCGCCGCCCGTCGTGTCGCCGCCCGTCGTGTCGCTGCCCGTCGTGTCGCTGCTCGTCGTGCCCGTCTCGCTCCCGACCTCGTCGGCCCCCGAATCATCGGCGGCGGGACAGGCGAAGAGCAGAGCGGACGAAGCGATGACGAGCAGGTGGTACGAGTCGAAGGTCATCCTTCATCTCTAGCCACGCTGCGGGCTGACGCAGCGGGACGCGGCGCGGCAAAAACCGCGCTCAGTCGTGGCGCGGCAGCTCGGCCTCGATCTCGGCGGCCGTGTCCTCGCTCAGCCCCAAGGCCTCGCGCAGGCGCTCGAGCGTCGCGCGCTCGGACTCGCCGATGTCTTCGTCGGCCACGGCCATGCGCGCGGCGACCTGGTACATGGCCAGCTTGCGGCCCTCGGGCAGCTCGGCGATGCCCGAGGTGTCGAGCTCGACCGAGGTGTCGAGCCAGCTCGCGGCCTTGGCCCGATCCTCGTCGGAGAGCGAGAACGAGGCGATGAAGCGGCGCAAGGTGGCGGCTTCTTCTTCGCCGATCTCACCGTCGGCCCAAGCGAGCGCGGCGAGGGTATGGATGACCTGCAAGGTGGGCGACATGCGGGCGTGGATCATGCGCGGCGAAGGGGCGCCCTGGCAAGTCAGCGCGGAGTCGGTCGCGGCAGCACTGGAGGCGGAGGCGCGGGTCCCTCGGGCCTCGGCTGCGGCTCGACCTTCGCGGCGGGCTCGGGCGTGGAGTCGCCGTGGGCCTCGGTGTGGGCCTCGGCTTCGGCTTGCTCGCGCAGCTCGGGATCGATCGGCACGCGCAGCAAGAGCGCGGTGTTCGAATCGCGCTCGGCGACGGTGATCTGCTGGATCGCGACCGCCGCCTGATCGGCGGAGGCTCGGACGGCGACGTAGTAGCTGCCCGCGCCGAGCACCACCGAGATCACGAAGCTGCCCTGCGCGTCGGTCGTGACCTCGGCCAGCGGCTTGGGCAAGTGGTCGAGCGCGGGCGCGCCATCGATCCGATGCACCGAGACCAGCATCGCCTCGAGCCCCGCGCCCGGCAGGCCGGCGAGCGCCTCGGCGACGACCTTGCCGCGCAGCATGGTGACGTGGGTCCGCGAGGTCCGAGGCGTGCAGTCGATCCCGCGCGAGGCGTTCTGTTGATCGGGGCCCAAGAAGGGCGTGTCGACGCAGCCGCTCGGGCGGCCCTTGGGGACGTCGCTGGGGCTGAGCAGGTCGTAGTCCCGATCGTGCGATGGGCATCCGCATAGCGAGATCACCAGCCCGATCGGCAACGCTCGCCACGCAGCCCGCGTCGGGATCCGGGTTCGCTCGCCAGCTCGCACGTCGGCGCCATGGTCCACGATCGCCCCTCGGGCGACAATGCAGGCCGCTCTGGCCCGGCCGCCTCGACCGCCGCTGCGACCCAGTTGACCGCCTCGCGCGCAATCGTCAGACTGCTCGCATGCAGCCGCAGCAACAAAACCCCTACGGTCAAGGCCCTCAGTACGCCGCTGGGGTGGGCGCCGATCCCCGGGCCCAGCTCGCCTCGGGCGTCGAGCAGTTCATGATCCGCGTCAACGCGTGGATGGCCGCGGGCGTCGGACTGACCGGCGTCGCCGCCTTCGCCGTCGCGCAGTCGACCTCGCTCCTTCAGACGCTCTTCACGGGCGGCATGGTCTGGGTCACCCTCTTCGCCCCCTTCATCTTCGTGATGATCTTCGCCAGCCGTCTGCACAAGATGAGCTCGACGACCGCGACGGTGGTGTTCCTGGCCTTCTCGGTCATCATGGGCGTGTCGCTGGCCCCGGTCGCGCTGATCTACACCGGCGAGTCGATCGCCTCGGTCTTCGCGATCACCTCGATCACCTACGGCGCGCTGGCCTTCTGGGGCTTCACGACCAAGCGCGACCTCGCGCCGATGGGCAAGTTCTTGTTCATGCTCTTGATCGGCATGGTCGTGTCGGGCGTGGTCATGGTGGTCATGCAGCTCGGCTTCGGCATGACCTTCAACCCGGTCGTGTTCATGGTCCGGGCGGGCATCGGCGTGCTCTTGTTCGCCGGCCTGACCGCCTACGACACCCAGAAGATCAAGCAGATCTACCTGATGAACGGTGGCGCCGGGAACCTGGCGATCAGCGGCGCGCTGACGCTCTACCTCGACTTCATCAACCTCTTCCTCTTCCTGCTCCGGCTCTTCGGCAACCGGAACTAGGCCTGCGACAGGCGCTCTGCCGCCCTCGCCTGAAAGGCTCGCGTCGGATGACGCGGGCCTTTCGCGTTCGGGCCCGGGCGTGAGTCGACTGACCGCCGCTAGAGTCAGCCGCGCAGCCCCCACGGCTATACTTCACGGGCTCATGAAGCTCACCGGACGGATCCTGTGGTTGACGGATGACACCAAGGCCCTCGAGC
>JAMHUH010000147.1:0-1924 GCA_035904925.1 Nannocystaceae bacterium
TCCAACCTCTACGTGATCGGGACCATGAACACCGCCGACCGCTCGCTCGCGGTCGTCGACTACGCGCTACGCCGGCGCTTCGCTTTCGTCGACGTGGCTCCCCAACTCGAGTCGGACGCGTTCGGCCAGCATGTGCGCGAGCGGGGCCTGCCTGAGTCGGTGCTCGAGCGGCTGCGCGCTCGAATCCGCGAGCTCAACGAACGAATCGAGAAGGACCGGGCGCTCGGCCACGGCTTCGCCATTGGCCACAGCTTCTTCAGCGCTGGCACCGACAAGATCCCCTGGTTGCTGCCAGAGGGCGAGAGCGGCGACGCACTCGCCTTCGCCAACACTTGGCTCGACGACGTATTCGAGTACGAGATCGAGCCGCTGCTGCGTGAATATTGGGCGGAAGACCTCGGCCAATTCAACGAAGCCAGGAACCAGCTCTGGCAGGGTCGCGGGCGCGCATGAGCGCAGAACCGAGGCGGATTGGCGGCGTTCCGATTCGCAACCTCTACGTGATGCTCGCGTTCGCATCGGCGCTCGACAAGGAGCTCAGCCCAGCGACCTGCGGTGCGCTCGAGACCGACGAACTGTGGCTCGACATCCTCGCCCGCTTGCTCGCCAACAAGATCGCATGGATCCGTCGTCGCGGCGCGCCCCAGCGCTATCGAGTCCGCGACGACCATGGCGCAGCGCCCTACGGCAGCATCGACCTGCCCGCGACGCTCCGCGGCATGCACTTGCTGCACAACCGGCTCGCCTTCTCGGTCGACGAGCTGCAGATGGACACGCCGCAGAACCAGCTGCTCTGTGCAGGCATGCGCGCGCTGCTGCGTTCGACACGGGTCAGGCCAGATCTGCGCGACGAACTTCGCCGACAGATCTCGGCCTTCTCCGGCGTCTCGTACCTGTCCAACCAAGACGCCCTGCAGGTGGCGTGGACGACCACCACGGGGGCCTATCCAAGCTACCGTGAGGCCCTGGGATTGGCCCGCTTGGCCGTGTTGGCCGCGCTGCCTGACGAGGGCGCGCACGACCAACATTGGCGCAAGCTGCTCGACGACCACACGGGCATGGGCGAGCTCTTCGAGCGCTTCATTCGGGGCTTCCTCTCCATCGAGTTCGCCGGGCATGGGACCGTGAGTCGGCGTAATCTTCACTGGGGCGCGGACATGCACGACTTGCTGCCGCAGCTACGGACCGATCTGGTCATCGAGCGCCCTGGCGACCTCCCCATGACGGTGGGCGAGTGCAAGCTCTACAAGGCGCCCTTGGTCGTCTCGCACCGTTCTGGCAGCTTGCGGCTTCGCCCCGCCCACCTCAACCAGCTCTTCGCATACCTCGCAGCCGCACAGGCCGCTTGGTCCGGCAAGGCAATCGAGGGGCTGCTGATTTACGCCCAGATCGATCAGCCCATCAACACCGAGGTCGACCTCCGGCAATTTCCAGTCCGCATCCGGACCCTCGACCTTCGCCTCGAATGGCCGCAATTGCGCGAGCAACTCGTGGCCCTGTGGCCCTCCTGACTCCGCCCACCCCCTTCGTTGCTCGCCCTTCCAAGTTCGGCGAGAATCGCCGAGGTGGTACCGAGCAACGCAGGCCCGCCGAGCGTCGATGCGACGATCGCTGGGCCCGTGTCGCCAGCCTCGACCCTGCGCCGGGCGCCCTCGATCGACGAGACGATGAGCGCGACCTCGGCCGATGCGAGCCCGAGCATCGACGAACGCGCGGTCTCGGTCGTCGACGACACGATGGCGTCGGGCAGCTTCGCGCGGCCTGCAAGGCGCACGCGCGATCCCAAGCCAGATCCGGACCACGAGACGCCGACGACGATCGGTCGCTACATCGTGCTCGGTCGACTCGGCGCGGGGGCGATGGGCGAGGTCCTGGCGGCCTATGATCCTCGCCTCGATCGCAAGGTCGCGGTCAAGCGCATCCA
>JAMHUH010000148.1:0-6310 GCA_035904925.1 Nannocystaceae bacterium
GGCGCGGACGCCTCGAGGTTCCAGCGCCAATTGTCGAGCAAGACCAGCGCGTCGGCGAGGCCCGAGCCGTTCTCGCCGGCGTCGAACACGAAGAGCTTGATCGTGAACACTTCGCCGGGCACGACGTTGCCGGTCATGGTCAGCCAGTCGGTCGCGCCGCCCGAGTAGGTGTGGCCGCCACCGCAGCCGGGATCGTTGGCGCCGTAGGGGGTGCCGATCAGCTGGTCGAGGCCCTCGCACGAGCTGGACACCAGCGTGCCGCCGCTGCCCTGGCAGCCGAAGGAGGAGTTGGGGGCGCACTGCCGGAACAGGCCGCTGTCGCGGGCCAGGTTGACGCCGATCGGGTATTGAGCTTGGCCGTCGTCGTAGATGGCGACGTTGCCGTCGGCGGGGTTGAGCAGGCTCTGGCTGTCGATCAACGCCACGAACATGTCTTGATATTGGCCGCATACCCATTCGGGGTATTCGGCGTTGAAGAAGTCGAGGTCGACCTCGAACGATTGTGCGTTGGTCGGGGCGCGAATCTTCAATTCGAGCATGGCAGGATCGCGGATCGTGCTGCCATTTTGCCCGCAGCCGGGGTTCTTGGGCAGGTAGCCGCCGTGAAAGGCGAGCCAGGGCGCGGGCGCTTGCTGGACGACGCCCCAGCCTTTGCCCCACTCCGCGCTCGCGGCGGTGTCGGACGCCCAGCCCGACGAGAGCACGACCATCGCGTCGTTGGCGGGCGGCTGGTTGGGCCCGAAGTTGGCTGGGATCCCGACTTGCTCCCAATGCCCGAGCGGCTGGCCGTTGGGCAATTTGACCTGGGCGTCGATGACCCCCCAGACCTTGTCCGCGAGCGGCGGGGCGAGGGTCGTGAACTGGCACAGCTCCATCGCCATCGCAAAGTCGTCGGGGTCGGTCGAGGTCTCGATCAGGTTGGCGTCACAGGCGGGCGTCGGCTCGTCCTCGATACCATCGCAGTCGTCGTCGACCAGGTTGCCGGCGACCTCGTAGGCGCCGGGGTTGACCAGCGCAGGGTCCGAGCAGTTGCCGCTGAGGATGTCGCAACAGTCGCCATCGCAGGCGCCCCAGCCGTCGTTGTCGAGGTCCAGATTGTCGTCGATGGTGCCGTTGCAGTCGTCGTCGAGTTGGTTGCCGCACAGCTCGGTGACGGGCACGACCTCGCCCTCGCACGCGGCGAAGCCCGAGCCCTCGGCCACGCAGGTCTGCGTGCCGCCGACGCAGGTGCCCTGCCCGATCGTGTCGGCCGGGCCGGTGTAGCAGGGCTCGATCGTGCCGGGGATGCAGAGCACGCACGCGCCTTCGTGGCAGAGCTCGCCCTGGGGCGCGCCGATGCAGTCGCCGTCGCTCGTGCAGGTGGTGCCGGTCTCGCTGCTGGTGTCGGTCGTCTCGCTGCTGGTCGAATCCGTGCTGCTGCTGGTCGAGCCCGAGTCCGAGTCGCTGCTGCTCGACTCGGGCTCGCCGCTGGTGTCGGCTTCGTCGTCGAGCGTCGCGGCCTCGGCGGTCGTGTAATTCGGTGACTCGTCGCCGCCGACGGTGCAGCCGAGCGCGCATGCGAACGCGTGGACCGTTAGCGTTGCAAGGACACGCATCGAAGATGGGGAGCTCTCCACGACCGGAGTATGGTCGGCACGGGTCACGCCCGAGCTACGCGTCCATGGCGATTCGAGCGGTCCTGGTCTGGCCCGCGTGACCTTGGTGAGGTTCAGAGGCTACGCTCGCGCCATCGCACGCTCGCCTCATCCCCTCGCCTGGTTCGCGGCGCTCGGCTCGCTCGGCTGCGCGCCGCCTGCTGTGATCGTGACGCCACCCGAGCCTGGCGACTCGGCGGGTGACGTGCCGGGTGACGAGCCCTCGGGTCGAGAGGGCCCATCCCCGAACGCGAAGGTCGAGGCGTCGGCGAAGGTCCCGGAGTCGCGCGAGTGGTGCGGGGCGATCATCGACACGCGTCCGCGCCCCTTGCTGCGGACCTCGAGCTTCTTGCTGGCCTGGAACGAGATCCGGCTCGCGAGCGGACGCGTGCAGCCGGGCCCGATCCCGCTGACCGAGCCCGACGCACGGCTGGCGATCTGCGGCGGCCCGACCTGCGTGCCGCTGCTTCCCCAAGCGATCGAGTTCAACGAGGCGGGGCAGCTCTCGATCGGCACGGTCATCGCCGACGGCCACGAGGGCTTGCTGGCGATCCCCGATCTCAGCCCCTTCGTCGGGCCCACGCAGTGCTCGGGCAGGACCCAGCTTCACGCGGAGCCCGTGGGTGCGCTGGTCCAAATCGTCGCCGAGGTCCGCGAGCAGGAGCGCATGTACATGCACCACGGCTACTACGGGCACTATGGCGGCTGCTATGCCATCGAGGGGCGCCACGACGTCTTCGTCGATCTCGAGACCCACATGATCGTCCTGGAGATCGAGCATCGCGCGGGCATCCTCGGCGTCGCGGCGACCCACGACGGCGGCCTGCATGTCACGCTGACTGGCTGCAGCGACAAGCTCGAGCTGGCCTGGACCGAGTGAGGTTCAAGTCGCGGCGCGACCGGGCAGGCGCAGGTCGCCGCTGCGCCGCGTGACCCCCAGCCGATCGAGGTGCTCGAGCAGCGGGACGGCGAATTTGCGCGAGAGCCCGAGCCGAAGCTTGAGCGCTTGCACGTCGATGCTGCCCTGCTCGCGCAGGTGCTCGCGCACGGCCGCGACGATCGTGGCGTGGGCAGCGGGCGCGTAGGAGAGCTCGTCGGTGACCCGGATCAGCAGCTCGTGGCGATGCAGCAGGCTGGCCAGCTCGAGCACGCTTCGCAGCTCGAGCCGGAGCGCGTCGGCGAGCTCGCGCAAGGTCGGGGGTGTGAGCGCGGCCGCGGCGTAGCGCTCGAGCATCGCGGGCAGGGGCGGGGGCAGATCGTCGGGGTCGAGCACGGCGTGGTGCGGGCGGGCGAGGCTGCCCGAGCGATCGGCGACGCGCAGGAGTCGACGCTCGATCGCCAGGCTCAGCGCGTGGCCAGCGAGCGCGTCGGCGGCCAGCGAGCGCTCGAGCGTGGCTCGGGCCATGCCGGGCTGGAGCGGCTGCGCGAGGTGGAAGCGGTCGACCTCGGCGATCGCCCGATCGATCAGCGCGTCGAGCAAGTGGGCGTCGGCCCAGCGGGCGTGGCCGAGCGCGAACACGCGGGCGTGGTTGGGTAGGGCGCCGAGCAGCTCGGTGAGCGACTCGACGCCGGTCCGCTGGGTCAGCTCGGTCTCGTCGATGCCGAGCGAGCCGGCGTCGCGGATCAGCGCGAGCACGCGCGCGCGCGGGTCGGGGTCGAGCAGGGCATGGGCGAGCGCGATCCTTCGCTCGGGTTGGCCGCGGCCGGGCAGGGGATCGAGGATCGTGCCGCCGCCGATCGTCAGGCCCTCGCGCTGGGCGAAGTCGGCCGTGAACGCGCGCAGGATGATGCGTTGACCCGACCAGACCGGCAGCGGGACGTCGAGGTAGATCCGGGCGATCCCGGTCTCGCCGGGGCCGAGCTCGCGGACCGGGACGAGGCTGCCGTCTTCACGCTCGAGCGCGAGCGGGATCAGCCGGGCGGCGGCGTGGGCCGTGGCCACGCACAGCTGCGCGCCGCTGCGGCGGGTCCACGCCTGCGTGCCGAACTCGAGCTGATGGATCCGAGCGAGCAGCCGACGACTCTCGATCACCCGCGGGCCGCGAGTCAGCACGTCGCCGCGGGCGAGCTCGTCGACGGCGACGTTGGCCAGGGCCAGCGCGACCCGCATGCCTGCTTGCGCGCGCGTGATCGGCTTGCCTTGGCTGTGCATGCCGCGGACGCGCAAGGTTCGAGCGTGGGCGCCCTGGCCCTGCGCGCGCCACTCGAGCTCGTCGTTGCCGGCGAGGTCGAGGGTCCCGGCGACCAGCGTGCCGGTCACGACCGTGCCTTGGCCGCGCAGCGTGAACACGCGATCGATCGGCAGGATCGGCGCGCCGCGACGGGCTCGCTCGGGCAGCTTGCGAGCGAGCGCCAGCAAGGCGGCGCGGAGGCGATCGAGGCCCGCGCCCGTGCGGGCGCTGACCGGGATCACCGGCGCGTCGGCAAGCGCGGTCCCGGCCAGGGCCAGGCGCACGTCCTCGCTCGCGAGCGCGAGCAATTCTTCGTCGGGCTCGCCTTCGCCGAGGCGATCGATCTTGGTCAGCGCGACCACGCCATGGCGCAGGCCGAGCAGCTCGCACACGTGCAGGTGCTCGCGGGTCTGCGGCATCACGCCGTCCTCGGCCGAGATCGCGAGCAAGACCATGTCGATCCCGCCGACGCCGGCGATCATCGTGCGGACCAGGGCCTCGTGGCCGGGCACGTCGACCACCGCCGCGTGGATGCTCGGTGAGAGTTCGAAGGCCGCGAAGCCGAGCTCGATCGTGATCCCGCGTCGCTGCTCTTCGGGCAGGCGATCGGTGTCGATGCCCGTCAACGCGCGGACCAAGGTGGTCTTGCCGTGGTCGATGTGGCCGGCAGTGCCGAGCACGATCTGGCGGGGAGGAGCGGCCATCGGCTCAGCGCGGGTCGAGCTTGCGCATGGCGACCCAACTCCGCCGCAGCAGCGTGGCACAAAAGCGCAGGGTGCCGCCCAGCTCCTCGCAGATCTGATCGGCGCGCAGCTCGTCGAGCACTCGACGCACGGCGTCGGCGTCGAGCGTGGTCTCGATCGCGAGCTCGCGGTGCAGATCGGTGAAGGTCAGACCCTCGGGGCCGGCGGTGGCGATCCGATCGAGGAGTGAGAGGGCGATCCGGCGCGAGGGCTCGGCGTAGCCATGCAGGACCGGGCTGAGGTCAGCTCGCAGGCCCCAAGGATCGCCAGGGTCGCCGACGATCCGCGCGAGCACTTCGTCGAGCCGCCCATCGCCGATCGCCCCGCGCTTCTTGGCGAACTCGACCACCAGCGCGTGGATCCACAGGGGCACGTGATCGAGCGCGTCGGCGATCTTGCGGGCCAGGCCCGCGCGGTCGCGGGCGGTGATGCTCTCGCCGAGCAGCAGCGTCGCGGCCAAGCGAGCGCCCGACTCGGGGCTCAGCGCGGGCATCGCGACGAGCCGGTGATCGGCGAGCAGCTGGCGAGGCGGTCGCGGACGCATGTGCTCGATCGCGCGGCCGAGCCGAGTGTTGCTGACGAAGAGGAGGCGCAGCCGCGGCTGCTCGCGGACCAGCTCGTCGAGCGTGGCGATCAGCTCGGCCAGCTCGAGGCTGCGATCGAGGTTGGCCTCGATGAAGCGATCGACGTCGTCGAGCGCGAACAAGAGCCCGCCGGCGCGGTCGGCCAGCTCGGCCGCGATCGCCTCGTGCAGCACGAAGATTGGTTCGCTGATCCGCTTGCCGGACGCGTCGGCGGCCTCGATCGCGGCGCGCAGGCGCGGGCCAGGATCGGGGTGCTCGGCGACCAGCGCTTCGAGCATCGCGTTGGCCAGCGCTCCCGCGCCGCGCAGCTCGCTGGCGCCGACTCGGCGGCCTCGCCATCCGGTCGGCGCGTCGGCGATCGCCAGCCGAACCAGGGTGGTCTTGCCGAGCCCCGCGCGGCCTTGCAGCAGGACCGAGCCCTCGCGCAAGTTCGACCAGAGCTTGTCGACCATGGACTCGCGTCCGACGGCCTCGCTCAGCTCCACCGCCCCGCGCGGATCGGCTTTCATCCGGGTGACGATACCTCGTCGGCGGGGTTTCAAGGCACGAGAGTTGCGAGCCGGACGAAGGCGCGGTCGCGTGCATCCTCGTCGGGTTGAACCAGGCATCGAAGCGCGGCGATGTAGTCCGGCGTCGACCCGCAGCACGCTCCCGCGAGCTCGAAGGCAGGGTGAGCGAGGATCCATGCCTGGATCTGCCCGGCATAAATGTCGGGTTCCAAGAAACGCTCGTGCCAGGTCCCGTCCCAGCTGGGCCGGCCGAGGTGCGGATAGAGACCCAAGGGAATGGCGTCGATCGGCGCGCCGACGCGCGAGCGTGCAGACTCGAGCGCACGCAGGGCCGCCGGGACCGCGTCGATCTGGGTGCAGTTGATCAGCAGGGCGTCGAGCTTGGCTTGGCCGACGCAGGCGAGCAGCGCGTCGAAGCTCTCGCCGCCGAGCAAGCGCGAGCCATCGGGTCGCGTGGCCGTGGGCGCGCCCGCGACGACCGAGAGCCAGATCGGCAGGTCGATCCCCGCGACCGCCTCGAGCGAGATCTCGACCTCGGCGGTGCTCGTGTGGGTCTCGAGCAAGAGCAGGTCGACGCCGGCCGCGACCAGCATCGAAGCGAGCGTGCGCTGCTCGGCGATCGCCAGCTCGCGCGGCTCGATCCCCCGGGTCGGCGGCAGCGAGCCGGCG
>JAMHUH010000149.1:0-1554 GCA_035904925.1 Nannocystaceae bacterium
CACGACCGCGAGGTCGTCGGGGTCGAGCTCGAGCAGCCGCTCCAGCACGAGCACGGCCTGCGAGTCCGACCGCACATGATCGAGATAGAGGTCGGCGATCTGATGGAACAAGGCCACCAGCTCGGCCGGCTCGGACGTGAGCTCGACCTTCTGCGCCAACACCTTGAGCAGGTCCGCCCACTGCTCGCGCTCGGCGAGCCCGACCGCGAGCCGATCGAGCGCCACCGGGTGGCTCGGCACCAGCGCCACGATGCGCTGATAGGTCTGCAGCACCATGGCCGGCATCGGCAAGCGGGCAGGGTCCTGGTAGACCTCGACCGCGTCGAACAAGAGCTCGACCTTCTCGGCTGGGTCCGGGGTCACATCGACCCAACGATCCAAGAGGTCGACGTACGCGTGCCAACGCCCCGCCGCAGCGAACAGCCGCCGCAGCTCGGACCACACCATCAGCCGCGCGTCACGACCCTCGTCGCCCTCTTCGGTGATGTCGCGCTCGACCAGGCGCCACGCCTCGATGGCCTTGTCGGTGTTGCCGAGGCTCGCCTCGGCGATGGTCGCCATCTCGGTCGCGAGCTCTCGCCGCTCGACCGCGTCGGCCGTGATCGCATGCAGCTGCGCCAGGTTCGCGTACGCGCGCCGCGGCTCCGGGTGTCGCTGATAGAACTCGCGATAGAAGTCGACCGCGCCCCGCGACTGCGGATCGAGCGCGCGCACCTTCCGCCACAAGCGCTCTTCGAGCGGCGTCGGCGCGTCCCCGTCGCGCCCCTTCGCCGCCAGCCGCGCGGCCTTCTCGAGCGCCGCCAGCTTGTCATCGCGCTCGACCGTGGCCGTCGCGGCTGCCGCCCACTCTTCGAGTGCGAGCGCGCTCTCGATCGGATCGGCCTCGGCCCTGCTCTCGGCCGCGGCGCGCATCTCGTCCAGGCGCTCCCGCCCGAGCCCGGCCTTGGCCGGCGCCGCCAGGATCCGCTGCGCCTCGTCGTTACGCCCAAGCTCATCCAATAGGAGGAAGAGCTTCTTCTTGAGGCCGATGCTCGCGTCGGTCCCGGGGCCAGCGATCCGCGTCAACGTCGCGCTCAGCGCGTCGAGCTGATCGAGCTCACGATGCAGCAGCTCGAGCGGCCGCATCGACGCCTCGTCGCCGAGCTCGAGGGCCGTCGCGTACGCTTCTTTGGCCGCCTCGAGCCGCCCCGCCGCGCGCTGCGTCTCACCGATGAGGCGCTGCACCAGCCCGCGCTCACCCCGTGTAGTCGCCCGCGCCAGCTCACCCTTGAGCGTCGCGATGCGCTCGTCGGCGCGCTTACGTAAGGTCGCGATGACCTCGCGCCCCGCGCCCACGTCGGCGTCACGCGCATGCAGCGCCTCGAGGCGCGTGAACAAGACCTCGGCCTCGTCCAGCCGCCGTCGCTCGAGCGCACCCGCCGCGAGCTTACGCAGCGCCGCGGTCTGTTGGTTCGTGTCACCGACCTCGGCCAGCGCCACCAGCGTGTAGTCGGGCGCCTCACCGGTGCCCTGGAACAAGGCCTGCGATGCCACCGCGACGCGCTCGTCCGGCAC
>JAMHUH010000150.1:0-5681 GCA_035904925.1 Nannocystaceae bacterium
GGCGAGGTCGCGTCCGCGCTGGTCGCCGAGCTGCAGCGTCGCGGTCTGCGTGCGCGCGTGGTCGAGAGCGTTCCGGCCGACGCCGACGCCGTGGTCTTCCTCGGTGGTCTGCGCGAGGTCGCCAACGAGGATCAGGCGATCGCGATCAACCGCGAGGCCTTCCAAGTCGCCCGCACGATCGGGGCCCGCTTCGCCAGCCAAGGCGGGCTCTTCGTCAGCGTCCAAGACACCGGCGGCGGCTTCGGGCTCGAGCCCTGCCCGGCTACGCGCGCCTACCTGTCCGGCCTGCCGGCGTTGATCAAGACCGCCAAGCAAGAGTGGCCGCAGGCCAGCTTGGCCGCGATCGATCTCGACCGTGCGGGTCGCAGCGCAGCCGAGCTCGCCCTGGCGATCGCCGACGAGCTGCTGCTCGGTGGTGGTGAGCTCGAGGTCGCGCTCGCGGCCACCGGTCAGCGTCGAACCTTGCGCTCCTTCGCCGCGCCGATCAGCGCCGCCACCAGCGGCTCGCCGATCGCCCGCGGTGACGTGGTCGTGGTCTCCGGCGGCGCGCGAGGGGTGACCTCGGCCTGCGTGATCGAGTGGGCCCAGCGGACGGGCGCGCGCTTCGTGCTGCTCGGTCGCAGCAAGCTCGAGGCCGAGCCGACCAGCTGCGTCGGGCTCCGCGACGACGCCAGCCTCAAGCGGGCTCTGTTGGCCGACGCCAAGACGGCCGGTCGCTCGCTCTCGCCGGCCGAGCTCTCGCGCCAGGTCGGCGCGGTGGTCTCGGGCCGCGAGGTCCGAGCGACCCTCGACGCGGTCGCCAAGGCTGGCGGCGAGGCGCGTTACCTGAGCGTCGACGTCCAGGACCAAGCCGCGCTCGCGGCCGCGCTCGACCAAGTTCGGCGCGAGTGGGGCCCGATCGCCGGGCTCGTGCATGGTGCGGGCGTGCTCGCCGACAAGCGGATCGCCGAGCTCGGCGACGAAGCTTTCGATCGCGTCTTCGACACCAAGATCACCGGCTTGCGAGCGCTGTTGCACGCGACCGCCAGCGATCCGCTGCGCGTGCTCTGCATGTTCTCGTCGGTCTCGGCCCGCTGCGGCAACAACGGCCAGGTCGCCTACGCGATGGCCAACGAGCTGCTCAACAAGGTCGCGCAGGTCGAGGCGCGGCGGCGTCCGAATGCGCTGGTCAAGTCGCTCGGTTGGGGCCCCTGGGAGGGCGGCATGGTCAGCCCGCAGCTGCGGGCTCACTTCGCCGAGCTCGGCGTGCCGATGATCCCCTTGGCCGAGGGCGCGCGGATGTTCGCCGACGAGCTCTCGGGTAGCGAGCGCACGCAGGTCGAGCTGGTCCTCGGTGGTGAGCCGCGGCCCGAGGCGCTGCTGGTCGCCGGCAGCGAGCAGCGGGTGCTCGAGCTCGAGGTCCACATCGATCGCCGGACCCACGCCTACTTGGCCGATCACAGCATCGCCGGCACCGTCGTGGTCCCGGTCGGGCTCGCGGTCGAGTGGTTCAGCCGGATCGCTCGCGCCTTCCGGCCCGACCTGCGCCTGCGAGCGGTCAACGACATCCGCGTGCTCAAGGGCATCAAGCTCGATCACTTCGAGGCCGAGGGCGATCGCCTGACCTTGCGCTGCCGCCAGCTCAGCAACGGCGACGGCGCGCTGCTCGAGCTCGAGATCCTCGGCGCTGGCGGTGTTCGTCACTACCGAGCCCAGGCCGAGATGGCCAAGACCGGCGCGGCGGTCGAGCCTCGGCTCGCGCCCCAGCCGATCTTGCAAGCCTGGGGCAACGCGAAGATCTATGGCGACGTGCTCTTTCACGGGCGCGAGTTCCAGGTGATCGAGACCCTCGACGGCATCGGTGAAGGCGGGATCTCGGGCACGCTCAAGGGCGTGCACGAGGCCGGCTGGAAGTGGGACACCTGGCAGACCGACGTGGCCGCGCTCGATGGTGGCCTCCAGCTGCTGCTCTTGTGGGCCCGCGATCAGTTCGGCGGCGCGACCTTGCCGATGGGCATCGGCGAGCTGCGGATCGCCGATCAGCCGCTCTCGCGCGGACCGGTCCGGGTCGTCGCCAACTGCCGCAAGACCAGCGCCTCGCAGGCGGTCGCCGACGTCGTCTTCCTCGACCAGGCCGGCACGCAGCTGTCCGAGCTGCGCAACGCTCAGCTGGTGCTGCGCCCCGACTCGTCCATCCGCCCGGCCCAGGCCTGATCGATGACGAGCGCACCCTTTGCGATCGCGATCGTCGGGCGATCCTGCGTCCTGCCCGGTGCGCTCTCTCCCGAGCAGCTGTGGCAGGCGCTGGCCGCCGGCCGTGACCTGACCTCGCCCGTCGACCAAGGTCGCTGGCGCCTGGCCGCGGCCGATGCCCTGACGCGACCCGAGCAACCCGACGGCGATCGCAGCTACACCGATCGCGGCGGCTACGTGCGCGGCTTCGAGGCGATCTGGGATCCGCAGGGCTTCGCGGTCCCGGCCGCCGAGCTCGAGGGCCTCGACCCCTCGTTCCACTGGCTGCTCCACTGCGCTCGCGCGGCGCTGGCCGACGCGGGCGACGATCGCCGCGGCGTCGTGGCGCGTCCGCGGGTCGGGGCGGTGTTCGGCAACCTCGGCTTCCCGATCGCCGAGATGAGCCGCTACGCCGAGTCGGTCTGGCAGGGCGACACCGAGGCCAAGCGCCAGGCCAAGGTCGATCCGCGCAACCGCTTCATGGCTGGCGGCGCGGCGGCCTTGCTCGAGCGCGCGCTCGGCCTCGCGCCCGGCGTGTTCTGCCTCGACACCGCCTGCGCCAGCTCGCTCTACGCGATCAAGCTCGCCTGCGATCAGCTGCGCGAGGGCGAGGTCGATCTCGTGCTCGCCGGCGCGGTCAACCGCTCCGACGATCTCTTCTTGCACGTCGGCTTTTGTGCGCTCGATGCCATGAGCCGCACCGGCCGAAGCCGACCCTTCCACGCCGAGGCCGACGGCTTGATCCCAGCCGAGGGCGCCGGCTTCATCGCGCTCGAGCGGCTCGCCGATGCTCGTCGCGCGGGCCACCGCGTGCTCGGGATCCTGCGCGGCGTCGGGCTCTCCAACGACGGTCGCGGGCGCGGCTTCTTGGCCCCGAGCGAGGCCGGCCAGCGCCGAGCGATCGCCGAGGCCTACCAGCGCGGCGCGATCGATCCGCGCCGCGTCTCGCTGCTCGAGTGCCACGCGACCGGCACCGTCGTCGGCGACACGACCGAGCTACGCAGCAGCGCAGCCGTGTTCGCCGAGCAAGGTCGCGGCGCGCTCGCGATCGGCTCGCTCAAGTCCAACCTCGGCCACTCGATCACCGTCGCGGGCGTCGCCGGGTTGATCAAGGTGCTCGAGGCCATGCACCACGGCCAGCGCCCGGCCAGCCTCCACGCCGACGCGCTCAACCCCGCGCTCGCCGACACGCCCTTTCGCGTGGTTCGTGCGCTCGAGCCCTGGACCGACGCGCACAAGATCGCCGGGATCTCGGCCTTCGGCTTCGGCGGCAACAATGCCCACTTGATCGTCAGCGAGGACGATCCGACCTTGCTCGCCGAGACCCCCACGACCCACGAGCTCGACGCCCCGCTCGCGGTCGTCGGGATCGGTGCCCGGGTTGCGAGCGCCCTCGACGTGCCTGCCTTCGAGCGCGCGTTGCTGACCGGCGCGAGCTTGGTCGCGCACGATCAGGCCGCCACCGGCGAGTTCGAACTCGAGCTCGCGGGTCTGCGTTTTCCGCCCAACGATCTGCGCCGCACCTTGCCCCAACAGCTGCTGGTGCTCGCCGCGGCCCGCGAGGCGATGCTCGGCCAAACGCCCGTGTCCGAGCGCGGCGGCGTGTTCCTCGCGACCGAGATCGACCCCGAGGTCTGTCGCTACGGCGCGCGCTGGCGGGTGCCGACTCGGCTGCGCGAACGCGGTGAAGACCCCGAGGCCGCGCGCGAGTGGATCGCCGAGGCCCGCGAGGCCATCACCGCCAAGCTGGTCGCCGCGGGTGTGATCGGCACGATGCCCAACATCCCCGCCAACCGGATCAACGCCCAGTTCGATCTCGGCGGCCCGAGCTGGACGGTCTACGCGGGCGAGAGCTCGGGTCGCTGCGCGCTCGAGCTGGCCAGCGGCGCGCTGCGTCGCGGCGAGCTCGATACGGCGCTGGTCTGCGCCGTCGATCTCAGCTGCCAACAGGTCCACGTCGAGGCCCTCGACGCGATCGAGGGTCGGCGCAGCACCCCGGGTGACGCCGCGATCGTGCTGGTCCTGCGCCGCCTCGCCGACGCCCGTCGAGCCGGCGAGCGCGTGCTGGCGATCCTCGATCCGGCCGACGCCCACGAGCATCCGCCCGGCCAACCAACGCTCGATCCGCGCGTCGACGAATTCGGCCTGCGCGAGCGATTCGGTCGCAGCTGGGCCGCCGGTGATCTGCGGGATCTCGGCGCGGCCTTGATCGCCGGTCGTCGCGGCGCGCTGCCCAACGGGCAACCTTGGGCCGAGCCGCGGCGCATGCATGTCGTCGGCCGCGAGGGCTCGGTCGGCACGCAACTGCGACCGAGCCCCGTGGTCCCCGAGCTGGTCGTGTTCGCTGGCGAGAGCGAGGCCGAGCTCGACCTCGCGCTCGCGACCGGACAGTTCGGCGGCAACGGACCTTGTCGCGCCGTCATCGTCGCGAGCGGGCCTTCCGAGCTCGGCGCTCGCGTGGCTCGAGCGCGCGAGCACCTGCGCTCCGGCACGCCGACCGGCCCCGGTGTGTTCGTGCGTCGGCGCCCGATCGTCGGCGAGCTCGCGTGGGTGTTCACCGGCGCGGGCGCGGCCTACCGCGGCATGGGTGATGTCCTGCTCGACGCCCTGCCCGAGGTCCGTCGCACGCTCGCCCAGACCAGCCCTGGATTGGCCGCCTGCTACGCCGAGCCCTGGCCCAACGAGGTCGAGGCCGCGCCGCTCCAGCGCCTCTGGGCCAGCTCCTACCTTTGCCAAGCCCACGCGCAGATCAGCGCCAACCTGCTCGGCCTGCGCCCGCAGGCGGTGATCGGCTACTCGTCGGGCGAGAGCAACTCGCTCTTCGCCAGCGGGATCTGGACCGATCAAGACGCGATGATCGCCGCGTGTCGCGAGAGCGGCGTGTTCACCCGCGAGATCGGGGGCGAGTTCCAAGTGCTCGCGCGTGCGTGGGGCGTCGACGCGCCGGCCTGGGAGACCTGGACCGTGCTCGCGCCGATCCCCGAGGTCCTCGCCGCGCTCGAGGGCGAGACCCGAGCGCATCTGTCGGTCATCCATCACGACAACGAGGCGATCGTCGTCGGCGATCCAGCTGCCTGCGCGCGCGTCCGCGATCGGCTCGGCGCTGCTCGCTGCTTGCGGCTTCACTACGACCTCGTCGTGCACGTGCCCGAGCTGCGCGAGATCGCCGACGCCTGGCTCGACATCCATCGCCGCGAGGTCAGCCCACGCAGCGATCTGCGGGTCTACTCGGGCGCGCACGCGGGTCCCTACACGCCCAGCCGCGAAGCCTGTGCGCAGGCGATCCTCGGTCAGGCCGATCGTCGCCTCGACTTCCGGGCCGTGATCGAGCGGGCCTACGCCGACGGCGTGCGCGTGTTCGTCGAGCACGGGCCGCAAGCCGGTTGCAGCCGATGGATCCGCGAGATCCTGGGCGAGCGCGACGCGGTCGTGGTCGCGCTCGATCGCAAGGGCGTCGGCCTCGATCCGAT
>JAMHUH010000151.1:0-2380 GCA_035904925.1 Nannocystaceae bacterium
TCGAGCTGGCCGGTCGCGCGCTCGAGCAGCTCGGCCGCGACTTCCCGGTCCGCTTCTCGTTGCAGATCAGCGAGGCCGACCTGGCCGGCTCGCGTGGACTCGCGGAGTCGGGCGTCGCCGAGCGCTTTGCCGACGCCGCCGCCAAGGCGCTGCGCGACGAACTCCAGCGGGCCGCTCAGTCCAAGCCCTGAGCCGGGCAATTCGGGCTCGCAGGGGCATGACCGAAATTCTCGGTCGAGCCGGGGCGAAGCGTGTGACATGAGCGCCGTGGCCGGCGTTGGCCCGGCCCGACCCTTCAACCCAAGACTGTGAGCGAACATCGATGAGTACGACGGTGAGCATGTGGCTCGGCACCGCGTTCCTGCTGCTGGCGATCGCCGCCGTGCTGCTGCAGGCGTGGCTGTGGAGCCCGAAATTCTGGAACGAGACGACCAAGAAGACCGAGGCGCCCAAGGCCTGGCTGCGGGTCCACGCCGCCTGCGGCTACACCTACGGGATCATCTACGTCGCGATGATGATCGAGATGTTTCCGCGCCTGTGGGAGTACCAGTACGAGCTGCCGGCGCGCACGGTCATCCACGCGGTCGTGGCCATCTTCTTGGGCGTGCTCTTGATCTGCAAGATCGCGATCTTGATCTTCTTTCGCCACTTCGAAGAGGCCATGCCCCGCTACGGGTTTGGGATCCTGGCCTGCACGGTCATTCTGATCTCGCTCTCGCTGCCGCACGCCGCTCGGGCGCTCGACCTCCAGGGCCGGATCGCCGACCCCGAGAACATGGCCCGGCTCGAGCTGGTCTTGCAGGAGGTCGACTTCGGCGAGGCCCAGGTCGATCTCGCCACGCTCTCGACCGAGGACTCGCTCGTGCGCGGGCGCGAGGTCCTGGTCAACAAGTGCGTCACCTGCCACGACATGCGGACGATCCTGATCCAGCCGCGGACCGGCCAGCGCTGGCTCGAGGTCGTCACGCGCATGAAGGACAAGCCCGACCCCTTCGCCAGCGAGGCCCTGACCGACGAAGAGATCCCCTTCGTGACCGCCTACCTGATCGCGATCACGCCGGACATCCAGCAGTCGACCAAGCGCAAGCGCGAAGGCGAGCGCGAGCGCAACCAGATGCAGGAGAAGACCCAGCAGGTGCTGGCCGACATGCCCGCGCAGGCGCCCGCCGAGGCGCCCGCGCTCGACGAGGTCGCGGCCAAGACCGCGCTCGACCATCGCTGTACCGAATGCCACGAGCTGAGCGAGATCACCGAGCACGGCGGCGACGACGTCGGCGGTTGGTCGAAGGTCATCGCCGACATGGTCGAAGAGGGGGCCGAGGTCGCCGACGACGAAGCCAAGCTGCTCGCCGCCTACCTGGCGAAGCTGCACCCCAAGACCTGATCGGGCCCGCAGATCGGACACGAAAAAAGGAGGGCCAATCGGCCCTCCTTTTTTCGCTCGAGTTTTTGCTCGAGCCGCGCAGGCTCAGGAGTTGGTCAGCTCGACGGCGCTCGCCTCGAGGAAGAACTCGGTCTTGGGGCTGTCGCCGACGTTGGGGTCGCCGTCCTTCTTGAGGTGGTCGACGTTGGCCTGGGTCAGCTCCTTGCTGGTGATCGTGCCCTCGACGATCGCGGCCTTGCCCTTGCCGTCCATCGGGATCGCGAAGGCGTGGTCCTTGACCAGCACGCGGGCCTGCATGTCGCCGTCCTTGATGACCATCCAGCAGCCCTTGGCCTGGCAGACCGACTCGACCGTGCCGGTGACCTTGACCGCGTCGGGGCCGACGCCGGCCGCGAGCACGGTGGCGAGCGGCTGGGCGTCGGCGAGCGCGAACGCGCTGCCGAAGTGACCGACGGCGTCGCGGGCCGGCGCGTCGCTGCCGTGCTCGCAGCTCTCGCCCTCGACGTGCTTCTCTTCGCCGTGGATGCAGCCGGACTCGGGCGCTTCGCCAGCGTTGGCCGACACGACCTCGTCGCCAGCCTTCTTGGTCTCGGCCTTGCCCTCGTCGGCCTTGGCCTTGTCGTCCTTCTTGGCGTCGTCCTTCTTGGCGTCGTCCTTCTTGTCGCAGGCGCTCAGCGCCGGGAGGGTGAGAGCAGCAACCAACATCAACTTGGAGAGCGAGCGCATTTGCGGCGGAGTCTGCCACGCTCGCTTGCGCGGTCAATCGGTGATTCGCTCACGTGCAGAGCCCGCTCAAAGCAATTTGCAAGTCGTTTTCGCTCGCGGGCATGCTGTCGTGGATGTTCGAGCGACCCACGACCGCGGCTCTCCTCGCTTGGCTCTCGGTGACGTTGGCCTGCAAGACCGGCGCAGATGGAAGCGAGGACGAAATTGGCAATACGGCCAGCGGCTCCGACAGCGGCGACGAGTCGAGCGAAGCCAGCGCGGGCGAGTCCA
>JAMHUH010000152.1:0-6435 GCA_035904925.1 Nannocystaceae bacterium
GCCCGAGCGCGCGCTCTACCGCGGCTGGATGTTGACGCCCGAGCAGTATCGGCTGCTCTTCGAAGCCCTGCGCGGGCGCGGGGTCGAGCTGATCACTTCGCCCGAGCGCTACACCTGGGCCCACACCCTGCCGGGCTGGTACGCGAGCTTCGAGGGCCTCACGCCGCGCTCGCGCTGGCTGGCCTTGGCAGCCTGTGGTGCAACCCATCACGACACCTCGCTTGGTCTTTTCGACGAGGGCTTTGTCGCCTCAGCTTGCAGTACGCCGAGTACAGCTGCGCTTCGGCTTCGCGCCCTCGCCGAAAATCCCGGCGCGAGGAGCCGCGCTGGGTTGCACCACAGGCTGCTGGCCGCCAGCGATCCGCTCGACGAGGCCTTCGCGCTCGCGCGCGAACTCTTGGCCAGCTGCCCCCGCGGGATCGTGGTCAAGGACTACGTCAAGTCGCGCAAGCACGAATGGCTCGAAGCCTGCTTCATCCCCGACGCCGACGCGCTCGAACGCGTGATCCGGACCTTCGTCGAGCGCCAGGGCGAGATCGTCGGCGGCCTGGTCTTTCGCGAATACGTGCAATTGCGTTCGCTCGGTCCGCACCCGCGATCGGGCATGCCGATGTCGGTCGAATTGCGAATGTTCCTGTTCGAAGGCCGGACGATCGCGACGATGCCCTATTGGCCCGAGCAGGCGATCGACGTCGAGCTCCCGGACCTGCGCTCAAGCGCGCTCGAGCGCGCGCTCGCCATTGTCGGCCCCGGCTTGGTGAGCGTCGACTTGGCCCTGAGCGCAGCCGGGAGCTGGGTCGTGATCGAGGTCGGCGATGGCCAGGTCAGCGGCTTGCCGCGCCCCACCGACGCCGAGCCCTTCTACGCGGCGTTGGCCGCTGGGTAGCTCCGTCGGCTCAGTCCTCGCGGGCGAGCGCGTCCAGGCCGATCCGACCACCGCCGCTCGTGTGCATCTCGGCCATGACCGAGAGCGGCCGGTTGATCGCCTCGAGCACGAGCACGCTCGCGCGCGGGACCTCGACCTCGACGTAGTTGAGCTCGCAGTGATCGACCTGCCCGTCTTCGGTCACGATCGCGAGCCCATGCGAGCGACAGATCATCGGCCGCTGCGCGTACACGCTGCAGCGACCCTCGACCAGCAAGGCACAGTGGCCGAGGCTCGCGTCGCGGCCCTGCTCGCGGATGCGCTCGCGCAGCGCGGGCTCGAGCTCGGCGAGCGCCTCGCGGATCCCGAGCGCCTCGATCTCGAACACGGAGAAGCGCGGACGACAGCACGACCAGCAGCCCGGGCGACAGGCGAAGCCTTCGGGCGAGCGGGCGATCGCGGCGTCGAAGTGATCGTCGACGCGGCGGCGCAGCTGGACCAAGGTCGCGCGAAGCTCTGTCACGGCTGAAGCTCTGTCACGGATGAACCTCGGTCACGGATGAACCTCGGTCAGGGCTGGCGCCCGGTCAGGGTCGCGACCACGTCGCGCATCGCCGCCCGAAGCACCTCGCCTTGGTCGCCCGGCAGCGAGGCGCCCGCGACGTAGGGATGCCCGCCGCCGCCGTGCCGCTCGCAGAGCGCGGCGACGTCGTACTCGCGCGCCTTGGCCGGAAGCCAGGGGTTGTAGCCGACCGAGAGGCGCAGGTCGCCGTCGACATGCGCGTAGATCCCGACGCAGTAGCGGACCTTGGGCGCGATCCAGTAGGGGATGAAGTGGCTGAGCACGCGCGGGCCGTGGTCGAGCAGGTCGTAACAGAACACGCCGTGGTCGATGGTGTGGACGTCGCGGATCAGCGCGATGTCGCCCTGATGCGACTCGAGCCGCGGCTCGACCAAGTCGCGCACGTACTGCGCCTTCGCCAGCACATCCATACGAGTGTTCAGGAGGTCGTCGATGAAGCCGGTGATCGCGTCGTTGTCGCTGGCGGACTGGATCCAGGCCGCGAGCTGCAAGGCGGGCTCCTCGTAGAGCACGGGGATCGCGGGGGTCGCGAAGTTGGCCGAGTCGATCACCTCGGCCCAGTGCAGCAGCTCGGCGTGGGGGCTCGGGTCGAAGCCGAAATTCTCGGCGGCGATCTTGGCGATGTAGCCGGTGCAGCTCGGCGCCGAGGGGTCGTGGAATTTCTGCCCGCTGCGATCGGCTTCGAAGTGGTCGCGGTCGCCGGGCAGCTGAAAGGCCGAGCGGTGGTGGTCGAAGTACCAGGTCAGCTCGGGTCGCTGGCTGTAGCGAAAGTCCACGATGACCGTCTCGTCGGCGCCTGCGAAGTCGGAGTCCTCGTAGGGGTCGCCGCTGCGATGGTGCTTGGGGATGAACACGAAGTCGGCGCTCTCGGCCTGCTCGCGAAAGAAGGCCTTGAAGATCGCGGCCGAGCTCGCGCCGTCGAAGCAGCGGCCGTGAAGGAGCACGTGGACCCGCATGAGCCGCCGAGGTTAGGCGGGCGCCGCGACCAGGTCCACACGCCGAATCTCGAGATCGATGGGCCTTCGGAAAAACATGTAATATCAATGATCTAGTATTATGGATGTCAAGTGTCGAGCGAGGGTGGAGACGAGCCGGTGGCGTCCGGGCGACCCTCGCAAAAGCGTCGATTTCTTGGGTGGCCGAGGTCGGGACGATAAGAGGATGAGCATGCGGCGACCCTCGATCTTCGCGCTCACGCTGGCCCTGGCGCTGGCGCTGCCGGCTTGCGCGGGCCAGGACCGCCGCTCGCCGGACGAGCGCGCCGACGCGGCCAACAAGCACTATGAGATCGCGCTGGGCTCGGCCCAGACGGGCGCCTTCGACGACGCCAAGAAGCAGATCGATCTCGCCCTGCAGGACTGGCCCGATCACGGCGACTCGCACTACTTGCTCGGGCTGATCCTGCTGCACGAGGGCCGTTCGATCATCGAGTTCATCGAGGCCGAGACCTGCCTGATCGACGAGTCGGCCGAGCAGCAGCGCGAGCGGGCCGACACGCTCCACCGCGAGGCCCACGAGGCGTTCAGCCGAGCGGCGAAGGTCTACACCGATCGCGATCCCGGGCTCGGCCGCGCCTACAATTCGATGGCCGTGGTCTCGCTCTACTTTCACGATCACGAGCGGGCCAAGACCGAGATCGAGCACGCCCTCGACGCCCAGTTCTATACGGAGAAGTACTCGGCCCTGTCCAACCTCGGCTGGGCCTACTACGAGCAAGGCGACCAGGTCTCGGCGATCACCGAGCTGCGTCAAGCCGTGCTGATGAACCCGGACTACTGCGTGGGTCGCTATCGCTTGGCCCAGGTCTACCTCGACGCCGAGATGACCGAGCAGGCGCTCGAAGAGATCGATCGCGTGATCGCAGATCCTCGCTGTCCGATCCAAGATGCGCACCGCGTCGCCGGCATCGCGCAGATGCGACTCGGCTTCGGCGTCGACGCGGGCCAGAGCTTCGAGAGCTGCCTCGAGATGGCGCCGCGGAGCTGTCTGGCCAACGCGTGTAGGCAGTTTCTTTCCTTGGCGGCCTCGGATCGCTCGCTCGCCCAGCCGCAGGCGACCGATGCGCGACAATTGCCAGAGTGACGAAAACAGCGTTCATTGGCCGAATTCATAGGCCAAGGGTCTGCACGGGGGTAGCGGCGGGGGGGCCTTGCCGGCTGGGTTCGCGTGCCGGCACACTCCCGCCCGATGCGAAACGACACCAGTCGCCTTCGGATCGTGGCCGAGTCCCGCAGCTCTGCTGCGGCTAGCGCGGCACAAGCACGAGCCCTCCACCCCGTGGACCGGCCCGAGCTCGACCTCGGCGACGAAGAGGCGCCGCTCCCCGGCGCGTACATTCGGGCTCAGCGCAAGCGGCTCGGCATGAGCCTCGACCAGCTCGCGGCGCTGACCAAGATCCCGCGTCGCCAGCTCGAGGCGCTCGAGGACGATCGCTACGGCGACCTGCCCGGGTTGGTGTTCGCCAAGGGCTTCTTGCGTTGCTGCGCCCGCGCGCTCGACCTCGACCCCGAGGCGGTGATCGGTCTGCTCTACGAACGCGAGCGCGAGCAGCTGCGAGCCAAGCGGCGCGAGACCAGCGGCGTCGGTCCGCAGGTGCCGGCGGAGTTCGGCAAACATCGGCGCAGCAACCGAGCCTCGCGCTGGTTGGCGACCCAGCTCGATCGACTCCCGAGCGCGCAGATCTTGATGTGGCTGGTCGTGGCGCTGCTGGTCGCGATCATCGTCTTGGTCGCGTTCACGATGGCGAGCGGGCAGGCGGCCGAGGCTCTGCAGATTCGCTCTTGATCCCTCGCTGACGTAGCATCCGCGCGGGATGGCCAAGCCCAAGCCGATCGACTTGTCCCGCATGCTGCGGCGCAACGAGGGCCGTCGGCTCGCGCGGGCGCTCCAGCGCTTGGACGCCGTCCAGATCGCCCGCGAGCTCGACAGCTTTGGCGCGGAGCAGCAGGACCACATCCTGCAGATCCTCCCGGTCGAGCGGCGGGCCGAGGTCTTCGCCGAGCTGCGCTACGAGACCGCGGCCGAGATCGTCCGTCGGCTCGCGCCGCAGGAGGCCGCGGACATCCTCGACGACCTCGAGCACGACGACGTCGCCGACATTCTGGGCCGGCTCGAAGAGCAGCAGCTGCGCCAGATCCTCGCCCGGCTCGAGCCGCAGCACGCCGACCAGGTCGAGGAGCTGCTCGGCTACGACGAGAACTCGGCCGGCGGCATCATGTCGCCGGACTTCATCAAGGTCTACGACAACGTGACCATGAGCGAGGCGGTCCGGACCATCCAGGAGCTGGACGAGCCGCCCGATCACGCCTTCTATGTCTACGTCGTCGACGAGGACGAGCGCTTGGTCGGCGTGGTCTCGCTGCGCCAGCTGCTGACCAGCAAGCGCGACGACTCGGTCCGCGAGACGATGGTGACCGAGCTCCAGTACGTCGACCGCGAGGCCGATCAGGAGGTCGTCGCCGAGGTCGCGATGCGCTACGACCTGACCGCGGTCCCGGTCGTCGACGAGCAGCGGCGGCTCGTTGGCGTGGTCACGATCGACGACATCGTCGACGTCATCCGCGAGGAGGCGACCGAGGACATCCTCAAGATGGCCGGCGCCGGCGAGGAGCTGTTCGAGACCCGGGCGTTCTGGTCGAGCCTGCGAGTTCGAATGCCCTGGCTCTTCGCCGCGGCGATCGGCGGGGTCCTGGTCGCGTTCGCGCTGTCCGGGTTCGAAAACGCGTTGCAGGCCGTGCCTGTGCTGGCGCTCTTCATGCCCGTGATCGCGGGCATGGGCGGCAACGTCGGGACCCAGAGCTCGACGATCGTCGTGCGCGGGCTGGCGGTCGGTTACGTCGAGGTCAACGCGGTCTCGCGGCTGATCTTCCGCGAGATGGCCTTGGGCCTGACGCTCGGGCTCTTCTATGGCGTGCTGATCGCCCTGGCCGCGCCCTTCATCGGCAACGACGACGTCGATCCGGTCGCGCTCGGCGGCGTCTTGACCCTGGGCATGATGGGCTCGATGACGATCGCCGCGACCGTCGGGACCTCGATCCCCTTGCTGATGCACAGCCTCAAGATCGATCCGGCGGTCTCGACCGGGCCCTTCGTGACCACCGCCGTCGACATCCTCGGCTTGATGTTCTACTTCTGGTTGGCGACGGTCCTGCTGGGCGTGAGCATGTGAGCGGCGAGACCCTGACGCCGGCGATCGTGCTGCGGACCCACGCCGCGCGGGAGGCCGACTTGATCGTCGTGCTGCTGACGGCGGCCCGCGGTCGGGTCGAGTGCCACGCTCGCGGGGCTCGCAAGAGTCGGCGTCGCTTCCCCGGCGGGTTGCCGACCGGAGCCCGAGGCGAGGCGACGATCGGGCCGCTGCGACGCGGCAGCTTGCCGCCGCTCGAGGGCTTCGCCGCGACCCACGATCACCTCGCGCTCGGCCGCGATCTCGACGCCTTTGCCTACGTCAACTACGCCTGCGAGCTCTCGGACCAGCTCGTCAGCGGTGGCGGGGCCGACCTGCGGACCTTCGCGGTGCTCGACGAGGCGATCGCGGCGATCCTCTGCCCGCCCGACCACCGCCCCACCCACCCCCGCCAGCCTCACCCCTTGTTGCTGCGTCGCTGCGAGCTCGGCTTGATCGACGCGCTCGGCTGGCTGCCCGCGCTCGATCGCTGCGGGGTCTGTGGCGCGCCGCCCGATCGTGATCTTCGCGGCGTCGCGTTCTCACTCGGCCGCGGTGGCGTGCTCTGCCATGAGCACGGCCCGGGCAACCGGCGGCTGGCGCCCGAGCTGCTCGGCCTGGCGGTCGATCTGCTCGCGGGTGAGGTCGGCGTCCGCGAGCTTCCAGGCCCACCCCAGGCCGAATTGTCCGAGTCGATGCTGGCGGCTCGCCGGGGTCTGCGGGATCTGTGCCGCGAGCTGATCGAGCCGCATCTGCGCTCGCCGCTGCGCTCGCTGGCCTTCTTTGCCCAGCTTCCTGCCCGCCGCGAGCCCGGATGAACCC
>JAMHUH010000153.1:0-6157 GCA_035904925.1 Nannocystaceae bacterium
GCGCATGATCAAGTCCGCCTTCGAGCAGGCCAACATCGACGTGCCCGAGCCGATCTTCCGGGTCCGCACCACCACCTACGATGGCGGCGAGGCGACACCAACCAAGCCGGAAGCCGTCGCGCCCGATCCCGAGCTCGATGTCTCGCCCGACGAGCACCTCGTCCGGCAGATCGACCAGGAGCGCGCGACCCTGGCCAACGACGACCTGCTGCGCGAAGACGGCCGGCCCGAGTAGGCGCTAGAGAGGCGAACCGCTAAATCGCGCGTGCCAGGGTGCGGCTGGGGCCGTCCGTGGGTAGGAGCGAGGCCGAAGCTGTGCCGGGCGCACTGCGAGCGCCGAGCGACACCGCCACGGGCGGTCCCAGGCGTGCACTGGCGCGTGGGATTTAGCGGTTCGCCTCTCTAGCCCTGCCGAAACTCAGCCGATGTCGGGCGTCGTGAAGCAGGCGATGGTCGTCTCGATCCGAAAGTTCGACTCGCTCGTGTGGCGCTCGGCGAAGAAGAAGTCGAGCGAATAGGTCCCGCCGATGCTGAGCCCGAGCGTCCCCGCCATCGCGTCCATGTCGATCTGGCCGCTGAGCGGACCGTGGACGCCGCCCAGATCGATGCCGAGCCGGCCGTTGACGAAGGTGAAGAGGTCGTCGTCGCCGGTGAACGAGAACACCTCGCCGCCCTCGTAGGTGAACTCGGTGTGAAGCTCGAGCGTGAAATGATAATTATGTGGATTGCCCTCGTTGCCAAACCCTTGATCATCGATCGGGAAGAAGGCCGAGTTATCATGACTATAGGTGCCATTGCCGAGATCGGTCAGCGGCAGCATGATCTCGAAGGGCTGATTGACCCCGGGCACGTCGCGGTACCATTGATCGAAGTTGGCCGCGCCATTCGTCGTCGGCGTGGTCGGGTTGCCGGCATAGATCGGCTTTTGATCGGGGCCGAGCATGAATTGCACGATGCCCGGATCTTCACCGAGCGCAGATTCGAAGTCGGGGTGGGCCATCTGAAAGTCGCGCACGGTCGCGACCAAGGCCATGTCGCAGTCCGGCTCGCCGGTGTCGCCCGCTTGCATGTCGCTGGCGTCGCCCATGTCGAACTTCGGCTCGGTCGTCGCCTCGTCGCTCGACTCGCTGGTGTCGCTGCCCTGGTCGGCAGCGAGGCTGCTGATGCCCTCGTCGTCGAGGCCCCGGTCGGAGGGCGTGCAAGCCAGGGGTAGAGCCGCGAACACGAAGGCGAGGCGCTTCATGGCGGCAGTCTGCCAAATCGTGGTCGAGGTGTCTGTGTCAGCACCACTACACGGACGACCGGCCGGGCGACTGGCTGATCAGTTCTGGCCGATCAGTTCTGGCCGAGCTCGCCGACCCCGCCGCGAGCTCGGGCTCGCTCAGCGCGACTTGGGCTTGGCCCGGGCCTCGGCCAGGCCGCGCAGCTCGGCCAACACGGCCTCGCAGACCTCGAGCTGGCGCGAGCAATCGGACCCGGTTCGCGGCGGAATCTTCGCGACCACCCGATCTTGCCCGCCGAGTTTGAGCCGACCCTCGCTGACCATGTGGAGCTTGGCCGCGACCTCGCCCGCGAGCGGGGTCTCGGGCCCGAGCCGGATCGCGAACCTGGTCCCGCGCAGCTCCAACGCGACCGCGCGCAGCTTTCGACCGTGGCTCTTGCAGGCCATCATCAGGCCGAAGTGGCGGGCCTCGACCGGCAGCTCGCCGTAGCGATCGTGCAGCTCCTCGAGCACCTCGCGGACCTCGTCGCCGTCGCGGGCGGTCGAGAGCCGGCGGTAGAAGTCGAGCCGCTGGCCGACGTCCTCGACGTAGGTGTCGGGCAAGAACGCGGGCAGGTCGAAGCTCAGCTCGGGGTCGGACTCGTGCAAGATCGGATCGCCGCGCAGCTCGGCGACCGCCTCGCCGAGGATCCGCGCATAGGCTTCGAAGCCGATCGCCTGGATGCTGCCGCTCTGGCGCTTGCCGAGCAGATCACCGGCGCCGCGGATCTCGAGGTCCTGGCTGGCGACGTTGAAGCCCGCGCCCAATTCACTGTTGCGCTGGATGCCCTCGAGCCGGCGCCGCGCGTCCTCGCTCAGCCGCTCGAGCGAGGCGACCATCAAATAGCAAGACGCCCGCAACTTCGAGCGGCCGATTCGCCCGCGCAATTGATAGAGCTGGGCCATGCCGAATTGATCGGCTTGGGCGACGAACATGGTGTTGGCGCGCGGGATGTCGAGGCCGCTCTCGATGATCGTGGTCGAGACCAGCACGTCGGCCTTGTGCTCGACGAAGTCGAGCATGGTCTGCTCGAGCATCTCGGCCGGCATCTGGCCGTGGGCGACCAAGACCCGGGCGTCGGGGACCAGCTCGCGGATCCTGACCGCGTGCTCTTCGATGCCGAGGATCCGCGGGACCACATAAAAGACCTGACCGCCGCGAGCCAGCTCGCGCTTGACCCCCTCTTCGATGACCACGTCGCTGTGCCGGGTCAGGTAGGTGCGCACGGCCAAGCGATCGGTCGGCGCCGTCGTGATCATGCTGATCTCGCGCAGCCCGAGCAGCGACATGTGCAAGGTTCGGGGGATCGGCGTGGCGGTCAAGGTCAGCACGTCGACCGAGGTCTTGAGCTGCTTGAAGCGCTCCTTTTGCTTGACCCCGAAGCGCTGCTCTTCGTCGATCACGACCAGACCGAGGTCCTTGAAGCGGACCTCGCTGGCCAGGAGCTGGTGGGTGCCGACGACGATCTCGACCTCGCCCTTGCGCAGGGCGTCGATCGTCCGCTTGCGATCGGCCGCGCTCTGGAACCGGTTGAGCACGCCCACGCGGATCGGGAAGGGCTCCATCCGCTCGCGGAAGGTCAGGTAGTGCTGCTGGACCAGCACGGTGGTCGGGGCCAAGATCGCGACCTGCTTGCCGGCCAGCGCGACCCGGCAGGCGGCCCGCAGCGCGACCTCGGTCTTGCCGAAGCCGACATCGCCGCAGACCAGGCGATCCATCGGTCGCTGCTTGCCGAGGTCGTGCTGCACGGCGTCGATCGCCTCGGCCTGATCGGGCGTCTCTTCGAAGGGGAAGGTCGACTCGAACTCGGCGAACATCTCGCCGCCCTCGGCGTGGGCGTGGCCGCTCAGCGCCTCGCGCTGGGCGTAGATCTGCAGCAGCTCCTCGGCCATCTGTCGGACGTCGGAGCGGATCTTGTTGGCCTTGGCCTCGAAGCTCTGGCCGCCGAGCTTGTCGAGCTTGGGCGGCTTGGCGTCCGAGGACACGTAGCGCTCGATCTCGCCGATCCGATGGACCGGCAGGTAGAGCTTGTCCTTGCCGGTGTACTCGAGCACCACGAAGTCGCCGGGCACCCCCTCGACCTGCAGCTTGGTCAGGCCGAGGTAGCGACCGACGCCGTGGAGCAGATGGACGACATAGTCGCCGACCCCGAGCTGGCCGAGCGCGAGCCCGCCTCGACGCTTGCGCGACGACTTGCGCCGGCTGATCGTCCCGAAGATCTCGGCCTCGCTGACGACGAGCAGACGATCGCCCTCGCTGGTGAAGCCCTCGGAGAGCGTGCCCGGCACGACCCGCACGCGCGGCTCGGTCAGCTCGACGCCGCCGAGCTCGAGCGCCGCGCGCTCGGCCGCGGCCTCGGGTCGCGGCAGCGTCACGCCGTAGCCACGCAGCATCGCGCTCAGCCGCTCGGCGTGGGTCAGGTTGGGCGCGACCAAGACCACGTCCCAGGCCAGGCGATCGTAGAGCTCGGTCTGTTGGCCGAGGCCGGTGGCTTGGCCGAGGCCAGCGACATGCTCGACCAGCGGCCGCAGCAGCTCGCCGCCCTTCTCGCTGCGCGCGGCCTCGAGCTTGGTCCGCAGCTCGAGGTTGCGGCCGATGTCGACCCGGATCAGGTTGCGCGCGTCGGCCCGCTCGGGGTCGTGAAACTCGAGCCGCTGGCCGAACACGGGCGCTGCTCGCAGCCGCTCGCGCAGCAGCTCGCGCGCGACGAAGAACTGCTCGACGCTGGCGACCAGCGCCTTGCTCGCGAGCGCGCGGCGGTACTCGAACTCGAGTTCGTCGAGCATCTTCTCGGCCAGGCCGATCAGCGGCTCGGGCTCGTCGACGTACCAGCGCGGCTTGCCGGGCAGGTGATCCCAGAGCGGGACCAGCTGATCGTGAAAGACCGGCGTGATCGCGTCGATGCCGAAGAACTCGACGCCCGCGAGCAGGTTGTCGATGACCTGGCGGGTCTTGCTGGTCGGGACTTCGACATGATCGCCGAGCTCGAGCACGGCCGAACGCAGGTCGCGGCCGAGGGTCGCGATCGTCTCGCGGACCGGGTGCACGCGCAGACCCTCGACCTCGCGCAGGCTGCGTTGGGTGTCGGGGTCGAACACCCGGATCCGCTCGATCTCGTCGCCGAACCACTCGAGCCGCGCGGGGAAGCGCTCGATCGGGACCCAGACGTCCATGATCCCCCCGCGCACGGCGAAGGTGCCGGGGTCGCCGACGACGTCGGTCCGACCGTAGCCCGCCCGGATCAGCAACGCGATCGCTCGATCGCGCTCGAGCTCGGTGCCGACCTCCCAGCGCTCGCAGAGCTTGGCGAAGGCCGGCGGCGCGATGGTCTTGCGCAACACGCTGCGCAAGCTCGCGATCACCAGCGAAGCCTCGCCCGCGCGCAGCCGCTCGAGCGCGGCCAAGCGAGCCCCGACGCTGCGAGGATCGGGCGAGACGTCGCCGTAGGGCGAGACCTCGAGCTCGGGCACCAACAAGATCGCCGAGGCATCACCGGCGCCGGCAAAAAACGCGACGTCGTCGACCAGCTGCCGCGCCGTCGGCTCGTCCGGAGTGATGTAGAAGAGCGGACCTTCGGCCTGGGGATCCGCCAACGCCTTGGCCAACAAGAGCCCGCGGTAGCCCCCCTCGGCCCCGAGCACGCGGGTCTTTCGGCCCGTGCGAAGGGCCTGCAAGACCCGCGGAATGGCCTCGAGCGCAGAGTCAGCCATGCGAGCCGCGGAGGGTACTTCGGGCCTCGGCGATCGACTAGCGGCGGCGCGGGCCGAGCTTGGATTTACCCCGCTTGTCGCGCCGATGCGGTAGGCTCCGCCCATGTCGGCCCTCGTCTGCGCAGTGATCCTCGTCCTGTCTCCTCCCAGCGTCGACCCGAACGCGATCGAGCCCGAACGCGCCAACCCCGAAGCCGTCGAGCTCGACGCGCTCGAGCTCGAGTCGCTCGACTCGGACCCAGCCAACTCCGATGAAGCGGTCGAGGTCGTCCACCTCGAGCAGCGCGTCGCCGCCGGTTCGGGCACGGGCGGAGCCTCGAACATGCAGGGCCGCTTTCGCATCCACCTCGACGGCAACCTGTTCAGCTTCCGACATCAGCGCGAGTGGTTCGAGCCCGACCACATGCCGGCCGACGACATCGAGGACGTGATCAACTCGGTCGGCTTCGGGATTGGCCAGCACAACTTCGGCCTCGGCCTCGGCTACGGCATCACCGATGGTCTGGTCGTCGGCGTGAAGCTCGGGCTCGGCTTCAACCACAGCCGCGCCCAGAATCGTGGCCCCGGCCTGGTCGGACCCGACTCGATCAACAACACGACCAACTTCGTGGTCCTGCCCTACGTCGAGTACGCGTTCATCCCCGGCGGCCGCTTTCGACCCTTCATCTATGTCCATGGCGGCGTCGGGGGCAGTCACTTCGTCCAGACCGACAGCGACAAGACGGGTGCAGTGATCGGGAACTCGGTCTCGCCAGTGATCGGAGGTGGCGGCGGCATCCACATCTTCATCATCCCGCAGGTCTCGGTCGATCTCTTCGGCGAGGTCGATCAGTACTTCACGCTGACCAAGTCCAAGGTCGAGGTCAACGGCGTCGTCGACACGACCGTCGCCAACGACTACGCCCGCGACTCGCTGCTGACCGAGTTCAGCGTGCTGGCTGGGCTCTCGCTCTGGTTCGGCGGTCGCTGAGGCCACGCCGACTGGCGAGCTCAGCGAGCCACCTGCGTCGCCGCGAACGCGACCAGCGTGAGGATCAAGATGATCGAGCCCAAGACCACCAGCACGCGAAAGCTCGAGCGGGTCTGGGGCGGGACGACCAGGTTGGGCCCGGTCTTGGGCTGACCCGCGGCGATCCAATCGATCTCCAACGCCCGCTCGGGCATGACCGCCGGCGGCGGAGGCCG
>JAMHUH010000154.1:0-14045 GCA_035904925.1 Nannocystaceae bacterium
ATACCAGGGCTGCGCCAGCACCCGCGCGACACCCAGCACCTCGGTCCCCCGAGCCTCCCGTTCCCTGATCAATTCCAGCTCGCGTGCATCGAGCCGCGCCAAGATCTCCGCCCGTAGTTCCCGATCGTTCAGCTTTTTCTCATAAACTGGCGGCCGCACGAGCCTGAACTCGACCACATCCGGCAACACACTCGGCTTCCCGCGCCGCCACGCTCGCTTCGGATCCCGCCGCTTCTTCCGACGCCGATTCTCGACCCGCACGTCCCGCTTCCAAAGCCCGATCCTCGGCCGCTCGATCGCCCGCGTGTCGCCATACTTCATCCGAAGCGTCGAGAACCCGGGCCACTGCTTCGACCTCCGGACCAGATTCGCCGAGCAGGGATTCGCCAGCGTATACATCGCGTGCTCGATCGCCTTCTCGTCATCGGTGACCTCGACGACGCTGTACTCCTTCTCGAACACGGACCCGCTGGTCCCACGCATGGCGTTCAACGATCGCGCCAGCAACGAGTTGAAGTAGCCCATGAAGTCGGGCAGCACCCCGTCGACATCCGTCATCAGCACGTGAAAGTGATTCGACATGCAGAGCACCTCGTGCACATCCATCCGATAGCGCGCGGCCGCGACGGCGAAGAGATACTCGAACACCCGCACGACCTCGGCGACGGGCACGAACCTGAACATCCGACACACGGCGCGCGCGGTGACGAAGCAGAGCCGACCGGGGACGACGGAGCGCGGCGCAGTCATGCACCCAGGCTTGTCGGCCGTAGTCTCGGGGCCTTGCACGAAACAGCGCGTCACCGGACAACTCGTCGCGGTTCGGCCCAACACGGCCAGCGAAGGCACGCCGCGGCTGCGCGTCACGCTGAGCGAGAACGAGGTCGTCCACCTCGACACCGACGACGTACTCCGGCTCGCGGCCCCGCGAGGTCACGCCGCCCGCTTCCTTCATGAAACCCTTCCCCTTCGCGGCGCTGCTCGACGCGGCCGTCCGGGCCGTCGAGATCGCCTTCACCGCGACCTGCTCTCGCAGCCGCTCACGCTACCTCGCCGACGACCTCAGCGTCCCGCTGGCCTTCGGCGTCGTCGAGAGCAAGCCGCTCACCTACGACAGCGAAGCGATCGCCATGACCGACGACCCGCGCGACGCCGACTTCGACTGAAGGCTTCGGCAAGCGGCGCATGCGCCCGACCAATTCGAGCCAACCAAGCCCGCAAACACCAAACCAATGGATTTTCGACACGGCGAAGTCCCAAGGTTGCATGATCGAAATCCCCCTCGCTAGTCGCTCGATTCCCAAGGAGTTCGACATGTCCATTCGCACGCATCGCCCCCATTCGACATTCCTCGTACTCCTCGCCACCGCCCTCACCCAAGCCTGTGGAGGCGACGGCACGGGAGCCACAACAGGCTTCGCCGACGGCACCGACGACGAGGTCGGCACCTCCGAGAGCGCGACCACCAACGCCGACGGCAACACCAGCACCACCCACACGGGCGACGGCGATGGCGACGGTGGCGACGGCGATGGCGATGGCGGCACGAAGTTCGACGTGGCCGAGTTCCCCGACGGCGGTGGCGGGGTCGAGTGTGGCTGCGGCAACACCGAGTGGAGCTACATCTGGATCGCCAACAGTGCCGAGCACACCGTCTCGAAGATCAACACCCGCACCTTGGTCGAGGAGGGTCGCTACTTCACCCGGGCCGATCAATCCGGCAACCCCTCGCGGACCTCGGTCAGCATCGACGCGCGCGCGGTCGTGGTCGCCAACCGGTTTGGTGGGGTGACGAAGATCTGGGCGCGCGAGGCCGACTGCGTCGACAAGAACAACAACGGCATGATCGACACCTCGACCGGCCCCGGCGACGTGCGGCCCTTCGATCAAGACGAGTGCATCGCGTGGCACAGCGCGTACCCGGGGGCGACCGTGCAGCGGCCGGTCGCGTGGACCTCGGGCGTGCTCAACCAGACGACCTGCGAGTACGAAAACCAAAAAGTCTGGACCTCGACGGGCGCCGACTCGCCGATGGGCCCCGGCTACTGCGGGGCCTCGGGGACCTGGGTGCATCGGCTCGACGGCGAGACCGGCGTGATCGAGGACACCGTCCTCATCCCCGAGAGCGATGTGCCCTGCGCCGCGTGGGGCAACTGGGGGTTTGGGTTCTACGGTGGCGCCGTCGATCCCGACAACAACTTTTGGCTCTCGACCTTCGGCGCCGGCAAGCTGGTCCGGGTCGACTTCGACACGCTCGACTACACCGTGTTCAACGGCAGCAGCTACGGCGTGACCGTCGACACCATGGGCCGGCCCTGGGTCGGCGATGGCCCGCAGCGCTTCAACCCCGGCAACGGCAGCTTCGATCCGCCGCCCAACGGCACGCTCCCGGGCGCCGGTGGATCGGGCATCGCCGAGGATCACGAGGGCCGAATGTGGGCCGCGACCACCAACGGCGTCGGATGGGTCGACCGCGACACCCTGACGATCGGCGACACCGTCCTGCTGCCCGCCCAGGGCCTCTATCGGGGCATCAGCGTCGACGTCGACGGCTACGTCTGGGCGATCCCGCTGGGTGGCACCCAAGCGTTCAAGATCGATCCCGACACCTACACCTTCGAGTCGGTCGACGGACTCAACGGGCCCTACACCTACTCGGACATGACCGGCGGGCAGCTCAACAACGTCAACTGCTACGAACCCGCGGGCTGATGCGCAGTCACGCGAGCGTGACGGCATGCGGCACGATCGCCCGCGACATCATGGCCCCGCGCATCTGCGCCCGAGTTCGCCTGCTCGAGGTCGCCGCGGCGGGCGAGTGAATGCTGCGCCGACTCGCCGCCCTCGCGCTTTTGCGGTAGAGCCGGGCATGCGCCTGACTCGACTTCGCCTGCCGCTCGCAACCATCGTCGCGCTCGCCTTCACGGGCTGCTTCAAGCCGGGCGACGACGGAGGCGACGAGATCGGGGACACCACCGAGTCCACGAGCGAGTCGAGCGAGAGCGGAGAGACGGGCGAGCCGGCGGTGTGCGGCAACGGAATGGTCGAGCTGGGCGAGGCCTGCGACATGGGTCCCGACAACGCCGACGACGCGGCGTGCACGAGCACCTGCGAGGCCGCCACGTGCGGCGATGCCCTGGTCCAAGCCGGCGTCGAGGCCTGCGACGACGGCAACGGCGACAACACCGACGACTGCCTCGACACCTGCGTGGTCGCCAGCTGCGGCGACGGCTACGTGCTCGCGGGCAGCGAGGCTTGCGATGGCGCGGGCGAGTCGGCCGACTGCAACGCCGACTGCACGGTCGCCAGCTGTGGCGACGCGCAGGTCAACGCGAGCGCGGGCGAGTCGTGCGAGGGCGAGAGCGTGTTCTGCCTGAGCTGCGTGCTCACCCCGCTCGAGTACACGTACACCGGCGCGACGGTCGAGCTCACGGTCCCCGCCAACCTCGGCGCGCTGCGGATCGAGGCCTGGGGTGGTGAAGGCGGCGGCGGGACCTGCTGCGACGATCCGGTCCCGCAAGACGACGGTGGCGAGGGCGGCTACGCGGCCGCGACCTTCCCGGTCGCCGAGGGCACGCTGCTCTTCGTTCGAGTCGGTGGCGCGGGCGGGACCGAGGGCGTCGCGGGTTGGAACGGCGGCGGGCTCGGGGGCACCTGGGGCGGCGGCGGCGGTGGTGCCTCCGACGTGCGCACCGGCAGCGACATGCTCTCGACCCGAATCTTGGTCGCCGCGGGCGGTGGCGGAGGCAACTGCGGCTGCCCCGACACGGGCTCGGGCGGCGCGGGCGGGGGCACGAGCGGCGATCCAGGCGTCGCCAATTTGCAGTTCGCCGCGGCCGGGGGCGGGTCCCCGAACGCCGGCGGCAGCCCAGGCGATCCGCCCAACAGCATGCCGGGGACCTTCGGCCTCGGCGGCGGCGGTGGCATGGACACCTATCACATCGGCGGAGGCGGGGGCGGCTGGTACGGCGGCGGCTCGGCCTACGCCGCGGGCGCTGGCGGTGGGTCGTCCTACTTCGGCAGCGGCAGCGATGCCATGACCATGCCGGGCCAGCAGATCGGCGACGGCCGGATCGTGATCACGCCGATCCCCTGATCGCGATCACCTTCGCTAGCCGGCTTCAGCCCGGCCGAGTCGAGGCGAAGCTCTCGCGCGCGTCGAGCTCTTCGAATCGGGCCAGCAATTTCGGGTAGTCCTCGATCGGCGCCATGGCCCGAAAACGCATCCAGCCGAGCGTGGTCACCAGCGCGACCTCGGGCAGGCCGAGCTCGTGGCGCGCGGTCAACCAGCCGTCCGCGATGCGAGCCTCGAGCCAAGCCAAGGACGCCGCCGCGCGCTCGTGCTGCTTGGCCACGTAGGCCGACTCCGCCCGACCGACGCCGTCGCGGGCCAGGTACAAGCAGTTGATCAGCGCGTCGAGGGCCCCGTCGATCACCGAGATCACGTTGCGGGCCTCGACATCGTCGATCGGCAGCGGCGCGAGCTTGCCCGCGCCGTGGCGAGCGACCAGCAGCTCGCTGATCACGTGCGAGTCGAACACGAGCTCACCCGCGATCTCGGCCGCCGGGACCTTGGCGATCGGCGTCCGCTCGCGCAGCGCCGCCTGCCCGGCTTCGGTGGTGGTGTCGATCAGCTCGCAGCCAAGCCCGAGCTCGTGCGCGACCACGCGGACGCGGCGGACGTAGGGCGAAGTCGTGGTGCCGAAGAGTCGGATCATCGCGGGCGAGGATAGCAGCGCGCGGCGAGGTCGAGTCATGGGTCGGCGTGGCGACGTTCGAGCCTCGCGAAGAGGCGCGAGGCGATGCGGCCGGTCACCCAGGCCAGGGTGAGCATCAGCCACGAGGTGCAGGCATCGAGCAAGAAGCTGTGGATCTCGACGTTCAGCGTGTTCCCGTAGCTGAGCTCGACCGCCATGGTCGCGATCCAGGCGATGTTGAGCACGGCGCCGATCAGCCACCACGGCGCCGCGAAGCCCGAGAGGGCGGTCCGAGCCGGCCGGTGATGCGCCCAGCAGGCGCGCACGAACACCACGACGGTCGCCAGCAGAAACACGAGCGGGAGCGCGAGCGAGTCCGACTCGGAAACATCGCCGAGGATATCGATGCCGTCGTCCGCCAGCGTTTTCACCGCGATCGCAGCGAGCACCACGGGACCGCCCAAGAAGATCAGCGCCGCGGCAGGCATCACCAAGAGCCCGACAAGCACCCGTACGACCAACGCCGAGGTCGCCTGCGCGAAGCGGTTGATCCCGGCGGCGAACATCTCGGCTTGTGCGTCGACCTTGTCCTGGAGCGGACCTTTTCGCGCGCCTTCGACGATGTCGATCGTGTCGAGCGAGCGGCTGGCCAGCTTGGCCTTGGTTTTCTGCTTCGCCACGCTCGTCCGAGCCTGACGCGTCCACGGCTCCAGCAGCGCGACGACCTCGTTCGCGCTGCCCGGACGCGCGCGCCGGTCCTTCTCGAGCAAGCTGAAGATCAGCGCCTCGACCTGCGGCGGCAAACCCTGGCGAACATGGTCGGGCAGGCGCGGAGTCGGCTCGGTGCACAGCTTCTGCAGCAGCTCGCGAGGCGAGCCCGCTTGGAAGGGCGGACGCCCCGCCAACATCTCCCACATCATCAGGCCGAGCGAGAAGAGATCGGAGCGTCCGTCGATCGGCTGAGCGTCGATGTGCTCGGGGCTCATGTATTGCAGCGTCCCGATCGCATGATTGGTCGTGCCGCCCCTGGCCGACTCGAGGATCTTGGCGATCCCGAAGTCCATGACCTTCACGCGCCCGTCGGGAAGCACCATCACGTTCTCGGGCTTGAGATCGCGGTGCACGATCGCCGGCGTGTGCGAGTGGGCAGTCTGCAAGGCCTTGGCGATCTGCAGCGCATAGTGGACCATCTCCGTCCAGGGCAAGGCCACGCGGGCGTTCAACATCTCGCGCAGGTTCCAGCCCTCGAGCCGCTCGAGCACCATGACCGGCCGGCCCTCGATCTCGGTGCAGAGCAGGCAGCGGACGATGTTGGGATCGTCGAGGTTGGCGAGGATCGCCATCTCGGTCAGGAAGCGCCGACGACCCTCCTCGCTGTCGGCGAGTTCGGTCCGCAAGATCTTGATCGCCACCCGACGCCGCGACATCACCTCTTCCGCGGCGTAGACCCGGGCCATGCCGCCCTCGCCGATCTGTTGATGGAGGAGGTAGTCGCCGAAGCGCCTCGGCCCGGGATTTGGTTGCGATGGATCGGACATCGATTCGACAAGAGCCTATCCGATCGACGGGCTCCAAGGTCGACGATTCCTGGCCCATATCGGGCCGCATCTCGCTCGATCCCTCGCGAGATCCACGGACTCTTTCGACTCGAAGCCTCGTGTTTTCGCGCTGTCTGTTGGAGACGGCGAGGACCGTCGAAGTCAAAGGCGCGCGGGGGGAAAGAGGGTCGCTCCGAGGCGAGTCGAGCCCCTCGCTGCCATGCACGAGCGCCACGACGCCTGAAGTGTCTCTACCAGGGAGAGCGCACCCGCGATTCGAAGGGCGACGTGTTTGAGCCCGAGCGGGCGACCCTCTTTCCCACCGCAGAGCCTGGTGGTCGAAGACACGAGCGTCCGCGAAGGATCCACCGAGTCAGCATCCGCGAAAGACATCTATCGAGCCCCGAGCGGCAGGCTCGGCCGCATCGGCGCACACGCAGGCTCGTGGCCAATCACGCACAACGCATAGAGCCCCATGCAAGCCAGCGGATCCCCGCCCTCGCAGCCGAGCGTGTAGAGCTCGCTGCTGGCCGCGAGCTCGCCATTCGATTGAGCCAAGCGAGCGAACATCAGACAACCCGCGACGAAGCCCTCGTGGCAGTGTCGAAACACCCGCGTGCCGAGCTCGGGCGGAAGATCGCTGGCTTCGATCGCTTCGGGGGCGCCCGCGAGATCGACGGCGTGGACCCGCGCGCGCAGCCAACATGCCCAGCGATCGTCGGCCTCGCAGGCGCGCGCGAGCGTGACCTGGCCGCGGGCCTGGGCCGTGCTCGAGGTCGAGCGCAGCAAGTCGACGCCGACCAAGGTGCAGGCGTGCGCGTCGGCGTGGGTGCAGGCGAGCTCGAGCGCGGTGGTCGAGAGCTGCGGCGCCGGTCCGCCGCTCGCCTGCTCGCAGCCCTGTGCGGCCTCGCTCCGACCCGGCTCGCAGCCGACCTGCGCCCAGCGGTACTGCGCCTCGCAGGCCACGTCGATCCCGGCCCGACAGCTGAACTCGTAGAGCGGCAGCGCGCTCGCTAGCTGGCCAACCGCAGCGCGGCGATTGGCCAGCTCGTAGCAGCCGTAGCCGTCGCTCATTCGACAGCCCGCTTCGAAGAGCGCGCTGACCATGGCCGGGATCGGCTCGCCGAAGCTCCCGCCCGCGTGCAGCTGGGCGAGCCGGGTGCAGCCTTGGCCGGCCCCGAGCTCGCAGGCGCGGGCCAGCTGCTCGCGCGATCGATCGAGCTCACCGACGATCGCCAGGGTCTCGCCCGCGAGCTCGCAGCCGAGCGCCTCGCCGAGCTCGCAGGCGCGCAGCTGCAAGGCCTGCTTGGCGGCCAAGCGGCCCTCGCTCAGCGCCCGCGGATCCCCCGGAAAGCCGATCTCCGAGAGCACCGTGCACGCGGCCCCGTAGCCCGCCTCGCACAGTTGCTCGCCGCCCCCGTCCGAGCCAGGCGCGCGCGAACGGGTGATCCACGAGGGCCCAGACTGCCAGTCGGGCTGCTCGACCGAATGCAGCGCGCGCGCCTGCCAGGCCGCGAGCGTCGGCTCGTCGGGGCGATCGTTCGGGCCCTGCTCGGTGCTGCGTGCGTGGGTGCAAGCGCCGAGCAAGGCCAAGCCGAGCCAGCATGACGATCGAGCGCGCGCAGATCGCGAGGGACGCACCCGCGGATGCTAACACTCGCGCAAGAACGCCTCGCTCGCGTCGTCGAGCGGAAAGTAGAACTCGACCCGCAGCTCTTGAGCGGTGACGTCGAGCGGGGTCCCGAGCGTGGTCAGCATGGTGAAGAGCCGGGCCTCGCCGCCGTCGGGCGCTCGGACGTGCACGGGCGTCGCGACCAGCGGGACCGCGTCGAGCACGGGCACGCGCAGCCGCTCGGGTACGCCCGCGTAGCCGAGCACGGTGTCGCGCAAGATCCGAAGCTCGGCGTCGACGGCCGCCTCACGATGCAGACGCTCGGCCATCACGGCCGCGAGCACCGGCCAGTCGACGATCACCTCGCGCAGGCCCTCGGGGTGAAAGAGCGCGTGGGCGAGGTTGCCCAGCAGCGCCGGGTCGGGCGTCCGCCCGGCCAAGAGCCGAGCGAACAAGCGCGCCGCGCCTTGGTTCATGCGCAGCAGGTTCCAGGCTCGATCGAGCACCATCGCGGGATAGGGCTCTTGTTGTTCGAGCATGTGATCGAGCGCCTTGCGGACGTGCTGCATCGGCTCGGCATCGAGCGCGGTCTCGCGATACACGGGCGCGAAGCCAGCCGCGCTCAGCAGCATGTTGCGCTCGCGCAGCGAGAGCTCGAGCGCGTTACCCAGGACCAGCGTCATCTCGCGGCTGGCTCGCGCGCGGCCGGTCTCGAGGAAGCTCAAGTGCCGGGTCGAGACCTCGGCTTGCTCGGCCAGCGCCTGCTGGGTCAGGCGTCGGGCGAGCCGCCACTCGCGGAGCAAGGGACCAAAGCCGCTGGTGTGCGCGAGCGATGCCACGCCGCGAGCGTAGTCCAAGCGCTTGCAGGCGCGACATTACCCGCGACGTAATGGCTTGCATGCTCGCGGCTCGGCATCTTGGGCCACGATGCAAGTTCAAAAGCTCGCCTTCGCCCTCGCGCTGCTGATCGCCTTCACCGCCTACACGCTCGTCGTCGGCGCTCGGCACAGCCCGATCGAGCTGATCGACTCGCTTCGTGCGGGCGGCTGGAGTCTCCAGGTCTTCCTCGACCTCGTGCTCGCGACCTTCGGCTTCTACGTGCTCGCGAGCGCCGACTCGAAGCGGCACGGAATCTCGCACTGGCCCTACTTCATCGCGGCGATCTTCATCGGCTCGATCGCGATGCTCGCCTACTTCGTGCATCGCCAGCTCGAGGCGCTCCGCCGGCCGAGCTCGGTCAGCCCGGTGGCCGGATGAATGCAGAGTTTTCGGATCGACCCACGCGCGGGTCGATTTAGATTCCGAATCGATGACCGACGACTCGATGACCGACCAAGGCGACGACACCCCTCGTGATCCGCTGCCCGAGCCGACAGCCGAAGACCTGGCCGAGGCCGAGGCCCAGCTGAAGGCGAATCCGCTCGAGCTGTGGCGACAGCGACAAACCTGGCTCAGCCAGCTCGGCCACGATCCAGGCCCCCTCGATGGCGTGCCGGGCAAGCAGACCTTTCGCGCGTTGAAAGAATTTCAGCAGGCGGCCGGGCTCGAGGCCGACGGCAAGTGGGGACCCAAGACGCGCGCGGCCGTGGCCGCGCGGCTCGGCGACGCGGTCCCTTCCGAACCAGCCCCGAGCGCCGCGCCACCCGGGCCTTACCAAGACTTCCTCGAGCCTGTCGTGCTCGACGATGGATTTTGGGCCGCTTTCGTCGACTTGTCGGCGAAGTCCAACGTGAAGGACGACAAAGGTCGTCTGCGTCGCAAAGGCACCCGCGCGTGGGCCGAGATCACGCGCATCGTCTGGCATCAGACCGCGTTCACCTGGAAGCCTCATCGTCAGCTCCAGGCCGCGAAGAAGTGGAGCAGCCATCACGGGATCAACGCCCACGCCTGCTTCGACACCGAGGGCACGATCTTGCTGCTGCACCCCTTCGCCACCTACCTGTGGACGGCGAACGCGTTCAACCGCGACTGCCTCTCGTTCGAGATCATGGGCAACTTCGAAGGCCTGCTCGGCAGGGGCAGCTGGTACAAGCCCGAAAAATTCGGCCGCGCCCGACCGACGCGGATTCAGCTGATTCGCGCCCGACAAATGACCCACTGGCTGCTCGATCCCAGCCAAGGCCCGGACGACGAGCACTTGCCCGCGCTCTTGCTCGAATGGCGGAAGGCCTGCGCCAAGCTGGGCAAGTCACCGCTGAGGTGGGTCAACCCGCACCGCGGCTCGACCAACGATCGCAGCAACGACTGCGGATCCGAGTGCTGGTATCACATCGCCGAGCACACGATCGCGACCTATCCAGGCATGAGCGAGGGGCCGATCGCGGGCAAGGGCGAGCCGACGCCCGCGCAATGGCGCGCCCTTCCCATCGTCCCGCCGCTGCCTTCCTAGCCACGGCCTGCGCGCACCTGCGCGCGCCCGCGCGATGGCCTGGCTAACCTCGCGGCCGGGTACACTGGCCGTCCCCCATGCCGGCCAAGCCCCCGATCGTCGACGCGACGATGACCAACGCGACCCTCGCGACGACGACTCGCGACGGGTCGGACGAGACGATCGCGGGCGACCTCTCGGGCCTCACCTCGCGCGTGGTGGTTGGCGCGAGGCTCGGCGACTACGAGCTCGAGCGCCACCTCGGGGCCGGTGCGATGGGCGAGGTGTTCTTGACCCATCGCGCCGACGCGGAGCCGCGGGCGCTCAAGGTCCTCTCGGAGGTTCAAGGCGCGCGCCTCTATCGGTTCAAGCGCGAGTTTCGAGCGCTCGCCGACGTCCGCCACGACAACTTGATCGCGCTCGACGAGCTGGTCGTGCTGCCCGACAACCGGGCCTTCTTCACCATGGAGTTCGTCGACGGCGTGCCCTTCGTCGACTACGTCCGGGGTGAGACGCCGCGCGGCCAGCTGCCCAACCTGACCCGGCTCGAACGAGCGCTGCGCCAGCTGGTCGAGGGCGTGCATCACCTTCACCTCGCGCGCTGCGTGCATCGTGATCTCAAGCCCTCGAACGTGCTGGTCACTCGCGAAGGTCGCGTGGTGATCCTCGACTTCGGCCTGGTCTCGGAGCTGGCCGAGGGCGACCAGCACGAGGGCGCCCACCCGCACGACGGCGCGTTGATGGGCACGCCGGCCTACATGGCCCCGGAGCAGACCGGTCTCGAGCCGACCGGGCCCGAGGCCGACTTCTACGCGCTCGGGATCATGCTCTTCGAATGCCTGACCGGCGCGCTGCCCTTCTCGGGCTCGATCGTCAACATCCTGCTGAGCAAGCGCGAGGGCGAGGTCCCCGATCCGCGCGCGCGCTTGGCCGCGGGCGTGACGATCACCGAGCGGGTCGCGGTGCTCTGCGAGCTGAGCCGACGCGCGATGAACCCCGAGCCCGCGCAGCGGCCCGGCGCCAAGGAATTCCTCGCGCTGCTCGGCGAGCCCGCCAGCGCGCTGGGCCATGCTGGTCATGCTGGTCATGCTGGTCATGCTGGTCATGCTGGTCATGCTGGCCCGGTCGCCGCCTTCGTCGGTCGCGAGCGCGAGCTCGCCACGCTCGAGACCGCCTTCGCCGAGCTTCGCGACCAGCACACGCCCGTCACCGTCCACATCCGAGGCAAGAGCGGTCAGGGCAAGTCGACGCTGGTCGGCCACTTCCTGACCGAGCTACGCCGCCGCGGCGAGCTCTCGGTCCTGCGCGGGCGCTGCCTCGAGCGCGAGTCGGTCCCCTACAAAGGCATCGACGCGATCGTCGACGCGCTCTCGGTCCACGTCCGCCGCCTCGACCCGAGCGAGGCCGCGAGCTTGCAGCCGCGCCACCTCGGCCCGCTGCTCCAGCTCTTTCCCGTGCTCGGCACCGTCTGGCCCAAGCACGCGCGGGCGGTGGATCTCGATCCCGGCGAGCTGCGGCGGCGCGGCCTCGCGGGCCTGCGCGAGGTCCTGAGCTTGGTCGGCGCGCGCCATCCCCTGGTCGTCTACGTCGACGACTTTCAGTGGGCCGATGTCGACAGCGCGCGGCTCTTGACCGAGCTGATGCGCCCGCCCGAGCCGCCCGCGATGCTGCTGATCGTCAGCTTCCGCGACGAGGTCGGCGAGCGCGAGACCTTGCAGCTCTTGAGCGGCGCCGAGGCGCTGGCCGAGCGAGTGGTGCACGAGCTCGAGATCGGCCCGCTCTCGGCCAGCGAGGCCCGCGAGCTGGCCGAGGCCTTGCTCGCCGAGCGCGGCGAGGTCCGCGAGCCCGGCTCGGCCGAGCTGCTCGCCCGCCGCAGCCAAGGCAACCCCTTCTACATCGGCCAGCTCGTGCTCGGCGACGACGCCCACACCAGCACCGACGTCTCGCTCGATCGCCTGGTCGCTCGCCGAATCGTCGCGCTCGAGCCTCGTCAGCGCCGCGTGCTCGCGACCGTCGCGGTCGCGGGCGGCCCGACCCCGCTCGCGGTCGTGCGCATGGCCTGTCATGTCGAGGTCGAGCAGGTCGGCTTCGCCAGCCCGGCCGAGCCCGACCCGCGCGAGGACGACGAGGCGATCGAGGCCCTGCTCGCCGCCAACTTGCTGCGTCGCCACGACGACCAGCGCATCGAGTCCGCGCACGATCGCATCCGCGAGGTCGCCGTCGGCGAGCTCTCGCCCGACGAGCTGCGAGCGACCCACCTCGCGCTCGGCGAGGCCTTCGAGACCCTCGGCGGCGGCGAAGCTCAAGCGCTCGCCGAGCACTTCGCCCTCGCCGGCGACGAAGTCCGTGCGCTCGACTACACCGAAGAAGCCGCGCTCGAGGCCCGCGCCGCGCTGGCCTTCGAACGCGCCGCCCAGCTCTACCAGCGCGCGCTCGACATGCTCGGCGATCGCGAGCCCGCCCGCCGACGCACGCTCGAGCTCGCGCTCGCCGAGCAGCTCGTCGACCTCGGTCGCGGGGCCGCGGCCGCGGCGATGTTCATGCGCTTGGCCGAGCACGCCGAGAGCCCGCTGAGCGCCCGCAACCTGCGTCGTCGCGCTGCCAGCGAGTTGGTCAAGAGCGGCTACCTCGACGAGGGCATGGACACGATCACGCCGGTCCTGCGCGAGCTCGGGATCTGGCAGCCGCGCAGCCCGGGCGCTGCGATCCTCGGCACCCTCTGGAACCGCCTCCTGCTGGTCGTGCGCGGCTACGGGTTCGAGCCGCGCCGCGCCGAGCAGATCGACGCGCGCTTGCTCGAGCGGATCGACACCCTGCTCGCGACCAAGACCGGCCTCTCGCACCACGAGGCGATCTTCGCCGGCTATCAACAAGCTCGCGCGATCCGGCTGGCGCTGCGTGCCGGCGAGCCGCGCCGACTGATCCGCTGCCTCGTCCATGAAGCCTCGATCTTCGTCGCGCTCGGTCGCTACGAGCGAGGCCGAGCGCTGATGGACCGCGCCCGCGAGCTGGTCGCGGGCGTCGTCGAGCCCGAGTACCACCGCGTCATCGAGTACGTCACCGCCAACCACCTCGATCACTCCGGCCGCTGGCGCGAGGCCGAAGCCGGCTTCGCCGAGCTGCAGCGCCACCTGGACGAGAGCCCCAACTCGGGCTGGATCCGGGGCGCCAGCACCGTCCAGTGGAACTACGTCCGCAAGCTGCTCGGCGAGCTCGCTCGCTTGCGTGGCGACCTCCCGGAGCTCGTCGCCTCGGCCCGCGACCTCGGCAACCACCACGAGTACGTCTCGCTCGGCGCCCTGCGAGCGTTCACGCTGGCCGTCTACGGCGAGGTCGCTCCCGCTCGGCGCTTGCTCGGCGAGCTGCGCGAGCAATGGCAATCACGCCAAGTCACCTTCCAGCACATCATCCTGGCCATGGCCGCCGTCGAGATCGCGTTGCTCGAGGGCGACGCCGCCGAGGCGATCGTCGCCGTCGAGCACGTCTTGGGCGACACCAAGACTCGGATCGTCGCCACGATGATGCCCAGCCACGTCGACTTCTACGAGCTGCGCGGCCGCAGCCGCGTCCAAGCGGCCCTCGCCGGCGTCGAGACCGAGCGCTCGCTCGCGCTGATCCGCCGCGATCTCGCTCGCCTGCGTCGTAGCCACAAGCCGCAGATCGGCGCCCAGGCGCTCGTCATCGCGGCTGGTTTGCATGCCTGCATGAACGAGCCGGCGAAGGCCGAGGCGAGCTGGCGCGAGGCTGCTGCTCGCTTCGAGAAGCTCGGCATGGCGGCTCACCTCGCGGCCGTGCGCATGCGTTTGGGTGGGATTGGGGACGCGGAGGCT
>JAMHUH010000155.1:0-5882 GCA_035904925.1 Nannocystaceae bacterium
CTGCATCGAGAAGGGCTCCTTCCTGTGCAGCGATGGCTGAGCGATCGTGCCGTCGAGGATGATGCCATCGTTTTCGATGGTGGCTCTTGACAAGCGAACGAGCGCCTAGTAGACATGCCATCGAGAACGATGGCATCGCATTTGAATTCTTCCAGTTCACTCGTCTCCGAGGTCGGGAACTGGGTTACGGGCGCCAGCTTCTGGGGCCGCGAGGGCGAAATTCGGAGCCTCGCCGAACTCCTGCGCAACGGCGCGCACGTCAGCATCACCGCGCCTCGTCGGATCGGTAAGACCAGCTTGATGCGCGAAGTCGCTCGCCGTCTCGAGGGCGAATTTCTCGCCATCCACGTCGATCTCCAGAGCGCGAGCAGGCCGGAAGACTTGGTCGCCGAGCTGAGCGTCGCCAGCCGAGAGCACCGCGATCTGCATCGGCGCGTGCTCGACGTCTTTCGCGGCGCGATCGGGTCGCTCGAGGGCCTCGAGTACAGCGAGCTCAGCTTGAAGATCCGCGACGCTGCGACCCCGGACTGGCAGAGCAAAGCCGATCGCTTGCTCGAAGAGTTCGTCGCCAACACGCCGCCCGTGGTCGTCTACATCGACGAGCTCGCGATCCTGGTCAACCGTCTGCTCAAAGGCTTCGACTACGTGATCACGCCCGAGCGCATCGCCCTCGTCGACCCGCTGATGTCATGGCTGCGCTACTCGACCATTCGCCACGCTCACAAAATTCGCTTCGTCATCGCCAGCTCGATCGGGCTCGGACCCGTGCTCGCGCAAGCGCGGCTGAGCGCGACGATCAACACCTTCACGGCCTTTCCCTTGGCCCCTTGGGACAGGGACACCGCGATGGGTGCCCTCGACGCGCTGGCTCGCGCGCTTCATGTCGAGTGGGCGCCCGGCGGCCGCGAGGCGCTGGTCGATCGCCTCGGCGTCTGCATCCCGCATCACGTCCAGGTGTTCTGGGCCCACCTCCAGCTCGACGCGCGTCGTCGCAACGTGTTTTGCGTGCGGCCCGAAGACGTCGAGCGGGTCTTTCGGGCCGACATGCTCGGGCCCTCCGGCCACGCCGAGCTCAGCCACTACGAAGAGCGGCTCGGTCTGATGCTCGGCCAGCGCCTCTTGCCGCTCGCCATGGACTTGCTGAGCGAGGCCGCCCTCACCGGGTCGCTCACGATCCCGGCGCTGCGCCAGCTCGCAGCCGAGTACGCGCGCCCGCAGCAGCTCGAGGTCCTCGACGTGCTGCTCCACGACGGGTACCTGCAGCTCGAAGGCGACCGCTACACCTTCCCCAGCGCCTTCTTGCGCGAGTGGTGGAAGGCTCGCCACCGCACCACTCACCGCACGCTCGCCGAACGAGGCAACCATGTCTGAGCCGCACACACCGTCTGAGCCGCAGACCATGATGAAGCACAACCCCGGCTTTCTCGCCGCCGAGGCGTTGATCGCATCGTTCATCGCCCGCCAAGCCGAGTTCGAAGAGCTGGTCCAGATCGTCCGCAACAACTCGCGCGCGAGCAATCAACACGTGCTGGTGATCGCCGGTCGGGGCATGGGCAAGACCACGCTCGTGCACCGGGTCGCGCTCGCCGTCGAACGCGACCCGGCGCTCTCCCTGCGCTGGTATCCGCTGATCTTCGGCGAAGCAGCCCATGGCGTGGGTACGCCAGGCGAGCTCTGGCTCGAAGCGCTCCATCAACTCGCGACCAAGACCGGCGAGGCGCGCTGGCGCGACGCCCATGCCGAGCTGCGCCGCGAGCCCGACGAACGCCGCCTCCACCAGCTCGCGCTCGCGCGCCTGCTCGAGTTCGCGGCCGAGCGCGGCGTCCGGCTCTTGGTCGTGGTCGAGAACCTGCAAGACATCCTCGGCGTGCAGATCGCCAAGGACGACGCCTGGACGCTTCGCCACACCCTGCTCAACGAGCCGCGGATCATGCTCATGGCGACCGCGACCAAGCGCTTCGACGACATCGACACGCCCAAGGCGGCGACCTATGGGATGTTTCGGGTGATCCAGCTGCGGCCGCTCGAGCGCGCCGAGTGCCGCGTGCTCTGGGAGCAGCTGACCGGCGAGTTGCTCGACGACCAACGCATCCGGCCGATCGAGATCCTCACGGGCGGCAACCCCAGGCTGCTGACCATCCTCGCTAGCTTCGCCGTCCTCTCTGGCTTCGCCGTCCTCTCTGGCTTCGCCAGGGGCCGAGCCATCCTCCAGGGCGGACCCCCGCGCGAGCTCATGAGCGACCTGCTCGGTCTGATCGACGACCAAAGCGACTACTTCGACTCGAAGCTCGAGGCGCTCTCGCTCGAGGAGCGCCGGGCCTTCATCGCCCTGTGCGAGCTGTGGGCGCCGAGCCCGGCTCGCGCCGTCGCCGAGGTCGCGCGCTTCGACGTCAACAAGGCCAGCATGCTGCTCGGTCGCTTGGTCAACCGCGGCGCCGTCGAGGTCGTGCGCGTCCGCGGGCGAACCCAATACTATCGAGTCTGCGAGCGGCTCCACGGCCTCTCGCATCGGCTCCGGCGCAGCTCGACGCGCGACCCTCGGGCGGCGAGCGTCGTCGATTTCATGACGCGATTCTATCTCCCCGAAGCGCTGGCAGTCGATGACGACTCGCCTTCGACTCGAGTCGCGCTCGCGCTGCGAAGCGAGGGCGCCGAGCGAGCGCTCGACGCCCTCGAGGACCTCGCCCGCCACAACCCCCAGTCGCTCGGCGACCTGCTCGACTTGCACCGCGACACGCTGATGCAGCTCGCGCTCGCCAACCCCGAGCGACTCCACGCGATCGTGTCGAGCATCCCGCTCTTCGAGCCGCTGGCGGTCGCGCTCGCGGGCGAGCTCGGCCACGACCTGCTCGCGCCGGCAGAGGTCGACGAGGTCGCCAAGGACATCCGCATCGAGCTGCATCGGCTTCGCGCTGGGAGCACCAGCTACGAGGTCGGCGTCCCGATCTTCGCGGCCGCAGAAGACGCGCTGCCGGCCAAGAAACCGACGACCAAAAAGCCCTCGGCCAAGAAGCCCGCGACCAAGACCAAGAAGCCCGCGACCAAAAAGCCGCGCAAGGCCTGAGCCGCCCTACTCACCCGCCGGCTTCGAGCAAGACCTCGAACCCGACGATCGGCCCGAACGCCTGCGAGCCGAACGACTTGCCGCCGTCGCGGTAGCGGTGCCGGGCCCAAAAGTCGCGCGGGTCGACGTCGAGCTCGAGCACCCGGCCCTCGGGCGCGTCGACCAAGCGATGAGCGGTCGAGCTCGGCTCCTGCGCGAGATCGAAGAAGAGCTCGAGCTGCTCGCCGGCGATCCGATAAGTCAGGCTCTCGGTCGTCCACTCGTCGAAGTCGCCGCGGTGAAACCAGCCGACCCCTCGCCCATCGATCTGGGTGTGGCCGAGCTGGTACATCGCGAAGCCGGCTCCACCGGTCGCAAACCCGCGGTAGTCGATCCACAGGCGATCACCGATCGCGGCCTGCTCGAGCGGGGTCGCGGCCCACTGCGTGGCGGCTTGCTCGAGGTCGAGCTCCGACTCGACCCGACGATAGCGAGCGCCCGGCTCGCGCGGGTCGGCGTCGAGACGCATCCACGTCTGACCTCGATCGTCGCGCTCGAGCGCGACCTGGATCCGATGCCGCTCGCCGGTCTTGCGAAAGCTCAGCTCGAGCGTGCCGCCCGTGATCGCGTAGTCGAAGCTGTGGGTGTTGGCGAGGCCGACCTTGCCGTAGCGATAGAGGCCGTGGCCATCGCCGTGGAAGTACCAAAAGCGCAGCGGATCCCCCTCGCCGCGGGCCTCGTAGCGGGTCCAGAGCCCGCGCAGCGGATCGGCCTGAACTTCGCCTCGTTCGGTCGGGTCGTTGGAGCCATCCGAGCCGGGATCAGGCGAGCCGAGCTCGAGCAAGCCGAGGCCGAGCAGGCCCGCGGCGAGCCAGGCTCCGACCAAGGTGCAAGAGGAGTTGCTGCGCGGGGCGAGCATGCGAGGGATGATATCGCAGGCATGCAACCAGCGGGGCCAGCTCGGGGTCCAGGCTGCGACCGCGACGTGTCCGCCGAACTCCAGCTGCTCCGCCGAAGCCTCTCTGGCCTCGTCTATCGCGACGCGGCCCAGGCCTACCAACGCGGCGTCGCGCTGGTCGTGATGGCCTTGGTCTACATCTTCACCGCGTGGCCACCCGGCGCGATCCGGGCGGCGATCCTCGCGGCCGAGCCGACGCGCGCCGGGCTGATCCTGAGCGCGGCGATGGTCGTACATCACCTCGCCAGCGCGGGCCTGGTCGAGCGCATGCTCGCCTCGGACCGACTCGCGTGGTGGTGGCAGCTGCCGGTCCCGCGTCGCTGGTGGCGTCGGCTGCATTGGCGTCACTTGATCACGCTGCACCTCGGCTGGTTGGCAGCGATGGTCTTTGGCCTGCTCCCGGGCTTGCAGATCGATCCTTGGCGCAGCTTGGCAATCGCGATCGCCTGGACGGGCGTCAGCCTCGGCGCGGCCGTGGCCCGCGTGGTCGTGCGCGAGCGCGGGCGAGCGCTTCGGCTCGGCGTCGCTGCGGCCGCGGGCGCGAGCGTGCTGCTGACCGAGTGGGTCGCGGTCGAGCTCGGCGCGGCGATCGGTCTGCTCGCGCTGGTCTGGTCCCAGGGCCAGCTCGATCGCCCGATGCCCGAGCTCGCGGCCCGACGAACGCTGCGGCTCGGCTGGGGCCAGGCCTCGCTGGCGCTCGCGCGGCTGCGGCTGACCTTGCTCGTTCGCCGTGATCGCCCGCGGGTCGCGGCCGTGCTGGCCGCCGAGCTCGCGCTCGCGCTCGCGGCCGGACTCGGCTTCGATCATGTCGGCGAGGCTGCCCATGATCTCGCCCGAGGTGCGGCGATCCTCGCGTGCTCGCTGGGCGCGGGCTTGCTCGCTCGATCGTGTCAGCTGCTCGGTCGCGACCGCGCGCTGATGGACAGCTGGGGCATCGATCCGCGCGACGATCGTCGGGCCGAGCTGCTGGTCGCGAGCCTCGCTTGCCTGCCCTTCTCGCTCGTCGCCGGACTCGCCTTGCCGATCGCGTGGGCGCTCGAGCTCGCGCTCGTGCTGGTCTGGGCCAGCGTCGGCGCGCTGCGGGGTCGTGCGCTCGCCGAGCTCCGGCAGGGGCTGGAGGCGCCCGCGATCGGCCGCTTCTTCGCCCGCACCTGCGGCGCGACGATCCTCGTGATCGCGCTCGACTCGACCCTGCCCTTGCTCGCCTGGACGGCGATCGATGGGCTGCGCATGCCCGGCGCCAACGCCCGCGCCGAAGCCATGCGACGTCGCGTCACCTCCGACCTCCCGCAGCGAGATGATCATGGCACCTGAACCTGAACCCCTCGTGGCGCTGCGCGACGTCAGCCTCCGTCGCGGCGGCGTGGCGATCCTCGATCGCGTCGAGTTCACGCTCGGCCCCGGACTCTTCGCGTTGGTCGGGGCCAACGGATCGGGCAAGTCGACCCTGCTGCGCGCGCTCGCAGGGCTGATCATGCCAGCGCGCGGCTCGATCATGATCGCCGGTCACGATCTCTGGCGTGACGGCGTCGCGGCCCGGCGCGCGCTCGGCTACATGCCCGAGAGCCCGGAGTTCTTCCCGACCCTCGCGCCCCACGAGCTGCTCGGGCTGGTCGCCTCGGTCCGCGGGGTCTCGCCCGAGCCGGGCCGCGAGCGCTTCATCCACTGGGTCGGCGCGCCCGCGCTCGACCTGCGCATCGCGATGCTCTCGGCCGGGCAGCGACGCAAGCTCGCGCTGAGCCTGGCGTTGATCGGAGATCCGCGGGTGCTCTTGCTCGACGAACCAATCAACACGCTCGACGCGGCCGCGATCGTCGATCTGCGTGGTCTCTTGCGCGAGCGTCGTGAGGCTGGCTGCTGCGTGATCGTGGCGATCCACCA
>JAMHUH010000156.1:0-6455 GCA_035904925.1 Nannocystaceae bacterium
ACCAGCGAGAGCGAGACCGACACGGGCTCGCTTGCAGATCCCAACCTGCTCGAGGTCCCCGGCGGCACCTTCGACATGGGCTGTGCGGACAGCGACGGCAACTGCGACGGGGACAACCAGCCGGTTCACTCGGTCACGGTCTCGCCCTATTGGATCGAGGCGACCGAGGTCACGGCCATCGCCTACCAAGAGTGCTTCGACGCGGGCGGATGCAGCGAGCCCAACTCGGGCGGCTCGTGCAGCTGGGGCAACCCGATCGCCAACCAGCACCCGATCAATTGCGTCACCTGGCAGCAAGCGAGCGACTACTGCACGTGGAAGGGAAGGCGGCTGCCGAGCGAGGCCGAGTGGGAGTTCGCGGCTCGGAGCACCTCGGGTCGCGCCTATCCCTGGGGCTCGGCCGTGGCCAGCTGCGAGTTCGCCCACATGTTCCAGATGACGACCGAGCAGAGCACCTACGGCTGCGACACCAACGACACCGCGCCGGTCGGCAGCTACCCGGGCGGAGCCTCGCCCGTGGGCGCGCTCGACATGGCTGGCAACGTCGAGGAGTGGGTCGCCGACTGGTACTCCGACACCTGGTACGGCGAGAGCCCGGCCAGCGATCCGAGCGGACCGGCCGAGGGCACGCTCCGCTCCGTGCGTGGCGGCGACTGGTACGACGCGAGCCCCTTCAACTTGCGGACGATGAAGCGGGCCCGCTCCAACCCCGACGTCGGCGCGCCCGAGCGGGGCTTCCGTTGCGCGGCCGATCAGAACCCCTGAGCGCTCGGGTCGACGGAGCGAGGCTCAGGGGGCGAGGATGCGACCGGGTGCGCCCTGGGCACCCATCTCGGTGTGGCAGGAGTTGCAGGACGCGACCGTCTGCATGCCGGCCATCTCGCGCATCCGACCCTCGTACATCAGCTGGGCCTTGTAGGGCGGGACGATGTTGACGTTCTCGAACAGGAAGTTGCCCGCCGCGTTCGTGGTCGTCTGGTAGTTCGCGCCGTTCATGTCGGTGATCAGCACGTCGACGCCGCTGACACCGTTGCAGTCGTCGAGCTCGTGGCTGTTGGTGTAGACGGTGCCAGCCATCACGACCCAGGGCACCTCGCCCATCGATTGGTGGCAGTCGAGGCAGTCGTTGCCGGGGTGCATCAGCGGCGACTCCATGTTGCCGAGCGTCCAGAAGGTCCCGCTCACGCAGGTCGACTCTTCGCCGGTGTCGGTGCCGGTGTCGCTGGTGTTGGCGGTGTCACCCGTCTCGGTCGCGGTGTCGCCGGCCGTGTCGGTGCCGGTGTCGCCCGTGCCACCGATTTCGTCGCTGCCATCACCTCCGTCGGTAATGCACGCGGCGGTCGGGGCAACACCCACGACCAAGGTCAGGAGAAGATTTCGCGGGAGCTGCATTCTGCGGAGGGTGAGCAAGAACAGGTTCGAAATCGAGCGAAAGATTAGCACTTGCAAATCTCGCGAAGGTTTAGCCTCGCGGGGTTTGCATTGGTTGCAATTGTTTTTCATGAGATTTCGAGCGCACAAAAAACGGCGGGAGCTCGCGCGCCAGCCGTCGTTTCGCTCAAGGAGCGAGGATTCGTCCGGGTGCCGCGTTGGCGCCCATCTCGGTGTGGCAGGAGTTGCACGAGGTCTCGGTCTGCATGCTGACCATCGCGCGCTCGCGACCCTCGTAGAGCAGCTTGGCCGTGTAGGGCGGCGTGATCGAGGCATCGAGCAGCAAGAAGTTGCCGGCCGCGTTGCTGGTCAGCTCGGTGACCTTGTTGGTCGAGTCGGTGATCTGGATGGTCACGCCCTCGACCCCGTAGCAGTCGTCGAGCTCGTTGGCGCCGTCGTAGACGGTGCCCGCGAGCGTGACCTCGTCGACGCCATTGGTGGCGTGGCAGGCCAGGCAGTCGAGGCCAGGGTGCATCCGGCTCGACTCGGAGTTGCCACCGACCCAAGCGGTGCCGCTCAGGCATTGGTCGTTGGCCGCGCCCGAGTCGCCGACCTCGTCTTCGCCGCCTTCGTCACCGTTGCCACAGGCAGTGCCTGCGAGCGCGAGCAACAAGGGCAAGATGAAAGGGATAGGGGTTCGATAGTTCGACACGTTGGAGCATGTACCCCCAACTCGTCGTGCGTGCGACGGAAAATCGCATGCCTCGGTCGAGAATCTGTCGCTGGTTCATCGCCAGCGAAAGTCATGTTCAGAACCGAAGGTCAGCCCTGCGGCTCGGGTTCGCACAGCCCACCGCCTTCGATCTGCGCGTTGGTCCGGAAGGTGTTGAGCCCCTCCCACGACTTGGGCTCGAATTGCGGGATGGTCCCGTCCTCGCGCACGTTGCTGACGTGGTAGCTGTGCTGGTTCCAAATTCGCCTGGCTTGAATCCACCGGTCTTCGACGTCGCGGATCGCCTGGACGCAAGGATCGCCGCCACCGGCATAGTTGTTGGACACGACCAGGATCTCGGCCGAGCCGTCGTTGTCGATGTCGGCCACGACCGGGAACTCGGACAGCGTGCCGCTCTTGCGGCTGATCTGCAGGAGCACGTTGCCATCGCCGTCGAACACGAACATGTGCTGCTCGTCGGCGTACATCGCCTCGGCCTTGCCGGCGCCGAGGAAGTCGAACGCGGTGCCGGCCGCGATCCCGCTCGCGTCGCTGACCGCGGCCGTCCACAAGATGGTCGCGTCGGCCTCGTAGACCGTGTAGCTCGAGGCCGAGCTGGTCGCGAATTCGGCCTGGCCGTCGCCGTCGAAGTCGTGGATGGTCGCGGGCCGCAGCCAATTGGTCCCGCTCGCCGAGACGCCGGTCGGGCGCAGGTTCTGGAAGGTGACGACGCCGTCGTGCTCGATCAGCGAGAGCCCGTTGACGTTGGTCAAGAGGATCTCGGGGTGGCCGTCCTCGTCGAAGTCGGCCACCTGCGGGTAGCCCGAAGCGAGGTTGGTCGTCCACAGCAAGGTGCCGTCATGATGGAAGGCGGCGTTGCCGAGCACGACCTCGAGGTCCTCGTCGTCGTCGAGATCGGCCATGGTCGTCGCGCCCCATTGCCCGGCGATCTCGTTCAGCTTCACGACCATCGTGCCGGTGTGGTCGAAGATCATGTTGGCGCTGACGATCTCGACGTCGCCGTCGTTGTCGAGGTCGGCGAGCGCGGCCGAGTTCGAGTAGCGAAGGTCTTGGCCGAACTGGTCGCCGATGTCCCAGACGACCGGCTTGGACCACTTCAGCGCGCCATCGTGTTCGAAGGCGAGCAGCTCGCCGGTCGGCGCGGCGGTGACGATCTCGACCATGCCGTCGCCGTCGATGTCACCGATCGCGGGCGTGAAGGTGGCGTCGACCGGGGTGTCGAAGCGCATGTGCAGCGCACCGGTGTCGCCCGAGAGCAAGAAGATGTGGCCGACCGAGCTCGGAAAGCCGGGGTTGGTGCCGGCGACCAAGACCACGTCGGGCACGTCGCAAAGATCGATCTCGCCGTTTTGATCGTCGTCGGTGAAGTTGGCGACCAAGGGCGTGACGTAGCTGTAGGGCTCGCTCGGATCGGTGAAGGCCCACTGGATGTCGGGTTCGAAGGCGTCGGGCGGCGCGGCCTCGCGGCAGGTGCCGATCGCGTTCATGTCGTCGCTGACCTTGCACTCGTCGACGATCGGCGGGATGCCCTCGTCGGGGACATTGGCGGTGTCGAACTTGATGCCCGTGCTCGCGCTCTCGCTGCCGTCTTGATCGGTCGAATTGCTCGAGTCGCTGGCGTCGCTCGAGTCGCTCGAGTTGCCGGTCATCGATTCGCTGGCCGAGTCGCTGCTCGCGTCGAGCGTGGCGTCGGTGCTGATCTCGTCGGCGGCCGAGCTGGCGTCGGTTCGCGAGCTCGGGTCGCCGCAGGCCGAGATCAGCGCGAGCGAGCACGACATAGTCCAAGACCACGACCAAGACCAACCAGGCACGAACTCGCTGCGCGACATGGCCCAAGTGTCGGCGAGCAGGCGCGCGGGGGTCAACTCGCTCGAGCGAGCCGACGCCGCTCGACAGCGCGAACCCAGCGGCGGCAAGATGCGTATCGATGGCCATGCCCGCACCCCTTCGCGCATTCGCGTGCTTGGCCGCCGCGAGCGTGCTCGCCTGCACCTCGACCTCGGCCCAGATCGACCTCCCGAGCGAGCCGAGCAACGACCCGACCCAACCCGAGGCGGGGCCGAGCGTGGGCGGGACCATCCCGAGCACCGACGTGTTGGCCTGCTCGCTCGAGCTCGACGGCGAGGGCAACGTGAGGATCGCCGGGCAGCGCAGCGGGGTCATGGTCGACCCCGACATGAACCCGCGCGTGCGCGGCTTTCCTTGGGATCACGAGACCATCTTGGTCGCGATCGGGATGCCGAGCCCCGTGTTCTGGACCGCGCCCGAGCAGATCGGCACGCTCTTTCGGGTCGCCTGCGAGCGCCCGCGCGATTGGGTCTCGATGGTCCACATCGACGGAGCCGACTTCGCGTGGGCCGAGCTCTCGCTCGATCGACGCTGGCTCTACTTCAGCTATCCGGGCGTCGGTGTGTTCGACTTCGCCGCGTGGGACTGGGCTCGACTCGCGCCGCCACGCGTCCTCAGCCCGTGTTGGCTGGCCGAGGAGCCAGTCGAGGCCAACGACTACGTGTTCGGTCGGATCGCCGACGATGCGCTGGTCGTGTACAGCGGCGGTCCTTGTGGGTTCGAGGCCGAGTGGGAGGGTCGAACTCAGGTCATCGACGGCATCCGCGAGGACGAGCTGCCCTTCCGACGCAGCCGGGCCTTCGTCGGCACGGTCACGGCCGACAGCAAGGGGCGGATCTGGGTCGGCGACGGTGGCCAGTGCAGCGCGGCCGAGTCGGTCTACTCGCCCGCGCACTCGGGCCTGTGGCGCTCCGACGACGGTGGAGAGAGCTGGACCTTCGTGGCGATCGCTGGCTTGAAGGGGCGAGGGATCGCCGGGCTGTGGATCCACGCCAGCGATCCCCTGCGGCTGCTCGCCCAGGCCGAGTGCTGCTATGGCTTCGCGGCCGACTTCTGCGAGGGCGGCGAGCTCTTGTCGAGCGAGGACGGCGGGGTCACGTGGATCGATGTGTCGCCGCGATTGAGCCAGCCCGATCCCGAGGTCGTCGGGCCCGTCGCGCAGCTCGAGGTCGATCGCGTGAACTGGCAGGTCGACGTGCGCGTGCCCAGTCATGAGTCCGAGCTCCGCCTGCGCAGTCGCAACGGCGGGCGCACTTGGCAGAACGGCATCACCGATCCGATCGTGCCCAGCCTGATCTCGCGTGCAGCCGAGAGCGGAGATTGGCACTTCGAGCCAGCCCTCGAAGGTTTGATGCGGACCCGCACGGACGAGCCGATCGAGGCCGGTCGGATTGTGTTTCGACCGGGCCCTTGAGGTCTTCGTCGTACGCAAACTCGGTGAGCATGCGTGCCTCTTCAGGTTGCGTGGATCGACTCACGATCGCTGTTTCGTTGGAAACGAGCCGCGAGCGACTAGGCTCGCGACATGCACTCCGTGAACGACCGCCGACGTGAACCTCGGGTCATGCTGCGCAGCTCGGGCTTGATCGATCTCGGCGACCACTCGGTGCCTTGCCAGACGGTCGACCTCTCGGAGAAGGGCTTGGGTCTGGTCGCGCCTCTGGCCGCTCCGCTGCGCTCGGTTCGGGTTCGCTTTCGGCTCGCCGAGCATGCGCCGTGGACCGACGTCGAAGGTCGAGTCGTCCGTCGGCAGGCGCTCGATGGCCACGCCGAGCTGTGGGGGCTCGAGCTCCACCCGATGGATCTCGGGACCCAGACTCGGCTTCGGAACTACATTCGCGCGAACCGCGAGTAGACCGAACGCAGTCTCGAGCTCGGAAACTGCGTTCCGACGGTTGCAGGAAATGTGACAGAACTCCGGTTCCGTGGTCAGATGTAGGACAAGAGGTGACATGTGACCATCGAACGTCGTCGAGTCCCCCGCGTCCTGCTCCACTCCGTCGGCACCATTGATCTGGGTGATCGGCAGATCCCCTGCCAGACGCTCGAGCTCTCGGTCTCGGGCTTGAGCCTGCTGACTCCGCGCGCCGAGCCGCCGAGCGGACCCGTGCGAGTCCGCTTTCAGCTCGGTCGGCGCGACGCGAGCTGGACGGAGGTCGACGCTCGCGTGGTTCGCAGCGAGGGCTGGGACGCATCGTCCAGCGTCTGGGCTCTCGAGCTCTTCGAACTCGATCCGGGTCCTCGTCGACACGTGCGCAGCTTCGTCGAAGCGCGCGCCTGAAGCTCAGGTCGAGCCTCAGAAGCAGTCGGGATCGTCGGGCTCGCACTCGAGCACGATGAAGTCGTAGGCGCCGCTCTGCTCGATGCCCGACGCGACGTAGGTATCGAGCGCGAACACGTAGCTACCGGGATCGAGCGCCAGCTCGAGCATGGTGTCGTGACGCGCGATGCAGCCGGCCTCGCTGGCGCTCTGGTCGAGCAGCTGGATGTCGATGTCGACGCC
>JAMHUH010000157.1:0-24796 GCA_035904925.1 Nannocystaceae bacterium
AGGTTGCTGTGGCAGCCCATGCAGGCGTAGTGCTCCTCTTCGGTCTGCACGCGCAGGCGGCCTTGGGCGTCCTCGATGAAGCCCTGCAATTGCCAGCCGAAGGCGTTGCGCATGCCGAGCAGCGGCGAGCCGCCGTACGCCGGCAAGCCACCTTCGGCCTTCTCCTCGGCCTCGGCTTGGTAGGCCGCGAGCAAGGTCCAGTCGGCAGGCTCGGCGATCTTTCGGCTGTAGCGAAGCTCCTTCATCCGCAGGCTCGCGCCGCCGCCCTCGCTCGCGCCGGCCAACCAGTCGCGCTCGGGGTCGACGTAGCGGACCGAGTGCAGGAACTCCGTGCCCTTGGGATAGAGCCCGCGCCGGACTCGGATCGCTGCGCCACCTGCAGAAGCGCCTGCATAATGGCTCGGCAGCCCGCGCAGCTCGACGACCTCGGCCTCGAGCGTTCCGTCGCCGTCGAGGTCGAGCCCCGCTGCGCGCTCGTCGACCGGCTCGATCGGCCAACGAAGATCCGCGTCGGGGATCGTCGGATCGCTGGCCATGCTGGCCTCGAGGATCGCGAGGTTGACGATCGTCACGGCTCGCGAAGGCTGTCCGGCCGCGTCTTGCCGCAGGCGCGCGGGGAGTCGGATCAGGACGTCGTCGGTGCTGCCGTTGGTCGGCCAGAACGCGCCTGGAAAGGGCTTGTAGCGGATCGCTCGCCACTCGCTGCCGTCGTTGGCGAAGCCGAGCGCGTCGAAGCCGGCCGCGAAGTCGAGGTCGGGTCGGTAGCCGCGGTAGTCGGATGGCGGCAGGGTGGCGAAGTGCTCGCGCAGCGGCCCGTAGTTGTCGGACCGGATCCAGGCCAGGATCTCGGCGTCCGAGATCGTCGCGATCGCCTCGCGGCGGTCGACGAAGAGGTTGGTCCAGGCGTTGGTCTTGCCGGTCTCGGAGAACTCGTAGCTGCCCTGGAGATCCCAGTCGACCATCGCGTTGGGGAAGCGAGCCGGCGCGTGGCAGACCCAGCAGGGGTTCGCTCGGCCCTCGGTCTTCGTGTAGCACTGCGGCGGGATCGGGGCCTCGCGGTTGTCGAGCTTGCCGAGCGACGCGCGAGCGTGGGCGAGCGGATCGTAGGCGGGCTCGGGCGTGGGCTCGGGCGCGGGCGTGGGCGTGGGCGCGACCGCGATCTCGGGCGTGGGCGTGGGCGCGGGCTCGGTCGAGCACGCCGAGCCGAGCAGCGCGAGCGCGAGTGCGAGTGAAGTCCGCGAGATCACGTCGGGCTCAGGGTCGCGCGCACGCTCGCGCTGGGCAAGCGTGCACGCGCGAAGATCCGATCACTCGCCGACGATCCGATAGACCGTGACGGTGCCGCTGACCTCGTTGGCGACCGCGAGCAGGGGCTCGCCGATCGGGCTGTCCGCGGCCAGGATCACGTGCAGACCCTCGGGCCCGAGATCGCCGGCCGTACCGTCCTCGGGCACGCCCATGAAGTCGCGGGTCGAGTTGTCGTAGAGCACGAAGGCCGGCGCGTGCGGGTCGCTGAGATCGAAGACCATCACGCCGCCGATCCGCTCGAGCCCGACGAAGGCGTAGGGCGTGCCCCACAGCTGCGCGACCGTCACGCCCTCGGGCTCGGGGCCTTTGTTGTCGCTGCGGCTGTCGAAGGCGTCGTTGTCGTCGTGTGCGCAGTTGAACGCGTCGGGCAGCGCGAGGGCGGTCTGCTGCTCGATCAGCTCGCCGCTGTCCCAGACCAGCGCGCCGGCGCTCGACCAGATCGAGATCGAGCGCGAGCCGAACGCGTAGAGCCGCTCGAACGCGCCGTCGTTGTCGATGTCGCCGAGCGTGTTGGTCACGTTGAGCCGGCCGATCTGCGGGTCGGACTGCAGCGCGGCCGCGTTCGGGAACGCGTCCGCGTCGAGGTCGAGGCTCTTGATCCGGACCTCCTCGTTGAAGTCGCCGTAGTCGCGGGCGTCGCCCTCGTTGGCGCTGATCAAGAAGGTCTGGCCGCCGACTTCGAAGCTGGCGATGCCGTCGGGCTGGACCATGCCGAACACCGGCCAGTTGGCGATCGCGATCAGGTCGTCCTTGTCGCTGGCGTCGAGGCCCTTGCCGACCTGCGAGTGGTTCTTGAACCCGAGCCCGACGATGTCGGTGACGCTCGCGCTGGCGATGTCGACGATCGCGATCGCGTTGTTCTCTTGCAGCGTGACCCAGGCGGTCGTCGAGTCCGACGAGACCGTGATGTACTCGGGCTCGAGGTCCTCGGCCACGCTCGAGCCCGGCCCGAAGATCCGCACCTCGGGGTCGAGGTTGGCCAGCGAGTAGCCCGAGAAGTCGGCCAGCTGCACGTCGCCATCGCTGAGCCCGGCGACGTCGCCCGAGACGTCGACGATCGCGATCGAGCCCTCGGGGTCGAACACGTAGTCGGTCGCCGGCTGGCCTTCGCAGGCGAGCAAGACCTTGGCGCCGTCGGGGCTGAAGGTGACCATGTCGGGTAGCACGCCGACGGTCAGATCGTTGATGTACTCGAGCGTGTTGGCGTCGAAGAACACGACCACGCCGGGATCGACCGGATCGGCGGCCTCGAGCGCGACCGCGAGCAGATCACCGTGGACCGCGAGGCTGTTGGGCGAGGCGCCCCACATCGTGATGTCGATCTGATCGACCAGCGTGAGGCTGGAGGGATCGGAGACGTCGAGCACGTCGATGGTCTCGTCGGCGCCGTTGACGACGAAGAGGCGCTGGCTGCCGGGGTGGTGGTCGACGATCTCGGCCGCGCCCTCATCGAAGACTTGGGTCGCGTAGGTGCCGAGGGGCTCGAGCGCGGTCAGGACCAGCGCCGGCTCGCCGGTGTCGGTGGTGTCGGTCGAGTCGGTCGAGTCGGTGGTGTCGGTCGAGGTCGAGTCGGTCGAGGTCGAGTCGGTCGAACTGCTCGAGCTGGTGTCGCTGGAGCTCGAGTCGCTGGTGCTGGACTCGGCGCTGGAGCTCGAGTCATTCGACTCGCTCGACTCGCTCTCGCTCGTATCGGTCGCGTCACCGACCTCGTCGGCGTTGGAGTCGTCGCTGCAAGCGAGCGGCGCGAGCAGGATCAAGGGCAAGAGCAGGGCAGGGGGCTTGGCGCGGGTCATCTCGCGCCAACCAATCCGCGATCGAGGTTTCTGCTCGGGCACCGCGGGATGACGCGAAGGTGAAACCTGCCGCGCCGCGCCTTGGATTGAAACAGGCCGGTATCGCCAGCGCATCAGCTCCGGCACGAGCTCGCGGCGATCGATTGCACCGCGGGCTGCGCGAGGCCAAGCTCGCGCGGCGTGATCGACCCCCGCGATCGGAGCGACGTCTGCATCGCCGGCACCGGACCCGCGGGCCTCTTGCTGGCCGCTGCGTGCAGCGATCGCGGGCTGAAGGTCGCGCTGGTCGGCCCGGCGCTCGAGCGGGCCTGGCCGAACAACTATGGGCTCTGGCTCGACGACGCCGAGCGACTCGGGCTCGCCGATCACCTCGCGGCTCGCTGGGATCGCAGCGAGGTCGTGTTGCGCAGCGGCGCCATCGATCTCGGTCGTGGCTACGCCCGGATCGCCAACGTGAGCCTGCAAGCCGACGCGCTGCGCCGCGCTCGGGCTGGCGCGCTCGCCTGCCACGCGAGCGAGGTCGAGCAGCTCGAGCAGCTCGAGGATCGCACGATGGTTCGGCTCGGGTCGGGCGCTCGCCTGGCCACCCGACTCTTCATCGACGCGACCGGCCATGGCTCGCGCTTCGTCGAGCGCGAAGCGGGGCCCGAGCCTGGCTTTCAGGTCGCTTGGGGCGAGCTACGGACTGCGCTGCCACCCGAGCTCACCGCCGAGCCCGGGGTCATGCGCTTCATGGATTGGACCCGCGTCGCCGCGCCCGACGACGGGCTCCCGCCGAGCTTTTTGTATTGCATGCCGCTGGCCGACGATCGCGTGTTCGTCGAGGAGACGGTGCTCGTCGGTCGACCGGCGAGCGGCGATCCTTCGGAGTGGTTCGAGCCTCTGCGGGCGCGCTTGCACGCTCGACTCCCGACGCTGGCTGGCTGCGGCGAGCTGATCGAGACCGAGCGCTGCGTCATCCCGATGGGCGCTCCCTTGCCGAAGCGAGGCCAACGCACGCTCGGCTTCGGTGGCGCGGCCAGCTTCGTGCATCCGGCGACCGGCTACATGCTCGGCGTCATGCTGCAGCGGGTCGAGCGAGTGGCCGAGGCGATCGCGGCGGTGACCCACGAAGATCTAGCCCTCGATCGCGCCTGCGCTCGCGTCGATCGAGCGATCTGGACCGCGAGCGAGCGGCGAGCCTGGCAGCTCTACGGGTTCGGCATGCAGGTCCTGATCGAGCTCGACCACGCCGGCATCGAGGACTTCTTCGCCGAGTTCTTCGCCCTGCCGGCCGCGCGCTGGCAAGGCTTCTTGTCGGCCAGCGCTCCGACCTCGACCTTGATGGCGACCATGCTGCGCTACTTCGGCTCGACCACGCCCGCGATCCGTCGGCGCTTGAGCGCCCACCTGTTCGGGCGGGACGGGCTTCGCCTCGCACGCGGTCTGCTCTGATAATCTGGTCGACGTGGTCGCTCGCGCGCGCGGACTCGAGGGTCGAATCCGGCTCGCCCAGGCCAGCGACGTCGTGGCGTTGACGCGGATCCACGTGGCCAGCTGGCACGCGACCTATGGCGACTTGATCGCTCCGCACAACCTCGCGCGGATCGAGCCCAAGCGCACGCTCGCACGCTTTCGTCGCCACTTCTGGCCCGACGACGAGAGCATGCTGCACGTGCTCGAGCTCGAGCGTGGGCGCGAGCGTGGGATCGTCGGCTACGCCAGCAGCGGCTCGACGAGCGAGCTGGGCATGCGCGGTGAGGTCTACGAGCTCTACCTCGACCCGAAGGCGCAGCGGCGTGGCTACGGCGGGCGCTTGCTCTCGGCGGCTCTGTGGGCGCTGGCCGAGCGCGGGCAGACCCCCGCGCATGTCTGGGTGCTCAGCGACAACCATGGCGCGCGACGCTTCTACGAGCAGATGCGCGGACGCGAGGTCGCCCAGAGCACGGCCCGCTTCGGCGATCAGCTCTTGGCCAAGACCGCCTACGCCTGGGTCGACTACCTGCCTTGGCCCGAGCGCTGAGCCACCGAGATCGGGACAAAAAAGCGGCCCGCCGAAGCGAGCCGCCCTTCATGAAGAGCGAGCCGAGGCTCGCCCGACTACTGCGGGTTGATCTCGGCCAGCTGCATGCCGCCCGGGTAGGCGTAGGAGGTGGCGCTGGTGTAGCCGAGCTGGATGATGCCGAAGGGCTCGTTCGAGGTCGCGAAGTGAGTGCCCTGGCTGACCTGGTAGTCGGCGACCTCGTAGTTGCCGACCGAGAAGTAGCCGCCGACCGGGCTGCCATCGACGAAGACGGTCGGCCCGCCCATCTGCCGGATCACCTGCACGTAGTTGACCGAGTAGCCGATGCCGGTCGTGAAGGTGTAGGTGTCGAGGAACTGCTCGCTCGGGACCATCTGATACATCGAGGGGTCGCCCGTGGTCGCGCCACCGTTGGCGCTCTTGCCCTCGAGGTACTGGACCGGCATGAAGGGGCCGTTGCCGGTGAAGATCAGGCTCTGCGTGGTGTTGAAGTAGTACCACTCGCCGCGATCGAGGTTGAGCGGGAAGCCGGGCTGGGCCGGGCTGACGTTGACGGTCACGTTGTTGGCCCCGCCGTAGACGCGCCAGTGGAACTTCTCGGCCCCACGCGGCGGCGCCCGAGGGCCGACGTACTCGTCGCCCCAGTAGTCGAGCGGCAGCATCTGCTCTTCGATGTGGTCGGCGTACTGGACTCCGGCCGGGACGTTGACGATCTCGGAGCCCGAGATGACCGAGATCGCCTTGTTCGCGCTGATGTAGGTGCCCGAGATGTCGACGTGATTGTCGGCTACGACCTGCAAGGTGTCGCCGCGGTTCATGATCACCTGGCCGGTCCCGTTGGCCAGGACCAAGGGCACGCCGACGCCCGCGTTGGTCTTGACCGGCGGGGTCCAGCTGACGTTGGTCCCGTCTTCGACCGCGATCACGTTGAAGTAGCTCGGGTAGTAGTTGGTCAGCCAGGGGTAGTAGGACGCGGCGACATGGTTCTTGCGCAGCGCGTGCTCGGGCAGCAGCATCGAGGCGTCGTTGGTGTTGATCGACTGCAAGGGCGAGTGCAGGTAGGCGACCACCGGGATGTCGCTCTGGACCCGATAGGTGCCGCCCTTGCGCAGCAGCGAGACGCTCTCGATCGGGAGGTTGGTCATCGCGAAGCTCTGGGTGCCCGCCGGCGGAATGACCACTGGGCCGCCCTGGGCCTGCTCGATGTTGGTCCCGTTGGGCATGAAGTAGAGCTGGACGGTCGCCGAGATGTCCTGCGAGACGTTGCCGACCACGAAGGAGTCGTTCGGCTCCGGCTGCGGGTTCACGGCGTCGGTGTAGTTGTCCATCTTGTGGGCGAAGAACGAGCAGCCGCGCGAGCTCGGCTGCAGCTCCGCGATCACGCACAGCTCGACGCAGGCGCCGTCGAGGCAGCTCTGCGAGTTGCTGCATGCGGTCGGCGGCCCGTAGGCGCTGCCGTCCATCAAGCAGGTCACGACGCCGTCGTCTTGGCAGATGGACTGACCGGGCTCGCAGAAGGTCACGCCGGTGGTGGTCTCGGTCGTCGTGTCGGTGGTGGTGTCGGTCGTCGACTCGTCGGTGGTGGTGTCGGTCGTCGACTCGGTCGTCGTCGTGGTCGTCGTCGTGTCGGTGGTCTCGCTCGTGCTGTCCGAGCCGCTGGTCTCGGTCGCGCTCGAGCTGTCGCCGTCGCCATCGCCCGTCGAGTAGGTGGCCTCGCCGACCTCGTCGAGAGCATCGTCGCCTTTGCAGGCGCTGGCCGATGCGAAGGGCAAGAGAACGAGCGGAGCGTGAAGGATAGACAAGCGACGAGTATTCATGGTCAGGCTCGAGGGCTGCCCTCAGTTTGCGACGCTTCGCGCTTGCTTGCCAGCTTCTCGATGGCGCGTGCTCGGCTACGCGCCGGCCATGACACGGATGTCGTGGTCGTTCACTCGTCTCGCGGAACCGGAAATCGCATGGTCACGAATTCCTCCGCAGCGGTGGGATGGATGCCGATCGTCGCGTCGAAGTCCTGCTTGGTCGCGCCGCAGCGGATCGCAATCGCGAGGCCCTGCATGATCTCGGGTGCGTCGTCTCCGACCATGTGCGCACCCAGGACTCGGCCGGTGGTGCGCTCGACGACCAGCTTGACCGTCGTTCGCTCCTCGCGGCCCGAGAGCGTGGCCTTCATCGGCCGAAAACTGGAACAGTAGACGTCGACCTCGGCGTGTTCTTTGCGGGCGTCGGCCTCGCTGAGCCCGACCGTGGCGACCGGCGGGCGCGAGAACACGGCGGTCGCGATGAAGCGGCGATCGACCGTGGTCGGGCGATGTTGGAAGAGCGTCGCCGCCAGCACTCGGCCCTCGGCGATCGCGACTGGGGTCAGGTTGACCCGATGGGTGACGTCCCCGATCGCGTAGATGTTGGGCACCGAAGTCCGGTTGCGCTCGTCGACCTCGATCCCGCCGTCCTTGCGGACATGCACGCCGAGCGACTCGAGCCCGAGCCCGGCGCTGGCCGGCCGTCGACCGGTCGCGTAGAGCAGGACATCGGCCTCGAGCGCCTGATCGTGGTCGAGCATGACGCTCAGCGAGCCGTCGGCTTGCTTCTCGATGCTGCGGATCCGGGTCTCGGTCCGCAGGTCGATGCCGCGGGCACGAAGCTGATCGGCGAGCCGCTCGCGCAGCTCGAGATCGAAGCCGCGCAGGACGTTGTCGCTGCGCAGGACCATGGTCACTTTCGAGCCTGCCGCGTTGAAGATGCCGGCGAACTCGACCCCGATGTAGCCACCGCCGACGATCGTCACGCGCGCAGGCAGCTCGGGCAGATCGAGCGCCTCGTTCGAAGTGATGGCGTGCTCGATGCCCGGGACCGAGCTGGGCAGCTCGGGCCAGCCGCCGGTGGCGATCAAGATGTACTTGGCGGTGATCTGCCGACCCGCGACCTCGACGGTGTGGGCGTCGATCAGCCGCGCGCGACCTTCGATCAGCTCGACCTTCGAGTCGCGCAAGAGTCGACGATAGATCTGCTCGAGCCGTTCGAGCTCGGCCTGCTTGGCCCGCATCAGCTTGGGCCAGTCGAGCCTGCGCTCGCCGACCTCCCAGCCGAAGCCGGCCGCATCTTCGAAGTGCTCGGAAAAGCTGGCCGCGTAGACCAGCAATTTCTTGGGCACGCAGCCGCGCAGCACACAGGTGCCGCCGACCCGGCTCGACTCGCAGATCGCGACCTTGGCCCCGTACTCGCCCGCGCGGCGGCTGGCGGCGACGCCTCCCGAGCCGGCACCGATCGTCAACATGTCGAAGTCGAATTTGGACTCGGGCATGCGGGGACGCTACGGCGCCGCATGGGTCGTGTAAACTCCCGCCGACGATGGAGGCCCTCGTTCGCGCGATCATGCTGGCGCTTCCGCTGCTGCTCTTGCTGCTGCTGGCGGGGCTCGGGCTGATCATCCACGTGATCGCCAACGAGGGCCGCTCGCGCAGCTCGAGCTGGGCTCGCGTGGTCGGCGGGCTCGATCTCGCGTTGGTCGTGCCGCTCTCGCTGGTCGCCTGGGCCGGCGAGACGACCGACGTCCGGGCCATGTTCGCGTTCGCGGCCCTGGCCTACGCGATCATCGGGGTCATGGCCCTGCGGGCGGTCGCGCGCTACCGCGAGTGAGTCCGCTTCGATCGCCCGGCTCTGCGCGCGGGGGCGAGCCTGCTATGGTCCCGCGCCGTGCTGATCCTCGACCGCCGATCTTGGCTCAAGCAGGTGTTCTTCCTGCGCCGGACCTCGAGCTCGGGCATCTGGTTGCGGGTGTCGATGAGCGGGCTGCTGGCCACGATCGTCACGGTGCTCCAGCTCGGTTGGGACACCTTCGAGTCGAACCTGACCCCGCTGCCCTTCACCTTGGTCGGCTTCGCCTTGTCGATCTTCCTCGGCTTTCGCAACAACACCGGCTACGACCGATTTTGGGAGGGCCGCAAGCTGTGGGGCCAGCTGGTCAACACCTCGCGTAGCTTGACCCGGCAGATCCTGACCTTGATCGCGCCCCCGCCCGGAAGCGGCGTCGCTTGGTCGGACGAGCAGCGCGCCGGGGTTCGGCGCGAGCTGGTCTACGCCTTGATCGCCTACGTCCGCGCGCTGCGTCGCCACTTGCGTGACGAAGATCCGCTCCCGGACTTCGTCGGGTTGATCCGCGACGAGCAGATCGAGCGGCTCCGTGGGCATCGCAACCGGCCGATCGCGACGCTCCAGCTGATCGCCGATCGCCTCCGCTCGCTCTACGACGAGGGCCTGATCCACACCCATCACCTGCCCTTGCTCGAGCAGAGCCTGACCACGCTGACCGACGTGCAGGGCGCCTGCGAGCGGATCAAGGCCACGCCGATCCCGGCCAGCTACACGGTGCTGACCCACCGGATCGTGCTGCTCTATTGCGTCGGCTTGCCCTTCGGCATCGTCGCGACCGTCGGGCTCTTCACGCCGGTCGTCGTGTTGATCGTCGCCTACGCGTTCTATGGTCTCGACGCGGTCGGCAACGAGATCGAAGATCCCTTTGGCCGCGACCCCAACGACCTCCCGCTCGACGCGCTCGCGCGAATGATCGAGGTCAACCTCCGCCAGAGCCTCGCCGAGCAAGACGTGCCCGAGCTGCTCGAGCCGATCGAGGGCGTGCTGACCTGAGCCTGGCGGACGGGATCATTGGCGGAGGCGGACGCGGAGCTGGTCGGCGTAGTCGATCACGGTCTCGCGCGCGGCCGGGATCGCGCCGCCCATGTTGAAGAACCCGTGGATCAGCCGCTCGGCGCAGTGGTGCTCGACCTCGACCTTGGCCTCGCGCAGCCGCTCGACGTACTCGAAGGCCTCGTCGCGCAGCGGGTCGAAGCCAGCGGTCAGGACCAGCGCGGGTGGCAGCCCGTCGAGCCGGGTCGCGAGCAAGGGCGAGGCGCGAGGATCTTCGACCTGCTCGGGCGAGCCGAGGTAGTGGTCCATGAACCAATCGAGCTTGGGTCGATCGAGGAAGAAGCCCTCGGCGAAGTGCTGGTGCGAGGCGTGGCCGCGCCGGCAGTCGGTGCAGGGGTAGATCAACGCCTGCAACAAAGGCGGCGCCTCGCCGGCGTCGCGCAGGGCCAGGCAGGTGACGGCGGCCAGGTTGCCGCCGGCCGAGTCGCCGCCGACCGCGACCCGATCGCTGCGTCCGCCGAAGCTGCGCGCGTGCTCGCGAACGTAGCGGTAGGCCGCGACCACGTCGTCGACGGCGGCCGGGAAGCGATGCTCGGGCGCGAGCCGATACTCGATCGACACGACCACGCAACGGGCCCGATTCGCCAGCATTCGACAGACGTTGGCGTGCGAAGCGGCGCTGCCGATCACGAACCCGCCGCCGTGGAAGTAGACCAGCACCGGCAGCTCGTTGGCTTCGCCGATCGGCCGAAAGATCACTGCCCGCAGCGAGCCGGCGGGACCCGGGACCTCCCGCGCCTCGATCTCGCAGGGCTGCGGCGCGACGTCGACCATCGGGGAGTGGCGGTCCATGTGGGCACGCGCTTTTTCGTGCCCCGCTCGCTCCGGTCGATTCAGGCCTGCGCGCTCGATGCCCTGGACCAACAAAGCGGCACGAAGGTCGAGCTCGACGCCGCGATCGTTGCGAGGGAGCGGACCGACGAGGCTGGCGAGGAGCGAGTCGGGCAGGGCGATGGCACCCCGAAGCGCGAGCCGAAGGACAGGAGCGAGACTGACCACGCGACCAGTCTCGCATGCGCCTCGGTCCAGCCCAACCCAGCGAGTCACGCGTGGATTCAAGTCGCGGCGGGATTCGCAGCCCGTGATACGCTGGGGTCCGATGAGCGCCGGGGACGAAGGTCGACGCCGGACGCAGGCGTGGATGGGGGAGCCGGTCGGCGGGACCCCGCCGGTGAGAGCGAGCCGCTGGCTCCCGGCCGAGGGACTGCCAGCTTATCCGCAAGCGCCTGCACCCTCGAGCGGCGCGAATCCAGCGATCGTCAACGCCAAGCCGAACGCGACCGACTCGAGCCCGCTCGTGGCGAAGCCGCTCGGACCGAAGCCGCTCGGGCAGAGCAACGTCCCGTCCAGCCAATTCGGCGCGAGTCCGATCGTTTCGAGCAGCACGCGACGCGCCGGACAGCTGATCGGCGGTCGCTATCGCTTGGTCGATCCGCTCGCACACGGAGCCGAGACCGAGGCCTGGTCGGCCGAGCATGTCGAGCTCGGTCGTCCGGTGGTGATCAAGTTCGTCCACTCCGACAGCTCGGGCGTCAGCGATCGCCTGCTTCAGCAAGCGCGCGTGCTGGCCAAGATTCGTCACCCCCACGTCGCCGAGTTCAGCGACTTCGGTCGGACCGACGCGGGCGAGCCCTACTTCGTGATGGAGCAGCTGCGTGGTCGCACGCTCCAGCAGCTGCTCGATCAACGCGGCGGGATGGCCTGGGCGCGGGCCGTGGCGATCATCCAGCAAGTCGGCGAGGCGCTCGCGGCTGGCCACGCGCAGGGCGTGGTCCATCGCGATCTTCGCCCCGCCAACGTGTTCTTGATCGAGACCGGTCAGCCGGGTGACTTCGCCAAGTTGGTCGACTTCGGCTTGGCCAGCGATCCCGATCCGCGTCGGCTCTCGCCCATGTCGGCCGGCTTCGCCAGCCCCGAGCAAGCCAGCGGCAGCCTGCTCGATCCCCGCAGCGACGTGTACGCGCTCGGCTGCCTGCTCTACGCGTTGATCGCCGGCGACCCACCCTTCGTCGGCACGACCGAGCAAGTGCTCTGGGCGCAGATCCATTCGCCGGCCAAGTCGCTGCGCGAGCGGGCGCCCAAGCAATACATCCCCGACGAGCTGCAAGGCATCTTGACCCGCTGCCTCGACAAGCTGCCGGCGCGTCGCTTCACCGACACGCGCGAGCTCGCGAGCGCGCTGGCCCAGTTCGCTCGACTCGCGGCGGCGGCCAGCCACTCGGGCTCACCCGTGCCCGCGCCCGAAGTCCAAGCCTCGCGCTCGCAGGTGATGGGCTTCGCCGGTCGAGCCGCGCCCAAGGACGCCGAGGAGCTCGATCGCAGCTTGCGACCGACCACGCGCAGCGCCCCGGTGGTCGCGAGCAAGCGAACCTCGCCCTTGGTGGTGGTCGGCGTCGTGGTCTTGGTCGCGCTCTTGGTCGGCGGCGCAGGCATCGGTGTGTACACGCTGGTGCAGTCGTTGATCGCCCGCGACGAGCCCGTGGAGAAGGCCGAGTCGGCCGAGCCGAGCCCACCCGCGCCAGCGCCGAGCCCAGCCCCGAGCACGCCGACGCCCGAGCAAGCGCTCGTCGAGCCACCGCCACCGCTGCAACCGGAGCCCGCGCCAACGCCCGCGCTCGCCGACGCGGAGGCCCCCGATGCGAGCGCCCCGAGCAAGGCCAGCAGTCGACGCGCGAGCAGCGAGAGCAAGCCCGCGATCGAAGGCACGCCCGCGCCTGCGCCTCCCGAGCCCGAGCCCGTGCCGATCAAGCCGACGACCAAGCCCGAGAGCAAGGCCAACGACAACATCAGCCACGGCGATCTCGTCGATCCTTGGGGCTGAGGTGCGCCTGGGGCTAGGCCCAGGGGCTGACGTACTTCGCTCGCTTGGGCACGTGCACGCCCATCTCGGCGTAGCTCTGCCGCAGGTAGCGGACCTCGATCGTGCTCGCGTCGCGCAGCGCCCCCGCTCGCAAGCTGGCCACGCTCGCGCGCCAGAGCCCGCGCGCCGAGGGCCCGCCCGCGACCACGGCGGGCATGCCAGCCGGGAGCTGATCCGCGTAGGGCCCACAACCAGGGCCGAACGCGACGGCGCCCTCGAGCTCGAGCTCGGCGACGAGCTCGCGCAGCGCGACCGCTCGCTCCTCGCTGCACGCGACCACGCGCCCGAGCTCGCCGCTGCATTCGAAGAGCCCGCCGTAGACCTGCTCGCGCCGCGCGTCGAGCAGGGCGAGCACGCGACCCTCGTGCTCGGCCGAGCAGGCCAACGCGGCCAGGGTCGAGACCTCGACGATCGGCACGCCGAGCCCGAGCCCGAGTCCCTTGGCCAGCGCGACCGCGACTCGAGTCCCCGTGAAGGTCCCCGGTCCGCGTCCGCAGGCGACCAAGCCGATCGCGCGAGCCGAGATCCCGGCCTTGGCCAGCGCCGCCGCCAGCCGCTCGTGCAAGCGCTCCGACGACTGGGTCTCGCGGTCTTCGTGCTCGTCCTCGACCACGAGCTCGTCGTCGTGCTCGCCCACGCGCCCGAGCACCACGCAGGTCCGCGGCGCCGAGGCGTCGAAAGCCAACATCCAGCGCGACGAGCCCGACATCAGTCCATCCAGAATCGCATCACGTCGTTGCGCAGCGCGATCAGCAAGAGCAGGGCGATCACGACCAAGCCGAGCGCGCTGGCGATCTCGCGCGCGCGCTGGCTCAGCGGCTTGCGCCTGATCGCCTCGACCGTGAAGAAGAGCAGGTGGCCGCCATCGAGGATCGGGATCGGCAAGAGGTTGACGAAGCCGAGGTTGAGGCTGATCAGCGCCATCAGCATCAAGAACTCGGTCGGACCTTGCTCGGCCGCGGTGCCCGCGAAGGCGAAGATCCCGACGACCGAGCTGAGCTCGTCGACCCCGCGCTGGAGCGTGACCATCTGCCGCAGCGCCGTCCACATCATCTCGAGCATGTAGATGGTCTCGCTCCAGGCCGCCCGCGAGGCGTAGGTGAAGCGGCCGCGGATCGGCTCGAGCTCGGGCGCCCGGCTGATCCCGTAGGGCTCGGCGCCCAAGTAGAGATAGTCGAACTGGGTCTTGTAGATGTCCTTGCGCGAGCGAATCTCTTGGACGACCCGAACCTCGCGCGGCTCGGCCCCGAGCGAGGCGACCAAGAGCGTCACTGGCTCCTCGCCGACCTTGTCGAGCAGGTTGGCGATCGACTCCCAGCGCGTCACGACTTGGCCATCGACCTCGAGCACGCGATCACCGGGCAAGAGCCCGGCCTTGGCGGCGGGCGAGTCGTGGGCGATCGCGCGAATGAAGGTGTTGGCCGCGAGCATCCCGGTCGGCGACTCCGGCTCGCCGCGTCCGAGCCCGCGCTTCGAGTTGCCGAGGCCCGGCTTGTCCTCGGCCTCGGGTCGCGGCAGCAGCTGGGCATGGTTGCTCTCGAACCAGAGCAGCGTGCCGAAGTGAAAGGGGGTCGCGCGGGGGCGCAGGTAGGTCAGTCGGATCAGCGAGTCGGGCGGATCGGCGACCAGGCCCTGCAGCTCCTCGATCGTCCGGACCGGCTCGCCGTCGATCGAGGTGATCACGTCGCCCGTCCGGAGGCCGCCCTCGTAGGCGGGCGAGTTGGGATCGATGATGCCGATCTGCGGGGTGTAGAAGTGGGCGTAGACGCCGAGCAGACCGCGCGGCTCGGGCACGTCGAGCGGGTTGGGCACGAAGGTCCGCCGCGGGGTCACGAAGCGCTCGACTCGCTCGCCGTCGTGCTCGATCTCGAAGCGCAGCTCGAGGTCGGGCGACTCGGCGATCTTGGTCTGCATCTCCTTCCACGAGCGCACGTGGTCGCCGTCGATCTCGATCACGCGGTCGCCCGGCTCGAGCCCGGCCATCGCCGCGGCCGAGTCGTCGAGCACGGTCCCGATCACCGGCGGCGGCTGGACGGCGTGGGTCAGGAAGAAGAAGAAGTAGACCAGCAGGGGCAGCAGCAGGTTGGCGAAGGGGCCGGCCGCGAGCACGAAGTAGCGGGCCCAGAGCGGCTTGTTGGTGAGCGCCCGATCCTTCTCTTGCTCGGGGATCTCCTCGTAGGGGTTTTGCCCGAGCAAGGTGACGTAGCCGCCGAGCGGGATCGGGGCCAAGCAGTACTCGGTCTCGCCGAGTCGGACGCGCAGCAGCGCCGGACCGAAGCCGATCGAGAAGCGCCCGACCTTGACGTCGACCAGCTTGGCCGCGAGCAGGTGGCCGAGCTCGTGGATGAAGATCAGCGGGCCGATCAAGAGGATGAAGGCGAGGATCTTGCTCATGGGCGGTGACTCGCCGCAGGCCTGAGGTCCGCGAAAGGTCGACGGTCGCATTCGCGCCAGCGCGAGCGGAGATGGCGCGGGCGATCGTGCGGGTAGGAGTCTTTCTAAACGAAGCCGAGCCCAAAGCCCATGATCCCGCCCAAAGCTGGCGAGGTTGGGCGAGAGCGGGCCAGCAGCCCGGGGCGCAACTCGTCACGCCGCCTCGCTTGGTCCTTTCGGCGAGGGCTTTGTCGCCTCGGCTTGCAGTACGTCAGTACAGCTGCGCTTCGGCTTCGCGCCCTCGCCGAAATTCCCGGCGCGATCCGACGCGACGAGTTGCACCCCGGGCTGCTAGCATCCACCGGGTTGGCCGCGCCGGGAGACAAGAAGCGGGTCACGATGGCGACCCTCGACGCGCTCGAAGAGTCCATCGAGATGCTCAAGGTGGCGTTCGAACGCTATTTCAACGGCGTCGACCGGATCCCGCCCACGCGTGACCACGATCAGGTCAAGCGGAACGTGGCGACCTTGTTGACCATCCGCGGCGGCCCGACGGCGGTTCGCTTTCGCTTGCAGAACCTCAAGGCCCGGCTCGTCACCTACGAGCACTATTGGACGCGGATCCTGCTGCAGATCGAGAAGGGCACGTTCAAGCGGCTGCTCGCCGAGTCCGAGCGGCGCCAACATCAGGCCCAGTCGCAGCGGCGGACGGCCGAAGTCGAGCCGAGCGCGGACGCGGAGTCCGAGTCCGAGCCTGCGCCCGCTCGAGCTTCGCAGTCGGGCCGGCATCCAATCCCCGCTCGATCGCCGACCCCGCCGAGCCGGCCCACGCTGCCTCCGGGCGTCGACGCGGGCGAGGCCCGCGAGCTCTTCAAGCAGTTCGTCGCGGCCAAGAAGGCCGTGGGTGAGCCGATCGCGGGCCTGACCTACGGCAAGCTGGTCGACAAGTTGTCGCGCGAGCTCCCGCAGCTCGAAGAGAAGCACGGTGGCTCCATCCGCTTCGAGGTTGCGACCGTGAACGGCAAAGTTCGCCTGCGAGCCCGCTCACGGACCGAGCAGACACCGAGTCCGCCACCCGCGGCGGAGAAGCCGAGTCCGCCGCCCGCAGCGGAGAAAGCATCCTGATGGCGGTGTGCAGCGCTGGACGCAGTCGAGCAGACCTGTTTCACTGCGGCTCGCGCTGAATCCGTCGCCGCAGCTGGCCGTCGGAGCGACCGACTCCAACGAGGAAGCCATGATTCGTACCTATCTGACCTCCGCATCTTTGTTCGCCATGGCCCTGCTACTGCTGCCCGGTTGCGGCAAGAAGAACGAAGAAACCAACAACCCCGATGGCGGTGGCGACGTGGCCGACGGGTCCAGTGGCGACGGCGACACGGCGGGCACGCCGAGCCGAGCACGAGGATCGACGGCGACTCGCGGAGGCGGTCGATCGACCAAGGCCCGCGCCAAGCCGATGAACGCCGCCAAGCCGCCGCGCAAGCCCAACGGCGGCGGCACCGAGCCGGCCTCGCTCAACGGCATGGCGATCGAAGCCTGGTCGATCGAATCGGCCACCGCGCTGCCCGACTTCTCGTCGCTCGGCAACGCGACCGAGATGGCCGCGATCGACATGGTCAACATCGCCAGCAAGGACGCCTCCGAAGGCTTCCCCGGCTTGACCCTGACCCAGAACTACGCGGTCCGCCTCAACGGCTCGATCAACATCACCGCCGAGGCCGAGTACGAGCTGTGCATCAACAGCGACGACGGCTCGCAGCTCTTGCTCGAGAACACGCTGGTGGTCGACAACGACGGGATCAAGGACGAAGCGAGCGAAGCCTGCGCGCTGGTCTACCTGACCCCCGGCGAGTATCAGCTGGCGATCCACTACTTCCAGGCCGATGGGCCCAAGCTCGCGCTCCAGTTCGCTTGGGCGCAAGACGGCGGCGACAAGCAGCTGGTGCCCTCCGAAGTGCTCTTCAAGCCGGTCGCACGCTGACCCCATCGCCCTCTTCCTCGCCCTCTTCCTCGCCCTCTTCGGCGAGACCACGAAGCCGCCCACTCGGGCGGCTTTCGTCGTTCAGGGCATGCAGCCGAGGTGCAAGAGCTGATCGGGGTGTTCGCTGCGCTGGATCAGCAGCATGCCCGGGCCGGCGCTCGCAAAGCCGATCACGTCGGCCTCTTCATGGACGACCTGCGAGGTGAAAGCGCCCCAGGTGCCGACGTCGGCCAGCGAGGTGGCCTCGAGTCGGCCCGTCTTGGTGTCGAGGTGGAGCATCGCGCTCTCGCGGTCGAGTTGAACCAGCGTCCCCGCGCCCGAGAAGGGCAACGCCTCGCTGGTCGTGGGCGTGAGCGCGTCGGAGATCGTCTCGAGTCGAAACAACGCGCTCTCGCTTCGATCGGCGAGGTTCGGCACGAAGAGCTGGGTCGCCTCGCGATCTTGACCGAGCTGGACCGCGCCGAGCGGAAAGGGGGTGGCGTGCAGCCAGACCTCGCGGAAGGTCAGCAAGCGAGCATCGGGGCCGCTCGCGTCGACGCGCAGGTCGAGCAGCGAGACGTCGGAGCTCAGCGCGATCGGGGCTTCGCTGCCGACCCCATCGAAGGCGCGGACCTGCGTGAACCCGACCCCGACCCGACTCGCGCCGGGCAGATGGGTCGATTGACCGGTCCCGATCGCCTCGAGCCGAAACGCGTACGCGCTCGCGCAGGCAGCAGGGTCGAGGCCCTGACAAGGGTCGAAGGCCAAGGTCCAATTGGTCAGGAAGCCGAGCGTGTGTTCATCGAGCTCGAGCAGCTGCATCTCGACGTCGGGGCCCTCGGAGCAGTCGGGGAGCGCGAGCATGAAGGGCCGGCCCGAGATCAACAGGAGCTGGCGCCACCATTGGTCGGGGCAGTCGGCTCCGCTCTCGTCGACCGGAAAGTTGTCGAGCTCGGTGTTGATGGCCTCGAGTCCGACCCCGGGGGCCAGCTTGCGCAGGGTCACCGGAGCGCCCTCGCGCAGCAGCCAGGCGGTGCCGAGCTCGAGCCCGGCGCGGAGCTGAAAGAGCGGCGCGTCGAAGGGGTCGAGCGCGACCACCAGCGCTTCGGTCGGCGGCTCGTCGGCGTTGGCGGGCACGCGGATCATCGCCAGCACCGAGTCGCCTTGAACGATCGTCGAGACCAGCGCCCAACCACCTCGCGATCCCGGGGTGTCGCTGGCGAAGGCATAGATCGGACCGCCGAGCTCGAGCGCCTCGTGGACGATCTCGACGCACTCGCGCTCGGGCTCGACCAGCCCGTCGAGGTCGAAGCTGCTCCGGCCGTCTTCGCAGGCCGTCGGTCCCCCGATCGCGAGACCGGCGAGCACGAGCCGGCCGAGCGCGATCGGCCAGCCTCGTCCGATCAACCGAGCACCTCGTGGATGACCTCGGCGCTGACCTCGGCGAGTCGCTCGAGCTCGTCCGCCTCGATCGTCAGCGCCGGCATCCAGTAGAGCGTGTCGGCGAGCGGGCGGACCAGTACGCCGCGCTCGAGCGCGGCGGCCCGCAACGCGAGGCTGAGCCGACCATCGCTCGGTCCACGGCGAGCGTCGAGGTCGAAGGCGCTGACCAGCCCGGCTTGGCGATGGTGGAGGATCGCCGGGCAGCGCTCGGCGAGCTGCTGGCCGAGCACGCGCATCTGCTCGATCCGCTCGGGCAGGCGGGCGAGCGTCTGCTCGCGCTCGAACACTTCGAGGCTCGCGACCCCGGCTGCGCAGGCGATCGGGTTGCCGGTGAACGAGTGGCTGTGCATGAAGCTGCGGCCAGGATCGCCTTCGAAGTCGCGTTCGAAGCCGGCGCGGATCAGCGTGGCCGCGAGCGGCAGCACGCCGCCCGAGAGGCCCTTGCTCAGGCACAGGAGGTCGGGCGCGATGCCGGCCCAATCGCAGGCGAAGAGCCGACCCGTCCGACCGAAGGCGACGGCGATCTCGTCGGCGATCAAGTGGATGTCGAGCCGGCGACAAGCCGCGGCGATCCGGCGCAGGAACCCGACGCCGGGCATCCGCATCTTGCCCGCGCACTGGATCACCGGCTCGACGATCAACGCGCAGAGCTCGTCGGCGTGGGCCTCGAGCATGCGGATGGCCGCGTCGGCCGCTTCGGTGTCGGCGCCCGCGTCGAGGTCGCTCAGATCGCCGTGCTGATGATCGGCGAGCGCGGGCGTCGGCAGGTACATCGCCTCGCGCAAGAGCGGACCGAAGGGCTCGCGCCAGAGCTCGCTGCCGCAGACGGCCAGGGCGCCGAGGGTCTCGCCGTGGTAGCTGTGTGCGAGCGCGGCGAAGCGACGCTTGCCCGGCTGGCCACGCTGAAGCCGCGACTGAAAGCTGAGCTTGAGCGCGACCTCGATCGAGGCCGAGCCGCAGTCACTGAAGAAGACCTTGCCGTAGACCGGGTCTTGCTCGCCGCCTCGGGGCGCCGCGAGCAAGAGCCGCTCGGCCAGCTCGACCGCCGGCGCGTGGGTGAAGCCGGCGAACATCACGTGGTCGAGGGTCGCGGCCTGGCGGGCGATCGCTGCGACCACGTGCGGGTGCGCGTGGCCGTGCACGCTCGTCCACCACGAACCGATCCCGTCGAGGATCTCGCGGCCCTGATCGTCGGTCAGCCACACGCCATGCGCGGCGACGATCGGGATCGCGGGCGCGCGATCGAGATCGCCGAAGTGGGTCGCGGGGTGCCAGAGCACGGCCCGATCGCGCTCGCGCAGCGAGCTCATGGTGCCGTGCCTTCGTCGCCGGACACCCGCTCGTCCTCGATCTCGATCGCGGGCGGCTCGGGCTCGGCCGGCGGCTCGGGCTCGGGCTCGCCGACGATTCGGCGCAAGACCACGACGAGCGGGAGATCGGCGTCGGCCTTGGCCCAGCGAGCGGCCACCAGCGCTCGCTTGGTCTGGGCGTCGGTGTTTCGACCCTGCTGATCATCGACCTGGGCGCCGAGCAAGAGCGCCCAGGGATCGCCGGGCGTGTGCGCGAGCAGATCGTCGGCGAGCTGACGGGCGAGCGCGAGGTTGGGACCCGAGTCGCGGCCGCTGGCGCAGAGCGCCGCCGTGATGTCGAGCTGACGCAGGTAGGTTTCGAACGCGGGCGGGGCCAGCCCGATCACGCTGACGCTGCCGCGAGCCAGGCACTCGCCACGGTTGGTCGCGGCCTGCTGGGTGATGATCAGCCGCTCGAGCGCGCTCATGGCGTTGTTGTCGGCGCCGTCGTACTGGGCGGCGAGCCACAGGTTGTGAACCATCCCGGGCGAGATCTCGGCGCAGCGCAGCGGCGGGCGGACGATCTCGAACCGGTAGGCGTAGCCACACCACATGTCGAGCAGCTTCTGATGATGCGGGTGTCGACCAGGACGGATCGCGTAGTCGTCGATCGCCGCCATCGCGTCGCGCAGCCGACCCTCGTCGAGCAGGAGCCGAATGGCCGGCAGGGGATCGTCGAGCTCGACCGCGCGGGCGTAGGCTTCGGCGCGCTCGCGATCGTCGAGTTGGTTGTAGAGCCACGCCGCGCGGGCGAGCGCCAGCGGTGCGCTCGGGTGCTGCTCGATCGCGGTGTCGAGCGTCGACAGGGCTTCGTCGACCTTGCCGAGCGCGAGCTCGAGCTCCATCCGCGCGAGCTGCCAACGCAGCGCCAGCACGGGCCCTTCGCGGAAGTCGTTGGGGGTCTCGAGGCGCGCGAGCACGTACTCGGCCTCGCGGCTCAGCGCCGTGCCAGGCTCGCGGGCGGCGTCGAGTCGCGGGACCAAGGACTCGCTGACCGCGAGCGGCAGCCAAGACTCGGGCAGCTTGCTGGTGTCGTCGGGATCCAGCAGCGCGCGCAAGGGCGTCGCCAACGAGTAGCTGGCCGCGCACGCGCGCTGGGCCAGCTCCTGCCAGGTCTCGCTGCCCTGCCAGTGCTCGCCGTCGTCCTCGGGATCGTAGCCCGCGCTCTGGCAGTCGGACCCGCGCTGGCTCTCGTCGCGCAGCTCGTGGGCGAGGGTCGCTCGCCAAAACACCAGCGCGGCCGAGTCGGGCGCGAGCACCTCGAGCCGCTCGAGCTGGCGTTGCGCGGTCTCGTAGTCGCCGATGTCGAAGCTGCGCACGAACGCGTCGAGATCGGCGACCGCGACCCGATCGGGCAAGCCGAGCTCGACCCAGCGGCGCTGCTTGGGCCCGCGCAAGGCGAAGAGCACGACGCCGAGCGTCACCAAGGTCAGCAAGCCGCCCGCCAACCAGCGCCAGCGCAGCGCCAGCGGCGAGACCAAGTTGGCCGCAGCCGCAGCCGAGACCGGTCGCTTCTCGGGCTCGGTCCGCATGCAGCGGGCGACCAGCAGCGCGAGGTTCCAAGGCGTGTCCTTGCGCAGCTGTCGAACCGGCGTCGGCTTCTCTTCGCGCAGCTTGACCAGGAAGACCTTGGCGTTCGGCGCCTCGATCGGCAGCCGGCCCGTGAGCATCTGGTAGAGCATCACGCCGAACGAATAGAGGTCGCTCTGCACGGTCGCGGGCGCGCCCTCCCACAGCTCGGGGGCCATGTACGCCGGACTCCCGAAGATCGTCCCGGCCTCGGTTCGGACCAGCGATCGGGCCTCGGCCGGGTTGGGCCGCTCGGTCTCGCTGGGCGTGTCGAAGCCCGCGACGCCGAAGTCCATGACGATCGCCCCGCGGTGGGTGAGCATCACGTTGGCCGGCTTGAGATCGCGATGCACGATGCCAGCGTCGTGCGCGGCCGCGAGGCCCGAGAGGATCTCGTGGCTGATCTCGCGAATCTCTCGCAGCGTCATCGCGGGCGCGTCGCTCCGAGCTTCGGCCTCGGCCTCGCGCTGGCGGCCGGCCTCGCTGCGCACATGCAGATGGATCAGCTCGTCGAGGGTCTGGCCCTGCAGGTGCTCCATCGAGAAGTAGGGCAGCCCATCGGCCTCGCCCGTGTCGTAGATGCGCACGACGTTGGGGTGGGTGACCGAGTGCGCGAGCGCGACCTCGCGAAGGAAGCGGCGGACGGTCGCGCGGCTCTTGGCCAGGTCCTTGCGCAGCACCTTGAGCGCGACCTGTTTCTTGAGCAGACGATCGCTGGCCAAGAACACCTCGCCCATCGAGCCGCTGCCGAGCCGTCGCTCGAGCGTGTAGCGATCGTTGATGATCGCACCCACCTCCCAGATCCCGGTCTTGGCCGGCGGGTGATACTCGCTGCGGCCCTCGACGATCGAGTCGGCGGCGGCGGCGGCGACCTCTGCGCGAGGCGGAACACGTCCAGCAGGAGTGCTCAGTTCGGCAGTCTGGTCGGGCGGGAACACGCGAGGCTCGATGGTAGCAGGACCCTCACGAAGCTCCGATTACCAAACTCGGGCCTCGGCCTCGGGCCTCCGCTCGCGCTCTCGGGGTGATTCCACCCACCGCGGGGCCCGGATTCCCCCGCGAGCAGACTCTCGCGCGAGCGGCTAACCTGCACGCAGACAGTCGCCTCCGCCGCTGCCGCGACCCACCGGACCCTCATGCACTTCGCTCGCGCCGCTACCCTGTCGTGTTCCTTCCTCATCGCCGCCACGCTCGGCTGTGTCATCTACGACCAGGGTCCAGACTGTGGACCCTACGCATACGCGTACCGCGGTAGCTGTTATTGCGACGATGGCTACCAAGGAGAAGATCCCGCGGGCGTGGGTTGCTCGCCGATCATGACCTGGCGAGTGACCGACGCCTGCGACGATCAGGGCGACATCGCGTGGAAGCTCTTCTCGCAGGACCGCGACTGGACCTGGCCGAGCGGCACCGCCGTCTATCTCACGACCGGCTTCAACTACGACAGCCTCGAGGCGATCGTGTGCGAGCGCGGTGAGCTGATCTGCTTCGGTGGCGAGAGTGATTCGGGCCTCGAGTATGGCGTCGGCCCCTTGGGTAGCTCGGATTGCGATGATTGTTGCTTCGAGTGTGACGCTTACGAACTCGACTTCGGCCTGCTGACCTGTCAATAGCGGCCCTGAACCGGCGCTCGGCCCGATCGCGCCGTCCGAGCGCTCGGATTGACCGCGAGCGACTGCTTGGCAGGGCCGAGTTCTGGTGGCATAGTCCCGACACTTTCGACCACCCCGCTGCCAATGCGCACGGCGGTCTGGACGAGTCATGCTGGAAATCGCTCGACTTCTCGAAAACGCACTGGCCAACAATCGCTCGGGCCTTCGCAAGGCGGCCAAGCAGACGTTGGCCAAGGCACCGCTCGGAACGACCTTGCGCGAGCTGCTGGCCAGCGAAGCAGGCGAGGCCATCCGCGATCTCACCCTCACCGACCTCGAAGAGGCGCTGATTGCCGCGGGCGCTGGCTTCTCGCGCAAGGCCACGCGCTCCGCTCGCCGGCAGAAGGTCGCGACCTCGGCCGATAGCCAGAGCCGCGAAGAGTTCATGTATCGGCGGATCCTCGAGGTGATCTCGACCCAGGGCTCGATGACCATCGGGCAGATCGCCAAGCAGATCGACGTCGACACGACCGAGCTGCGTGGCTACCTGTCGTGGATGCGTCGGGTCGGCAAGGTCGGCAGCAGCGGCAAGGCCCGCGCGACCCGCTATCACCTGCCCGACGGCGTGCAGGCGCAGGGTTAGGCCGGCGTGATGGGCCAGCGAGCGCCGATCGATCTCGACTCGCTGATCGAGCGCATCGCCGCGCTCAAGCACGACCTGGGCAAGTATGTCGCGTGGGCCTCGGCCAACCTCGACGAAGAGGCCTGGTCGGGCCCGCTGCACGACGAGCTCATCGACGCGCTGCGCGGTGATCTGCTCGAGACCCGCAAGCTGCCCGATCGCAGCGACACGGCTTGGGAGGTGTGGGCGGCCCATCGGGTCGAGTTGCCGGATCCGCTGGTGCCCGAGCTCGAGCGGGTCGCCGACGCCGTCGCGGTGCTCGAGCACGCGGGCCCGGCCTTGCGCGAGCGCGACCGCGAGTCGATCGCCCGCGACCGCGCCGACATCCGCCGGGCCCAGCAGGACATCCGCAACAGCCTGCGGGACCTGCATCGCCGTCTGCTGCGGGAGCGCTGATCCGTGTCGGCGATCCTGATCATCGACGACGAGGACAAGTACCTCGAGCTGTGCCGGCGCTTCATGCCCGAGCACGAGTTCATCGGTCCGGCCCGCAACTACGCCCACGCGGCCCAGCTGCTGGCCCGCGCCCGTCGACCGATCGATCTGGTCTTGCTCGACGTCCACTTCGAGATCCCCGACGAAGACCTGCTCCCGGAGGACAAGTCGGACCTGCTCGCCAAGCTCGGCGCGAACGAGCAGAGCCGGGCGATCGAGCGGCTGCGCCGGGGCCAGGGCCTGCTGATCCTCGACCGGCTGCGCCAGCGCTATCCCGATCTCCCGGTCATCGTGATGACCGCGCGCGACGATCTCCCGCTCGAGGCCGACGCCGAGCGGCTGCACGCCGAGGACTACACCTACCTGCTCGACGACGAGTACCTCGACGCGCGCGCGCTCAAGGTCCAGGTCGAGGGCATCCTCGCCCGCTTCGAGCGACCCAAGGACGACGGGCCCTTTTACTGGGGCACGGCGGTCGCGATGGGCGACCTGCGCCGGCGCATCGCGATCCTCGCCCGCGGTCAGCTCCCGGTCATCATTCAAGGCGAGACCGGCACCGGCAAGAGCTTGCTCGCGCGCGAGTTCATCCACCCGCACTCGCTGCGGACCGGGCCCTTCGTCGCCGTCGACCTGTCGACGATCCCCTCCGAGCTGATGGCCGCGCACCTGTTTGGCGTGGTCAAGGGCGCGTACACGGGCGCCGCGACCTCGCGCGAGGGCGTGCTC
>JAMHUH010000158.1:0-9037 GCA_035904925.1 Nannocystaceae bacterium
CCGCCTGGTGCCCTTCGCCCAGACCGGAGCTGGCGACGTGTGGTGTTGGGAGGCGTCGAGTCCCGGCGCGGAGATCGTGTTCGCGCCGCACGACGAGCCCAACGCCGAGGTCGTCGCGCCCGACCTCGAGGGCTTCTTGCTGCGCCATCTCGTGCTCGGGCTCAGCGAGATCTACACCGACGACGGCACGGACTTCACCAACGAGCAGCGGGTCGCGTCGGCCCAGGCCAACGTTCGGGTGCTGGCGCCCTACCTCTCGGCCGAGCGCGTGGCGCTGCTCGAGCGGCTCTGTGCGCGACCTCTGATCTTCGACGAACGCTGGGGCTGCATGCGCTTCTTGGCCAAGGCCGAGGCTCAGGCGATCATCCAGCGCGAGCTCGCCAGCCCGCGGCTCGGCGAGACCTTCGTGCACATGCCATGAACATGACGAGCTCCAACCCGGGCCCTCCCAGCTCTCCCCGAGCACGTCTCGACACCAAGAAGAATCGCGTGCTGATGCTGGTGTCGCTGGCGATGGCGGCCGGCGGGATCACCTTGGTCGTCCTGGGTCTGCAGCGCGATTGGGGCTTCTTGGCCATCTTCTGGAGCGGGGTGCTGGCGCTGCTCGGCGGGGGCTGGGTGATGGGGCTGCTCCGAGGCGGCGGGGTGGCGAGCGCCAGCTGCCCGCACTGCGGCGCGGCCATCGAGTTCACGCACATCGAGTCGGCGCGGACCGAGCGATGCGAACGCTGCGGTCAATGGTCTGCGGGGACCAAGACGATGCGCCCGCTCGAGCCCGATCACGTGGCCAACATGGCGGTGTTCTCGGTGCCGCTGCCCAAGCACGAGCCGCGTTGGCCCACCAACGCGGCTGGCGTGCCGCGTTGCCCCGTGTGCGGCGAAGCTTCGACCCGCAGCGTGAAGCTCGAAGCTTCGAGCACGCTCAGCAAAGCCTTCGCAGCGCTCTCGCCGATCAGCATTCAGCGCGTGCATGCGCTGCGTGTCCCGGCATGCTCACGCCACGACGACGGCATCGCCCTCGACATGCTCGCCATGGACAGCGGCGACCAGGGCTTGGTCCTGCGCTTTCGCTCGTGGGCCTATTTTCACGACTTCGTCGCGCTGAACCCCGACATGGCAATCCAAACCCTCGCCGAGTTCTTGGACCACAACGAGCGGCCGCTCGAAGTCCGCGCGCCGCTGACCTGTCCCCTGCACCAAGTCCCCGTGCTCACCGCGATGGGCTGGGTGTCGACCATGGATCTGCTGCCCTCGCACGAGTGGATGGACGACGCCGCCCAAAACCCAGTCTGCCTCTTCCTCGGCAAGTACCTCGAGCGGCCGAGCAAGGGCGGCAGGTACGAGCATGAGCGGGTCGCGTGGTGCCCGAAGTGCGAGGCCGGGATGGCGGAGCTCGCTCGCAAGCGCTGAAGGTCGATCGCCGCGAACCAACGAGAGCGATCGCCGACCAGGGAGAGCGCACCCGCGATTCGAAGGGCGACGTGTTGAGCCCGATCAACCGCGAAGGATCCACCGAGTCAGCGCCCGCGAAGGATCCACCGAGATCACGGTGCACTCGAGCCGCGCAGGCCCGGGTCGAGCCCCGTGACGAGCTGGCCGCAGGCCGCTCCGACATCGCGGCCGCGATTGACCCGGACCAATACGCGAATCCCCGCGGCGTAGAGCCGGGCCGCAAAGGCCTCGATGCGCTCGCGCGAGCTGGCCTCGAGCCCGGCGCCCGCGTGGTGCGGGTTGAAGGGGATCAAGTTGAGCACGTGGGGCAGGCCCGCGAGCCAGGCGACGAGCCGCTCGACGTCTTCGTCGCTGTCGTTGACGCCGGCGAGCATCACGTACTCGACGGTGATCCGCTCGCGCGCTTCGAAGGGCCAGCGCTCGAGCGCCGCACGCAGCTCGGCCAGATCCCACTTGCGGTTGACCGGCATGATCGAGGTCCGGCTGGCGTTGGTCGTCGCGTTGAGGCTGAGCGCGAGCCGGGGCCGGACCGGCGCGCGGGCGAGCTCGTCGATGCCCTTGACCAAGCCCGAGGTCGAGACCGTGATCCGCCGCGGCGAGAGGTCGAGGCCGAGCGGGTGACACAGGATCTCGATCGCCTGGCTCACCGCCGCGAGGTTGTGCAGCGGCTCGCCCATGCCCATGAACACGAGCGAGAGCTTGTCGGGGGTCGCGGGGCCGATTCGAGCCATGGTAGCGAGCACCTGGCCGACGATCTCGCCCGCGCTCAGGTTTCGCATCAGGCCCATGCTCGCGGTCGCACAAAAGGTGCAGCCCATCGCGCAGCCGACCTGCGACGAGATGCACATCGTCACCCGCGGCGAGCGGACGGCCCGAGGCATGTGCACGGCTTCGAAGAGGTCGCCCTGGCTGCGATAGACGACCCGCGTGGTCCCGTCGCTGGCCAGCACGTCGCGCTCGACCTCCGGGAGGCGCAGGTCGGTCTGCTCGAGCAGCCAATGGCCCGCGGCTTGGCCGAGCGCGGGCACGCTGTCGGCCCACGTCCAGGGTCGTTGGAGTCGGGTGAACGCGTTGTTGGCCGAGCCCGGGCAGCCCATCGCGGCGAGCTGCTCGGGCAAGAGTCCAAAGCCGCTGGGCGTGCTGGGTCGGGCGAGCAAGGGCGAGCGCGCGGCGACTCGCTCGAGCAGCGCGCGGATCGTCCCCGCGGGCGCGTCATGGCTGGCAGTGGACAGCATCAATCGCCCTCGTCCTCGTCGTCGTCCTCGGCTGGCTCGGGCTCCTGCTTCTGATCGTCGTCGTCCTCGTCGTCGTCCTCGTCGTCGTCGTCCTCGTCGTCCTCGTCGATCAGCCCGCCCGCGCCGGCGATCGCGTCCGCGTCCGCACCCCCGGCGTCGACCTGCGACCAACCGATCACCTTCCAGTTGCCGTGCTCGCGCTGCACGTAGGTCATCAGCGCGACCACGTCGGCCGGCGGCGTCACGGACGAGGACTCGGGGTACTTGATGGTCACTTGCGCGGCGTCGAAGAGGTTGCCCCAGCCGCCGCTGCCCCCGATCGAGACCGGCGCGGCGTATTGCAGGATCAGCCGCATGCCGCCCTTGAACTCGCGGAAGGTCGGGAAGAGGCCGGCGATCGAGATCGTCACGGGCGCGAGCTTGGTCGCAGACAGTTTGCTGAAGCCGGCCAAGGTCTCGGCGGCCTTGAAGCGGGCGCTCTTGCGCTCTTTGTAGGTCAGCTCGTTCTCGAGCGCGGCGAGCGAGACCTCGCCGCTGCGCAGGTCGAAGATTCGCTCGCGTCGCAGCTCGTAGCTGACTGGTTCGGTCGCGCAAAATGGCGTGTCGAGGATCCGCTCGACCACGAAGACGCGACCGTCGGCGACGGCGGCGACCTGCAGCACGTGCTCGACCGCCTCGCGCGTGCCGATGCAGGTGTCGGCGCTGTGCCGGGCGAAGTCTTGGCCCGCGATCAGCAGCTTGGAGTCGCCGCTCGCGACCCCATCGACGAAGGGCTGCGCGCGCAGCTCATGCAGCTTCTTGGCCAGGGTCTGCTTGCCCGCCACCGCGGCCCCGCCCTCGCACGCATCGCTGCACTTGGCCAGCGGGATCGTCGGCTCGTCGACGAAGACCTGCCACTGCGCGGAGCCGTCGGCGACGATCAGGCCATCGACCTCGCCGACCAGCGCCGCGCCGCCTGGCTCGGCGGCCTCGGCCTTGCCCGCGGCTGGCAGCGCGCCCTGAGTCGGGCTCCAGATGAAGCTGTGATACTTGGCGTCGCGATCGACCCCGTCCTCGCCCGGCGAGAACGAGCGGTTGCTCGCGACCACGATGATGACGTCGGCGGCGGGGTGGACGAAGGCCGCTGGATCGGGCGTGGTCGACTCGGGGTAGGGCGCAGGCTCGCCTTCGGCCTCGGCGAGCTCGGGCTCGTCGAGGACGGGCTCTTGCGCGCTGTCGGCCGCGGGCTCGGCCGTGGTCCGCGGCGTGGGCTCGGCGGGCGTGGCCGTGGTCGTCTCGCTCGGCGTGGCCTCGGGCTGCTTGGCCGCCGCTTCGCTCGCGGGCTGTGGCGTCTTGTCCGAGCACGCGCCGAGCGGGATCAGCAGGGCCAGCGACGAGGCCAAGAGCGAGCCGCGGGGGAACGCGAGGGAGGGGCGCATGGCCGACGATACCAGGCGCTCTCGGTCGAGAGAATCGGGCCAGATCGGGCCACTCGTGCGCGGGCTCGGGTCAGAGCGGGAGCGTCAAATGGAAGGTCGTGCCGACCCCGAGCTCGCTCTCGACGCCGAGCTCGCCGCCGTGCTCGAGCGCGATCCCGTGGCTGACCGAGAGCCCGAGCCCGGTGCCGCGCTCGCGGGCCTTGGTCGTGAAGAAGGGGTCGAAGATGCGCGAGCGGAGGGCTTCGGGGATCCCGGCGCCGCTGTCCTCGACGCTGAAGCGCAACCAGGAGCGCCCCTGCTGCTCGAGCGTGGTCGCTCGCAGCGAGAGGGTCTTGCGCGGGTCGAAGCCGGGGTAGCGCTCGTCGAGCGCGTCGCGGGCGTTGGTGACCAGGTTCATGAGGATCTGCCGGATCTGTTGGGGACGGCAGCGCAGCTCGGGCAGCGAGCGCGGGACATCGACGTGCAGCGTGATGCCATCCTTGCGCAGCACGATCTGGATCAGCGAGACCGCGGCCTCGACCAATTCGAAGGGCGGCACGGCCTCGAGCTCGGCGTCGCGCTCTTGCCGAGAGAAGGTCAGGAGGTTGCGAACGATGGTCGCGACCCGCTCGGACTCAGCCCGAATCTCTTGGGCGAATTCGTGGATCTGCGCGCTGCCACTCGCGTCGTCGGCGATCAGCTCGGCGTAGTTCATGATCCCTTGGATCGGGTTGTTGATCTCGTGGGCGACGCCGCTGGCCAGCGTGCCGATCGACTCGAGCCGCTGCTGCTGGCGGACCTGCGCGTCGAAGCGCTTGCGCTCGCTGATGTCGGTCGAGATCGTCAGCAGCTTGCCGCGCTGCGCGTCGATCCGCGCGACTCGGGTCAGCAACCAGCGCTTCTCGCCCGCGATGGTCAGGCAGAGCTCGAGCTCTTGGGTCTGGCCCTGATCGAGCACCTCGGCGAGCGTCTGCAGCCAGCTCGCGCGCACGCTCGGGTCGAGCACCTCGACGACGCTGCGGCCGATCAACGCGCTGGGATCCGCGACGCCGATCAAGTGGTTGATGAACTCGATCACGCCGGCGCGATCGATCAGCGCGATGCTGTCGGGCGCGCCCGCGACCAGCGAACGCCAGCGCTCCTCGCCGCGCTGGAGCGCGTCATAGAGGCGCGCGTTGTCGAGCGCGCTGGCGGCCTGCGTGACCAAGAAGCGCAGGACCTCGAGCCGCTCGGCCGGGAAGGCCCGCGCGTGGAGGTGATTCTCGAGCAGCAGCGCGCCGACCCGCTCGCTCTGCTTGACGATCGGCATCGCCAGCAACGAGCGCACGCCGGTCGCGACGACGTGGGGATCGTTGGCGAAGCGGGGATCCTCGCGCGCGTCGTCGAGCACGAGCGCCGCGCCGGTTCGCATCACATAGTGGAGCGCCGCCATCGGCAAGCGCGAGCGGGCGTTGGCGAGCGCGAGCGGCTCGGCGTAGGCGTTGGTCTGGATGGCATCACCCTCGGCGACGATCGTGATCACGCCCTCGCGCTCGAGCAGCAGCACGCCTCGATCGGCGCCGGCGTTGCGGATCGCGTTCTCCAGCACGCGGCGGATCACCTCGTCGAGGCGCAGGTCCTCGCTGATCGAGTGCATGGTCCCGAGCACGGTCGCGAGGTCGAGGCTCGAGGGCGTACCGCTGATGCTGACGATCGAGGTCGACTCGCGGACCTCGTCGTGGATCGGGCTGGCCTCGCCCGCCTCCCGGCGCGCGTTCAGCCGAGCGACGACCGCCTTGGCGCCCCAGCGCTGGAAGGCCCGGATCGCCAGCTGGGTCGAGCCGAGCGCGACGATCGAGCGATCGCTGGCCTCGGCGAGGCTGGCCGAGCGCAGGCAGGCGGCGCCCTCGATGTGGTGGAGGCGTTGGACGTGCGCGTGGCTGCGCGCGCGCTCGTAGCTGGCCAGCGCGGCGTCGACCTGGCCGCGCGCGCGCTCGAGCTCGGCCCGCGCGAGGGCCATGGGCGCGCCGAAGTTGTCCGGGGAGCCGGCCGCCCAGCGCTCGAGCACGCGCAGGTAACGACGCAGCCGCTTGCGAAGCCGACGACGCTCGCTCGGATCGCGGCTGGCCTCGCAGCGGGCACCGTCGACCAGCGCGGCGAAGCAAGCGAAGCGCGGGATCTGCCAGAGCCCGAAGAGCCGCTGCTCGATGCTCTCGGTCCACAGCTCGACCACGCGCTCGGCCTCGACCTGATCGCCGAGCAGCCAGAGCCCGACCAGGCGACTGACCGCGATCGTGGCGTCGATGGTCGGGGTCGCGTTGCAGCTGCGGGCCAGCGCCTCGTCGGCGAGCGCCGGACCTGGGCCCTCGCCCTCGTGGACCAGCGCCTCGGCCAGGCGCAGGATGTGGACCAAGCCCAAGACCATGTCCTTGGTGCCCCATCGCTCGAGGTCGGTCTGCCAATTGCGCCCGTGCTCGACGACCTCGCTCAGGTGGGTGCCCGACTCGAACAGGATGCCGGTCGCGACGCCGAGGCCGTAGCCGGCGATCTCGAAGTCCCCGGCCTCTTTGATCCGCTCGACGATCGCGAAGAGCTCGACCGTGCAGGCTCGCCAGGGTCGCGCGGTCGGCCATACGCTCAGGACGCCGACGACCTCGCTCGTTGCCCGGCCCTGGGCCATGCTCGGCCGCTCGCACAGCTTCAGCGCGGCGTCGCAGAGCCGGTTGGCGGCGACCGGATCGTGCAAGACCGCGATCGAGAGGCTCAAGGTGACCAGGGCGAAGGGCGTGGTCGGATGCAGCTCGCCGCGACTCGAGAGCCAAGCATCGACACCGCACAGGGTCGCGAACAAGTTGACGTCGATCAGGTAGGTTGCGAGCACCAACGCGTTGACGATCCGCGCGGCCGCGATGGTTCGTTCGTCGCGGGCGTCGGGCAGGGCCTGCCACGCCTCGCTCGAGCGGCCTCGACAACCCCACCAGCCGCGCCCGAGCCAGTAGCCGGCGCGGATCATCGAGCCGCGGGCCGGGATGTCGAAGCCACAGCGCGCGAGCCCGGCCAGGCCGGCGGCGATGGCCTCGTGCGGGCGTTGGAGACGGACGAGGATCTTGACTCGTCGCGCGACGACCTCGCCGTATTGTGCGACGCCGAGCTGCCAGTCGAGCAGCTGATCGAAGAGCGCGGTCGCCCGCTCGAACTCGCCGATCAAGCCGAGCGACTGCGCGAACCCAAACATGGCCGCGAAGCCGAGCTCGTCGTCGCCGCGGCCGGACTCGGTCGGCCCGAGCTCCTCGGCGAGCAACGCGACCGCTCGTTCGAAGTAGTGGTGCGCGCGGGTCCAGGCCGCGCTGGCGAAGGTTCGCTGACCCGCCTCGACCTCGAGCCGCGCGAGCTCGCGGCGGTCGCTCGGCTCGCCGCCGGCTTCGAGCTGATCGACGATCGCGAACACGCGGTCGCCCAGGGGCTTGCCGGCGTGCTGGTCCAGCAAGATCTGGCCGATCCCTGCGTGGAGACGCTGGCGCTCGTCGGCGTCGATCTGGGCCAGCGCGGCCGCTTCGAGCCGGTCGTGCGCGAAGCGATGGCCGGCCGGCTCGCGATCGATCAAGCCCTCGAACTCGAGCCGATAGAGGCTCTCGGACAAGGCGACCTCGTCGAGCTCGCAGACCTCGGCCAGGACCGCGTCCTCGAAGCGCGCGCCGATGCAGGCGGCGCAGCGCAGGACCAGCTGCTCGCGCGCGGGCAGCCGCGCGAGTCGAGCCTGCATCATGCCGAGCAGGTCGTCGGGCACGCCCGCGCTGGCGATCGCGTTGGCGTCCCAGACCCAAGCGTCGGCGCCCGACTCGAGCAGGCCGTGATCGACCAGGTGAATCAGAAACTGCTGGATGAAGAGCGGGTTGTTGCCGGTCTTGCGCTCGACCAAGCTCGCCAGCTCGTCGAGCGACTCGCCGGGTCGGCGCAGCACGTCGGCGAGGAGTCGAACCAACGAGGCGTGATCGAGCGGCGTCAGCAGCAGCCGGCGCGCGGCATGGCCCGCGGCCTCGAGCTCGTCGAAGAGCGCGAGCGTCGAAGGCTCGTGATCGCTGGCGCGCAGCGTGATGACCAAGAGCAGCGGCGCGCCCTCGCGGTCGAGCGCCAACGAGCGCAGCAGCTCGACGCTGGCGAGGTCGGCCCATTGAAAGTCGTCGAGCACGAACGCGAGCGGGCTGCCCTCGTCGATCGCGCTGGCGAAGCCGCTCAGCAGCCGCGCGAAGGCCAGCTGCACGCGAACCTGGGCCTCGGCCGGATCGAGGGTGGGCACGGCGACCATGTCGCCGATCACCAGCCCGAGGTTGGGGATCAGCGAGCCGACGACCGCCGCGATCGGTCCGAGCGCGCGACTCAAGCGGGTCCGCCAGCGGGCGAGTCGCTCGTCGCTCTCGGTCAGCAGCCGATCGAAGAGCCCCGCGAACGCGGCGATGAACCCGGCATAAGGCAGCTCGCGGGTGCCCGGCTCGAACCGGCCGATCGCCAGATAGCCCGCGCTCGCGCTCTGCTCGAGCAGCATGCGATCGAGCTCGCCGATCAGCGCCGACTTGCCGAGCCCGGCCTCGCCGCGCAGCTCGACCACCCGGCGCTCGCCTCCGTCGACCACCGCGCGCAGCTCCTCGCTTAGCGCCGCGAGCTCGGGCTCGCGCCCATAGAGCTGGCGGGGCAGCTGGAGCGTGGTCGGGCGATCCTGCTCGCCGAGCGGGAAGCTCGGCTGGGTCTCGGCCCGCGCCAACGCTCGCTCGAGTCGCTGGAGATCGACGAGGAGTCCGGCCGCCGACTGGTAGCGGTGCTCGGGCGCCTTCTCGAGCAGGCGCATGACGATCGCCGAGAGTCGCTCGGGCAGCTCGGGCCGCAGCTCGATCGGCGGGGTCGGGCGGCGCGCGAGGTGGGCATGGATGAGCTCGAGCGGCGCGCTGGCTTCGAAGGGCCGCTGACCGACCAAGAGCT
>JAMHUH010000159.1:0-5858 GCA_035904925.1 Nannocystaceae bacterium
CGTGCGCGCGCGGACTCGGCCCAGGGACCCATCGGCCCCCACGCGAATTCGCCGAGCAGACGGTCGAGCCGGGCCAGGGTCTTGTCGAGGTTGTTGTAGTGGCGAAAGCGCTTGATCGGCGAGAGCGGCATGCGGGGCTGCTCGGGGTCGAATTCCCACGGATGCGCATAGAAGATGGCGGGCCTGCCGGCCTCGTTGCAGCGGCGGATCAGCGCCGCGCTCAGCGAGTAGGGGTAGAGCCGAAAGTAGCCGCCGCCGGGGCAGGGGAGGCGGCGACCTCCGAGCTCGACCACCGACATCGGCAGCTCGAGCAGATCGTCGGCGATCCAGTAGGGGTCGAGCGGCGCGTCGGCGATCCCGTACTCGGGGTGGCCACCAAAAGGGAACACGGACGAGTCCCAGCGGATGCCTTGCTCGCGCAAGATCGCCGGCGCCCACATCGTCCGCGAGGTCAGCGAGAAGGAGGGCGCTCGATAGCCCTCGATCGGCAGCGGGCCGAGCTCGCGCAAGACCGCCAGCGCCTTGGCGAGGTCGGCCGCGAAAGTGGCCGGGTCGAGCTGGTGGAGGCGCTGGTGGTGGTAGCCGTGGCAGGCGAGCTCGTGCCCGGCCGCCGCGATCGCTCGGATCAGATCGGGCGCTTGCTCGGCGATCCAGCCGAGCACGAAGAAGGTCGCCTTCACGCCGCGCTGGTCGAAGAGCGCGAGCAGCCGCTGCGTGCTCGCGACCACCCGCAGCTCGCACGAGCGCCAGACCGAGCGATCGATCGTGGCGTCGAAGTTCGACACGCAGAACCAATCTTCGAGGTCGATCGAGAGCAGGTTCCGCAGCGGCTCGCCGGACACGTCCGAGAGCTTAGCAGGGCTGTCAGCAGCCCGCGGCGCAACCCAGCGTGGCTCCTGGACATCAGCGGCTTTCAGCGCCACGCTCGGGCCGAGGGCCCGAGCAAGCCCATGAGCGACTACGTCATCCGCCGCGCTGGCTACGACCAAGCCACGATCGAAGGCCTGACCGATGTGCTGATCGACGTGGTCGAGGGCGGCGCGTCGGTGGGCTTCATGCTGCCTCTGGCTCGCGAGCGGGCCCACGCCCACTGGGAGGCAGCGCTCCGTAGCGCCGATCGCAATGAGCGAATCTTGCTGGTCGCCGAGGATTCCAAGTCCGGCGTCATCATGGGCACCGTGCAGGTGGTGTTCGCCGCGCCCGAGAACCAACCCCACCGGGCCGACATCGCCAAGATGCAGGTGCACCGTCGTGCTCGACGTCATGGCCTCGGGGCCGCGCTCATGCGTGCAGCAGAGGCCGCCGCCCTCGACGCGGGCAAGACCGTCCTGGTGCTCGACACCGTGACCGGCAGCGACGCGGAGCGGCTGTACACGCGGCTGGGCTGGCAACGCGTGGGCGAGGTGCCCGACTTCGCGCTGTGGCCACGAGGTGGCATGTGCAGCACGACCTTCTTCTATCGTCACTTGGCCCGAGACTGACACTCGTTCGAGGTTGGGCTCGCGATCGTTGGCCGGCTCGTGATCTCGAGCGCTGCCCAGCGGCGATCGTGTAGGCTGGTCGCGAGATGCTCGCCCCCGCGTCGAAGTGGACCCTGGTCTGGTTGTTGCTCGTGCCCTCGCTCGCCTGTCGGCCAGGCGGAAGCGAGGACGAGGTCGGAGCCACGGAGTCGACCAGCGAGTCGAGCAGCGCCTCGAGCAGCGAGTCGAGCGAGAGCGCGAGCGACACCAGCGGGACGCTCGAGAACACCTGCGTGAGCGCGGCCGACTGCGCCTTGAACGAGGACTGCTGCAACTGCGTGGCCCTGCCGCTCGGGCAGGAGCCGCCGACCTGCGACCTGCCCGAGTGCGCCGCGACCCCTTGCGTGGGTGACTTTGGGCTCTTCGATCCCCAGCCGATCTGCAGCGTCGGCACCTGCCAGCTCGCGCCGCTGAGCTGCGACCTGAACGACGTCCTGTGCGACGCCGCCGAGCCGCCGCCCTGCGAAGGCGGCCTGGTCCGCGCGGTGGTCCAGGACTGCTACGGCGCCTGCGTGCCGCCGAGCCTGTGCGCGACGCTGCCCTTCGAATGCGACGCCTCGACCTGCGGCGAGGGCTGGGCCTGCATGACCACGCAGAGCGGCGCGCCGAGCAAGTGCGTGCCGCTGCCGGCCGCGTGCGACGGGGTCGCGAGCTGTGCGTGCGTGGGGCCTTGGTTGGACGAGATCTGCGTGGCCTCGTGCGGCGAGTCGGCGGGCACGCTGATCTGCCAAGACGGCGGCTGAGCGGCGAGTCGATCGCGGGCGTCAGCGCAGGCCGGCGAACTCGCTGCCCGGCTTGTACTTCGGCGTCGCGCTCTGGTCGGCGACCGCCTCGACGATCCCGAGCACCAGCTCGGCGTCTTGCAGCGCGCCTGCGAAGCTCCAAGTCGCGTCGAACTGATCGGCGGGCGTGTGATAGTGGGCCTTCACTTCGGCGTGGATCTGCTCGCCGGCTTCGAGCCCGCCCTCGACCATCTCCATGCCGCTGTGGAAGTAGAGCGCCGGGATCCCGACCTGGGCGAAGGGGAAGTGATCCGAGCGATAGAAGCTGCCGGCCTCGGGGTGCGAATCGCCGACGACGCTGCGACCTTGGCCCTCGGCCAGGGTGATCAAGATGTCTTCGAGCGTGCTCTGACCCCAGCCGACGACCTCGAGCTGCTTGGTCTGGCCGTAGACGTTCATGCTGTCGAGGTTGATGACCGCGACCACGTCGGCGTGGGCGATGGTCGGATCGGCGACCCACGAGCGCGAGCCGAGCAGGCCCTGCTCTTCGGCGGTCGTGGCCAAGAACACGACCGAGCGATCGAGGGGCCGCTCGACCGCGCGCCTGTGCAGCTCGGCCGCGACGCCGAGCATCGTGGCGATCCCGCTGGCGTTGTCGATCGCCCCGTTGTGGATCCCGTCCTTGCCCTCGGCGATCAGCTTGGGGTCGGTGCCGAGGTGATCCCAGTGGGCGCTCAGCATCACCGCGCGCTCGGGCTGCGTGGCGCCGGGCAGGCGGCCGAGCACGTTGACGTCCTCGACGATCCGCTCGCTCGTGACGATCTTGCCTTGGAGGCGCAGCTTGGTCCGGATCGGCTTGAAGTTGGGCTTCATCGCCAGCTCGTGCCATTCGGCCAGCGACTTGCCGCCGCGCTTGGCGATCGTTTCGGCGGTCTCGGCCGTGATCCAACCTTGCATGCCCAGAGCGGGCGCCGGCTCACCATCGCGGCCGAGCACGGTGAAGCGCTCGCTCGAGAAGCTGGTCTGCGGCACGTTCCAATCGTAGGAGGCCGGCTCGCTCTCGTGGATGACCAAGCAGCCCGCCGCGCCGGCGGCCAGGGCCGCCTCGTACTTGTAGCTCCAGCGGCCGTAGTAGGTCATCGCCTTGCCGCCGAAGCGGCCGTCGTCGAGCGGCGGATCGCCGACGAAGACCACCGCGATCTTGCCCTTCATGTCGAGCTTGGGATCTCGGGCGTAGTCGTTCCATTGCTGCTCGGGCGCGTCGACGCCGTAGCCGAGGAAGACCAGCTCGGCGTCGACGAGCTGCTCGGTCCCGGCCGCGAAGCTGCTGCCGACCCAGGTTTGGCCGAAGGGCATCGACATCGCCTGACCCTTGCCGCTACCCAGCTCCACCCGGGTCGCGCCTTGGTCGACCGTCACGCCGCGCATGCGGACGGGCTGCGTCCAGCCACCATCGACGCCCGCGGGCTCGAGGCCGATCGCCTGCATGGTCGCGATGATGTGCTCGACCGTCTTGCGCGCGCCCTCGCTGCCCGGGAGGCGCCCGCCGAATTCGTCGGCCGCGAGGATCCGGGTCTGCTCGCGCAGGAACTCGACGCTGAGCGCGGGGGCGTCGGGGACGGGCTCGGGCTTGGTCGTGTCAGTGTCGGAGGGCTCGGGCGGCGGCGTGGTGACCGACTCGGCCGGGCACGCGGCGAGCAAGAGCGCGAACGCGAAGGGCAGGCGCGAAGGGTGAGCGCGAGAGGGCATCGCCGCGACGACACCCCGGATCGCGGACGCGAGCAAGGCCCGAGCCTGCGCGTGGTCGAATCGTTCGAATGGGCCCGTCTGCGTCGAAAGATCGGAGGATCGTGCAAGGCGTGGTCGCGGTGGCCGAGAAGCCTGGCGTGACCCCACCTCGCTTCGTCGTCCCGGGCCAGCTCTGCTTCGTCACCGGCCGCGCCGTAGGCCGGATGTTCAGGTTCGTGCCCCAGCGCGAGGTGGTCCGGGTATTCGAATACTTGTTCGCGGTCGCGGCGGAGCGCTTCGGCATGCAGATCCACGAGGTCCTGTGCATGTCGAACCACTTTCACGTGTTGATGACCGACGTCGAGGGCCGGCTGCCCGACTTCATGGGCTTCTTCGACTCGCTCTTGGCCCGCTCGCTCAACGCCCTGCGTGGGTCGAGCGGCTCGGTGTTCGAAAAGGGTTATGGCCGGGTCGAGGTGACGGACGAAGCGAAGGCGGTCGAGCACGCCGTGTATACGCTGGCGAATCCGTGTGCGGCCGACTTGGTCCGGCGATCGAAGCATTGGCCTGGGTTCACGACCTTGCGGATGGCGTATGGCGAAGCTCGGCGGATCGAGCGTCCGAAGCTGGGCTTGTGGAGGCGGGCGCTGCTCGAACGGCACCGAAAGCAGCGGCGCAATGCCAAGCGGGCGCGGCATCGCGGGAAGAAGAGCGTGTTGCCGGAGGTGGTCGAGCTTCGCTTGGTGCGGCCGCCCGTGTTCACGGAGTTGAGCGACGCGCAGCTGCGGGCCGACGTGCTGCGCCGCCTCGACGCCCGCGAGCTCGAGTTGATCGCGGCTCGCCTTCAGCGTGGTCAGGAGGTCTTGGGCGCCGCGAAGGTGATCGCGCAGCCTTGGTATGGTTTCCCTGGCCGGCCGGAGGACATGTTTGCGACCAACCCGGGGGTGTCGGGTCGAGACAAGTGGGCGCGGATCGAGGCCCTGGGCCGGCGAAGGGAATTCGAGGCCGCGCACGCACGGGCCCGCGCGTGTTTCTTGGCGGGTGATCGTGGGGTGCTCTGGCCCGCGGGGACATGGTTGATGCGAGTCCGCTACGGGTTGCCCTGCGAGCCTGCGCCGTCTTGAGGCCTTGGCGGATTTTGGTTGGGCGGGCACGGCGACCCGCCTGGTCGTGTTGGTTTGGGGTCGAAATGTGGCGATTTCGCGCGAAATTTGGCCCGCGGACGGGCCGGATCGGGGCTCGATTTGCCGCTCTTTCCGACGCCGCAGACCCCAACCACCACCCCAATCCCCGGCGCCCCTCCCGCTCCGGGGAAGGACCTAAGGGAAGGGCGTGAGGAGGCCGTCTGCCGTCCACCGCCGCAGCCACCGAGCCACCGCCCCCGGCGTAGTCGCATCCCCCGCCAACCCCTCCGGATCCCTCGCACCGCTCGCCGCCATGCACAGCTCCAAGAAGCTCGCCCCCGCCTGCAAAGCCACCAACGCCCGCGCCTCCGCGGCCGCCAGATCGCGGTGAAACACCGTCAGCCCCGAGCGCCAGATCAGCACGTGGCTCGGAGCGCGTGGGTGCGAGCGGCGGGCCTCTTCGATCGACTGACCCTCGCGGCACAGCGACCACATCGCCGAGAAGGGCCGCGAGCAGTCGCGCACTCGCATCGCCGCGCAGGGGCGCAGGCGCAGGTCCGGCCATTGGTCGAGCGGCACGGCCTCGAGCGCCGCGAGCGAGAGCATCGCGGCATCCGGCACGTCGAGCAGCTCCACGCGGTCGAGCTCGATCCGGGCGACCTCGATCAGCTCCGGATCTTCCAGTCCCTCGGGGTGATCGGCGAGGTAGTCCGGGAAGGGCTTCGAATAGTGGCGAAGGTCCGCGTCGTGCGAGGGCTCGTGCA
>JAMHUH010000160.1:0-2851 GCA_035904925.1 Nannocystaceae bacterium
CCAAGCCCTGGGGACGCGGGTGAGCGACGCTGCCTGGGCGCGCGGGCGGGCCTATGCGCTGCTGGCCAAGCTCTTGCTCGAGGGCCTCGACCCCGACACGCTCGCGCTCGTCCGCGCCCTGCCTGGTTGGCTGCTCGACGACTCCGGAGATTCCGTCGATTCCGTCGATTCGATTGATCTCGACCGCCTCGCGGCCGAGCAGCATGCCTGCTTGCAATTGGGCGTATTTCCCCATGCCGGCGTCTTTCTCGATCGCAGCGCCGTCGCCGGAGCCCGAGCCGACCTCGCGTTCGAATACTACGAACGCGCGCGGTTTCGACCGCGCCTCGACGAGGTCTCCGGCGATCACCTCGGCATCCTCGTGGCCTTCTTGGCCTACGCCGCACCGCGCCGCGAGCTCGACCCGATCGTCGCCGAATTCCTGCCCGCCTGCGTGCTGAGCTGGCTGCCCGCGCTGGTCGTCGCCGCCGAAGCCCTCGACGACGCCGGGCGCTTTTGGCCGCGCGTCCTGCATGCCACGCTCGAGCTCTGCGCCGAGCATCGCCTCGCGCTGATCGAACGATTCGGCCCCCGAGACCAAGCCCCCGAATTGCTCGAGCCCCTCGATCTCGCCGACGAATCGACCGGCCTGCGTCAGATCGCCGAACATCTGCTGACCCCCGCCGCCAGCGGTGTCTTCCTGACCCGCAGCGAGCTCGCCCAGCTCGGCCGCGCCCACCAAATCCCCCGAGGATTCGGCTCGCGCTTGATCATGCTCGACAACCTGCTGCGCAGCGCGGTCGAGCACGGCCAATTGAGCCCGCTGCTCGATTCGCTCGACGCCCTCTTGGTCGAGCGCGCCGCCGCGCTCGACACCCTCGCCGCCGCGCTCTCGCTGACCTCGATGGTCGCCCCGTGGAAAGACGCGATCGGCCGGACTCGAACGATCACGCAGACCCTCGCACACGCGGCCCCCGAGCGCAGCTCGGGTGCCCTCGCGGACGAATCCGACTGACGGCGATCGCCGATCTCAGTCGAGGTACCAAGTCCAGGCTTGCTCGGCCGCCTCGTGCTCGAAGCCCATCACCGCGCCCGTGCACACGAACTGCGCCCCCCAATAGTCGGACTCGGTGAAGAGCAGCGCCTCGGAGACGATGCCCACGTCGCGTGCGAGTCGCAGCTCGATCGCATACGACTCGTAGTCTGCGTAGGGCCGGTAGAGCTGCGAGCGCGGCCAGTCGGCGTCCATGCTGTCTGGCCCACAGCGAGTCGGCGAGGCGACGCCGCTCTGGATCTCGGGCGAGCGAGTGCCATGATAGAACACGAGTCGAACGACATCGGAGTAGGTCGTTCCGGCACCCGCAGCCCATTGCCCGGGCATGCCCTCGTCGCCGTAGGGCGCCGTCCAAGTCGCCTCGTGCTCGAGCATGACGACCGTGCTGTAGGCATCGTAGCCGTTGTCGACATAGGCCCCGCCGACCGTGTTCTGGCGAATGACATCGACCTCGAACTCGGGCGGGAGCACCCAGCCCAGACCACCCGCGGGCGACCAGGTGAGCCCGGAATTCTCGGGCTGCCCGAGTCGCCGATAGCCAAACGCACCGTAGGTCATGCACCCCTCGAAGGCCAGCCAATCCCCGACCTCGACGATGCTCTGATCGTCACCAAACCACAGCATTCCATAGGTGGCCGTGCAAAATGAATTGCCGCTGGGATACTCTTTTTGCCACGACACCAGCGTGCCAGGATACCCCTGGTCATAAAACTGCTGGTAGAGGGGCAAAAAGGCCTCGGAGTTGTCCTCGAGGAATCGATAGCGGCCGAACAGCGCGCCGTTCCACTTGCGGTAGGTCTGCAGCTCGCCGGCCCGAGCCCAGTAGGGGGTCATGTCGATTGGCTCGAGCGAGTCGCTCGTGTCGCTCTCGCTCGTGTCGCTCTCGCTCGTGTCGCTCGTGCCGCTCTCGCTCGCGCCGCTCTCGCTCGCGCCGCTCTCGCTCGACGCCGAGTTGGCCGTCTCGTCGCTGGACTCGGCGGCGAAGGGATCCGTCGGGGCTCGGCCGCCTTCGCCACAACCCACCACTGCGATCCACAGGGGTCCGAGGCTCGAGCCGCGCATGGTCGCCATCCTACCCCCCGCTCTCGTCGATTTCGATCACGCATCCGACTCGGTGTGCTGGCCATGCGGACGTTTGCGAACGACCCACGCGAACGATGCCAGTGATACCCTGCGCGACGATGCGCCCGAGGCCGATCGCGCTGCTGACCGCGACGCTCGCCCTCGTCGCAGCGCTCGCCCTCGCCCTCGCCCTCACCCACGAGGGCGGCGAAGAAGCGCCCACCCACGCGCTCCACCAGCGCCATCGCGTGCAGCTCGACCTGCCCCCGCTCGACGCCGCGCTCTGGTTCGCCGCCCGCTACCCCGACTACTTCACGAGCGGCGAGGCCGGGCTCGGCCCCTGGCTGGCCACGCTCGCGCCCGAGGACCGCGACTTCGTGCTGGCGATGGGCCAGACCCTGACCTGGGCCTGGGTCGAGCACGAGCTGGCCGAGTTCGAAGGCGGGGATCCGAGTGCCCTGGCCGACGAGGCGATCGCGGTGCTCCGGACCGAGACGCTCAACCAGCTCGAGCTCAACGTCGATCATTGCGCCGACACGGCGGCGATCGAATTCGACGCCTACCTCGGTGATCCCGAATTTGCGGCCGGGGTGTTCGCGCGCCTGGTTCGTGGCGTCAGCAATTGCGAGGGGCAAAACCACTTGCTCGCGCTGCTGCTCGCGGCGGCGCTCGAGCGCGAGGTCGTCGGCTGGCCGGCGATCGACGTGGTCCTGGTCGGCACCACGTCGGGTCACGAGCTCGTCCAGCTGCGCGGCC
>JAMHUH010000161.1:0-6531 GCA_035904925.1 Nannocystaceae bacterium
GGCGAGGTCCGCGAGGCGCTCGAGGGGCGGGGCTGGGGGGCGTTCTTCGCCGGGATTCATGGGAGTCCGACGCGAAAGCACGAGCACATGCGGCGGCTCTTCGAGAGCGGCGAGCTGGTGGCGGGCGGTGTGTATTTTGGCGATGCGCAGCTCGACATGGAATTGGCCGAGGAATTTGGGCTTCGCTTCGTCTTTGTCGCGGGGGTCAGTGATTGGGGGAATGATCGCAATGTGGCACGAGGGCGCGGCCACCGGGTGATCGAGGATTTTCTCGATTTTTGAGCTTCGGGCACGAAAAAGCCCGGTCGCGGATCGCAACCGGGCTCGGAGGCTGAGCGGGACTTACCCCGCTCGAGATCAGCCCGGGTCGCAGTAGAACTGAACCTCGGCCATCTGCACGACGCCGAGCAGCTCGCAGGCCGTCCCACACAGCTCGATCTGCGTGAAGGTGTCGTTGGTGTAGACGAAGCCGTCCTGCACGTCGCAGTCGTTGACCAGGTCGAAGCTCGTGTCGCCGACGACGACCTTGGTCAGGTCGGGGAAGAAGGGCGCTTCGTCGAGGTTGAGGATGCAGCTGGTCGCGTAGGAGTTGGCGACGACCTCGGCGAGCGCGTCGGCGAGCTGCTGGGAGTCGTCGGCGCGGTAGAAGTCCTCGCCGCCCAGGCCCATCTTGGGCGCGCCGCCGACCTCGGCCATCGCGTCGAGCTGCTGAGCCGGGCCGAAGTTCGAGGGCGCGATGCCGACCACGTAGGTGGTGATGTCAAAGTTCATGTACGCGTCGTCGAGCAGCGCGACGGCGTCGGCCAGCGACTGGTTGACGTCCATCGTGCATTGGATGCCGCCGTCGGTGATCAGGATGACGAACTTGGCCCCGCCGATCCCGTCGTACTGCTTCATGTAGTCCATGGTCAGCTCGAGCCCGAGGTTGGTCGGGGTGCCGCCGTTGACCTGGGCCATCGGGCCGGGAATGGTCGCGAGCAGCAGCGCGGCGTTGTTGAGCATGATCGGGACGTCGGGCTGGGCCGAGACCCCGCACGCGCCAAAGCCCGCGGTCGAGAAGGTCTTGGCTCCGAACGCGATCGACATGTCGGCACCGTTGCCGACGACCGCCTCGACCGACTCGTAGAGGACCTGCCAGCGGGTCTTGTTGGGGTCGATCAGGTCGAAGCCGACTTCGAGCATCGAGCCCGAGCGATCGAGCAAGAACATCACGTCGGGCGGGACCGGGGCGACGTCGCTGGCGAACTCCTGACAGGCCATGTTGGTGTCGGCCGTGGTCTCGGTCGTGTCGGCGCTGGTCGTGGAGTCGGTCGTGCTCGCGTCGGTCGTGGAGTCGGTGGCGGTCGCGTCGGTCGTGTCGGTCGCGGTCGAATCGGTCGCGCTCTCGCTGCCCGACTCACCGCTGCCGCTCTCGGTCGCAGTCCCGGCGTCGGTGCTCCCCGTTCCGGTATCCGTCGGGTAGCCGACCTCGTCGCCCGCGTCACCCTTGTCGCCGCCGCAGCCCGCGAGCACGAGGGAGAGAGGCAGACACAAACCGAGTGGACGAATCGAAGGCAGTCGCATCGGGTGTAGATTAGCCGGCTGAGCGCTGCTGCCAATCTTTCGTCGCATCGAACGACACGATCGCCATGGTCGCTACGAAGCGATCGCGCTTCATTGCCTTACGTGTAGGTTTTCACGCGATTGATCGTCGCGCGATAATGCGAGTTCGACTCGACAATCGTTCACTGAAGTTCGCTACAGGTCGAGCTCGGCAGGCAGGCTCGGGTTGGCGTTGGGCCTGCGCACGAGGGTTCGGCGACCATCGTGGCCGGCTCGTCGCCGCGACTCGAGTTGGATCAGATCACGAAAACTCAGCGCCGCGACGCGCAAGCGCTGCTGCTCGTCGAATTCCTCGAAGAGCTCGGTGAGGGTGTCGGCGCGAATTTTGCGAACGTCACCGTCGAAGAGGCCGAGGACCTCGCCCAGGTCGATCTGCTCGAGCGGCCGGCCGGGAACGTAGCCCTGGTCGCCGCCGAGCGAGACGATTAGCCCGGCATGCTCGAGGTGGTCGGCGATCGCGACCAGGGCGATCAGCGACACGTCGAAGCGCTCGGCCAGGGCGTCGATGGTCAGGCCGACGGCGCGAGGTTCGGCGCCCGCCTTGGCGGCGTCGAGCTCGACGCGGCGGTCGTAGTTGTCGGCGATCGCCAGCATCACCCGCGCGGCGCTGCGCCCCGGCGAGGCCATCATGTGCCGGTTGATCTGCTGCGAGGGGTGGACGTAGCCCTGCTGCGCGACCGAGCCCATGTGATGGACGACGAAGCTGGCCTCGGCGCCGAGCAGCACGATCATCCAGCTGAGGTAGGCCCAGATCGCGAACACCGGCAAGATCGCCAGCGAGCCGTAGAGGCCCTCGTAGGTCTGGATTGCGACCAGCGAGAGGTAGCGGCCGAACGCGAACTTGCCGACCTCGAAGAGCACCGCCGAGATCAGCCCGCCGATCGCGGCCGCGCGCCAGCGGACGGTTTGGTTGGGCAAGAAGCGGGAGAGCAGGACGAAGCCGACGCCGCTGGTGATCATCGGCGTGATCGCCCAGCTGCCGACCTGGGCGAGCAGGGGCTGGGCGAGGCTGTAGAACACGACGATCGGGCCGAGGCTGGCCAGCGTGTAGAACATCGTGAACTTGGCGATCAGGTTGCGCGGTCGCGTGACCCGCCAGATCTCGTTGAAGGTCCGCTCGAGCGTCCAGAACAAGGTGAACGCGAGCACGACCACGCTGATCAGGCCCCAGCGACCGAGGCCCACGACGCTGACGTTGCTGGCCAGCGCGAGCAGGCCCTCGGCCATCTGGTCGGCGCGGACCGAGTCGGGCCCGAGCGCGTGCGCGATCAAGCCGACGAAGCGATCGCCGAAGCTCGGGTCGAGCAAGCCGATGAAGAACAAGATCACGCCGACGCTGGGCACGACCGAGAGCAGGGTCTGCAAGGCCAAGCTGGCCGCGAGCGACGAGCAGCGATCGACGACCAGCCAGCGGCGCAGCGTGTAGCTCGACAAGAGCCACGCCCGCCGGGCTGGCGATGGATCGTGCTCGGGCTCGGTCGGCAGCAGCCAATGCTGGAGGCGAGCGAGGCGGCTGCGAGGTGGCGCGATCGCGGACAAGCGCCGCGAGTGTACGGCGAGCGACTAGCCTTGGGCGACCTTGCGCTTGCGCGGGGCCTTGCGCTCGGCTTCGGGCGCCGGCTCGGGCTCGCTCAGCGCCTCGCGGGCCCGGATCGCCTTCTTGTCGGCTCGGGCGGTCGCTTTGGCGACCTTGGTCTCGAGCGGCTCGACCATGTCGTCGAGCGCTTCGCGGAGCTTGCCGAGCTCGGCCTCGACCCGACGGACTTGCTTTTGATCGAGGCCCGGGATCTCGACGATCAGCGCGGCCAGCTTGCGCGCGGTGGCGCTGGCCTTGCGGATGTTGTCGAGCTCGTCGGCGCCGTTCGGGCGGGGGAAGAACTGGGCGTCGAAGCGCTTGCGCAGCTCGCCGACCGGCTGGCCCTCGTCGAACACGGCTTGCTCGAACTCGCGGCGCAGCTCGGGCGTGGGCGGCAGCGGGACCCGACCGCGGCGGGGGATGACCAGCTCTTCTTCGCCATCGGCGTCGTTGGCGGCCCGGCTCGGCGGCGGATCGTCGAACTCGCCGACGGTCTTGTGGAAGTAGTCGATCGCCTCGTAGGAGGGGATCGTGTTGGCGACGCCGTCGCGCTCGAGCACCTGCGGAGCGTGGCGCTCGAGCGTGCTGTAGCTGATCGTCAGCTTGTCGACCGTGGCTCGCTTGAGCGTGAGCTCTTCGGTGCAGTAGTCGTAGAAGTCGGTGAAGCCCCACTTCTCGTACTGGCTCTGGTTGCGGATCCGACACAGCGTCTCGGCGAGATCGATCCACGAGCGGCGGAAGCTCTGCGCCCGCCGGACCGCCTCGATCCGCTTGGGATCACCGTTGGTGCGTTCGAGCAGGGCAGCGAGTGCGTCGAGCTTGCGGGAGGTGCGTGGCACGGCCGCGAGTTGTAACGCAGGCCCGGCGGCGGGCGAAGCTCGCAGAAGCCGCAAAGCTCTCGCTCGCGGTCGTGCCTGCCAGAGCGTGTTACCCTCGGGGTCGTGGCGGGCTCCGCACGGTCCGAGACGGCGGCGTGGTTGCCGAGCCGGCCCGATCAGGCCCCGCTCGGCGGCGCCGGTCCGCAGTTCAGCCCGGCGGCTCGGTCCGGATTCGCGACCACCAGCGAGCGCCGGCAGACCCGACCCTTTCGCTTCGGCAGCGAGATCGAAGCCGATCCCGATCCCCCGCTCCAGCCCGGGGCGCGGATCGGTGAGCGGCATCGCGTGGTCCGGCTGCTCGGCGAGGGTGGCATGGGTCGGGTCTACGAGGCCGAGCACGTGGTCCTGGCCCGCAAGGTCGCGATCAAGCTGCTGCGCGGCGACGCCCAGGCCTCGGCCGACAGCCTCGCGCGCTTTCAACAAGAGGCGCTGACCGCCAGCCGGATCGGCGCGCCGCAGATCGTCGAGGTCCTCGACTTCGCCAGCCATGTCGGCGCGGGCGGCCGGGCGCAGACCTACATGGTGATGGAGCTGCTGGTCGGCGAGAGCCTCGAAGACTGGCTCGATCGACCGGGCACGCTCGACGAGGGCGTGGCGCTGCTGGCCGAGCTCTGCGACGGGCTCGCGGCCGCGCATCAGGCTGGCGTCGTGCATCGCGACATCAAGCCGGCCAACGTGTTCGTGCGTCAACCGGGGGCGCGCGAGGCCCAGCCGGTTCGCGTGAAGATCCTCGACTTCGGGATCGCCAAGGTCATGGCCGGCGCGGGCGAGTCGGGGTTTCAGACCCAAAAGGGCTCGCTGCTCGGGACGCCTTATTACCTCGCGCCCGAGCGGGTGCTCGGCGAGACCCTCACGGCCGCGGCCGACGTCTACAGCGTCGGCGTCATCCTCTACGAGATGCTGACCGGCGACGTGCCCTTCGTCGCCGAGAGCTTCATGGGCGTGCTCGCGCGCCATGTTCAGACCCTCGCGCTCGATCCTCGCCAGGCCGCGCCCGAGCGAGGCATCCCCGATGGCGTGGCCGCCTTGTGCATGCGCTTGTTGGCCAAGCAGGCGAGCGCCCGCGGCAGCGCGCACGAGGTCGCGCTCGAGCTGCGCGGGCTCTTGCTCGACGAGGGTCGCGCGCTCGCGGGCGTTCGCACGGGGCCGCGTCTCGCCCCGGCGCCGGCGAACGCCGACACCCAGGTGTTGGGCGAGCCGGGCATCCACGAGCGACCGACGGCGCCGCCGATGACGGGCGCGATGCAGGTGGCGCCGACGAGCTGGGCGAGTGCCACGGGGCCGAGCCTGGCGGGGCCGAGCCTCGCGGTCGAGGTCCCGCCGCCCGCTCGGCTCGCGCGGCGTCGGGTGATCTTCGGCTCGCTCGGCGTGGTCGCGTTGGTGATCGCTTCGTTCGCCCTGGTCGCGCAAGCTGTGAGTGAGGCGCCTGCGAGCGGCGATCCGATCGAGGTCGCGGCGGAGCCGGTCGCTGGCGAAGCGCTCGCCAACCAGCCGGTCGAGCCGAGCCCGGTCGGGCCTGCGTCCGCCGGCGTCGATCCGCCGAGCTCGGCGAGCGAGCCCCTCGCGGCGCCGCTCGAAGGGGCTGGCCTCGCGCCCGCGGGCGAGGCATCGTCGCTCGCCCCGACCGAACCCACGGCCAAGCCGAGCTCGCCCGCGCCGAACAAGCGCACGAGCCCGAGCAAAGCCAAGCCCGTCGCGGCCGAGCCGGAGCCGGAACCCGAGCCCGAGCCTCAACCCCCCAAGCCCAAGCCGATCGAGGACGACCGCGTGCCGACCATCAAGGACGACATCTATGACTGAGCGCCTGGGCAAGCTTGCGAGCGCGCTCTTGGTCGCGAGCCTGGCCCTGCCGCGCGTGAGTCTGGCGGCCGCGCCCGAAGCCGCGCCGGTCGTGGCCGAGGCGAGCGACGAGCCGAGCGAAGCGAGCGTCCGCGCGGCCTTGGCCGATGGCGACCTGACGCTCGCGCGCGAGCGAGCGGTCGCGCTGCGCGAGGCCGAGCCGACGCTCGAGCACTTCGAACTCGAGGCCGACGTTCACGCGGCGCTCGGCGACCACGCGCGGACCAAGCGAGCGCTGCGAGGGGCGCTCGAGCGGGTGCCCGAGGGCGACGCGGCCAAGCGCGAGGCGATCGAGGACCGGCTCGACGAGGTGATCGAGCAAAGTCGTGGCGCAGTCGCGGACGAGCCCACCTCGAGCGAGCGCGAGCGGCTCGACGACGAGCGAGCCGAGCGGCTCGCGGCTCTGCACCCGCCACCGCCGACGCTCGTGCCGGTCGACAAGCCCGTGGCGCCGCCGGTGCCGAGCGTTCGCAAGTGTTACTTCTGGGTCACGCTCACGACGATCGTCGGGGCCGCGGTCGCGATCACGGCGGTAGCGATCGACTCCAACCTCGACAATGGCAAGAGCGCGAGTCGGCTGCCAGGCAACCCGGCGAGCCCGAGCGCGGGCGGACTGACCTTGCGCTTTTGAGCCTC
>JAMHUH010000162.1:0-8435 GCA_035904925.1 Nannocystaceae bacterium
GAACTCGAGCGATAGCGGCGGCGACGACTTCGGCTGCGCCCAGGCGATCGACGTGCTCTTCGTGATCGACAACTCGGGCTCGATGGGCGGCCGCCAGCGCCAAGTCGCGGACGCGGCCGCTTCCCTGGTCAACCAGCTCGACCTCGCGGGCATGGATTGGCGGATCGCGGTGACCACGACCGACAACGGCAACCCCTGGTGTGCCGCGGGCACGACCACGCCCGAAGGCGGAAAGCTGGTCGCGAGCTCGTGCCGCGAGCGACTCGGCGACTTCCTCTTCTCCGACACTGTCGACGTCCAGGCCGAGGCCTGCACCGAGGTCTGCAACACAGAAAAGGTCGAGCTCGCGTCGACCGTGATCGATGGCTTCGTTCGACCCGGCACTTGGGTCGAGCGCACCGCGGGCATGGCCAACACCTACGCGCGCCAGGGCCAGGATCTCGTGCCCCTCGATCCGATCGAGGCGCTGCGCTGCATGCTGCCCCAAGGCGTCAACGGCTGCGGCTTCGAGGCGCCGCTCGACTCGATGCAGCTCGCCTTGCTGCGCGCGGACGACCCGAACGAGGATCAGTTCGGCTTCTTGCGCGACGACGCCCAGCTCGTCGTCGTCATCATCAGCGACGAGGCCGACTGCTCGTACAACCCGAACTGGGCCGACATCTTCGCGCCGGAGGGCAACAAGGCGTTCTGGTCCGATCCCAGCTCGAGCTTCCCGACCAGCGCCGTGTGCTGGAACGCCGGGGTCGTCTGCTCGGGTGAGGGCCCGAACTACGCCGACTGCGTCCCGGCCGACAAGGACATCGATGGCAACCTCGTCAGCGCCGAGGCGGCCGAGGGCGACGCGGTCCTCAACCCGCTCAGCCAATACTCGTCGCTGCTGAGCTCGCTCGAGGCGGCCAAGCAAGCCGTCAACCCGGCCGCGACGGTCAAGGTCTTCGGGCTGCTCGGGCTCGGCCTCGACGGCGAGCTCCACTACGCCGACTCGGACGATCCGAGCTACCAAGACAGCTTCGGGATCGGCCCGGGTTGCTCGGGTCCGGGCGCGGGTGAAGGCGCCATCCCGCCGGTTCGCATGCGCGAGCTGGTCGGCGAGTTCGACGGCTCGCTCCACTCGGTGTGCAAGAGTCAGTACATCGACGCCTTCAAGACCATCGGCAACCGCGTGACCGCTGACTGCGCCCAGTGAGCTGAAGCGCGTCGGCATGGATTGCGGCTCGTTCCATGCGAGCCGCGTCGACTTGGACAATCCCCGCCAATCCTGCCGTATCATCCTCGTCGCTCATGCCCTGGGACACGCTCGCTCCGCTCCTGCTCGCCGAGTCCGCCGCTGAGTGCGGTGGCATCGGTACCTATCTGTGGGCCTTCGGTCAGGGGGTGCTCGTCGACTTGACGCCCTGCGTCTACCCGCTGATCCCGGTCACGGTCGCGGTCTTCGGCGCCCAGGGAGTCAGCAAGGCGCGCGCGCTCTTCTTGGCCAGCGCCTACGTGTTCGGCATGGCCGTGCTCTACACGAGCTTGGGCCTCGGGGTCGCGCTCGCGGCCGGCGGAGTCGGCTTTGGCACCTGGCTCGCCAACCCTTGGGTCGTGATGCCCTTGGTCGCGATCTTGCTCGCGCTCGCGGCCAGCATGTTCGGGGCCTTCGATCTTCAGCTCCCGACCGCGCTCGAGACTCGGCTCAGCAGCGTCGGCGGAGCCGGCCCGATGGGCGCGTTCTTGATGGGCCTGGTCAGCGGCATCGTCTCGGCCCCCTGCACGGGCCCGGTCCTGCTCAACTTGCTGACCTTCATCGCGGCCTCGGCCGATCGCCCGGGCGGCGTCGTCTATGGCGGCTCGCTGCTCTTCACCTACGCGCTGGGCATGGGCACGCTCTTCTTCGCCGTCGCGCTCGGGGCCAGCTTGTTCCGGCCCGGCGTGTGGATGGACTACGTCAAGAGCGTGTTCGGGGTCGCGCTGATCGTGATGGCCTTCTACTTCATGCGGCCGCTCAGCCACGCGCTGGCCGACTTCGTGATCAACCCGGCCTGGGGCCTGTGGCTCGGCCTCGGGTTGCTCGCCGTGGGTGTCGCCGGCGGTGCGATCCATCGCAGCTTCCACGGCCCCCTGAGCGAGAAGCTGATCAAGGGCGCGGCGGTGGCCGTGGCCAGCTTTGGCGCGATCCTGGCGCTCAACAACTTCTTGTACGTCGAGCTGACCGCCGACTGGCAGAAGGTCCACGACATGAAGGAGCTCGAGGCCGCGATCGCCAAGGCCGACGCCGAGGGCAAGCCGATCTTGGTCGACTTCGGCGCCAGCTGGTGCGGCCCCTGCAAGGAGCTCGACGCCAAGACCCTGAGCAAGCCCGAGGTCGAGGCCGAGCTGGCCAAGTACGCGCTGATCAAGATCGACGTCAGCGATCCCGGCGACGAGCAGACCGCCATGCAGTCGGCCTTCGGCGCGCAAGAGCTGCCCAGCGTCGTGGTCTATTCGGCCGACGCCGAGCTCTCGACCCGCTTCGAGGACCTTCGCGCCGGCCGGCCCCTGCCCGCGCCCAGCGTCCACATCCGCACCTTCGTCGAGCCCGAGGAATTCCTCGAGCGGATCAGCGGCAGCGCGGCTCAGGCGACGGGCACCCGGATCTGCGCGGCCGGTTAGAGTCACGCGGATGCTCCCGATCTCCGCCCTCGACCACGCCGCGGAGACCTTCGCTCGACTCGCCAGCCTCGGCCCGCCCGAAGCGCTCGAGCGGCTGCACGCAATCGCGCTGGCGCTGCCCAGCTGCGACGCGCCCGAGCGCGTGTCGGCGATCGCGAGCGCGCTGCCGCGGCGCGTCGAGGCCCTCGCGCCCGAGGTCGGGCTCGCGCTGGCCGAGCTCGCGCTCTCGCTCGCCCACCACGGTCCGCGGATCCCCGAGCGGCTCGACGCGCTCGCGCCTCGGCTGCAGGTCGAGTGGCTGCGAGTCCAGCTCACGGCCGGCGCGATCGAGCTCGACTCGTTCTCTGGCATCGACGAGAGCCTGCTCTTGCGCGCGCTGACGGGCTGGTCGCCGCTCGAGGTCGGCGATCCCTCCGCGCTGTTCGAGGCCATGACCCGCGCTCGTGATCCGCGGCTTCGGATCCGCGCGCTCGGGCTGGTTCGAGCGGCCGTCGACGAGCTCGCGATCACGGCCGAGCTCGCCCAGACCTGCCTGCTGCGCCTGACTCGCGACGAAGCGCCGAGCGTGCGCCGAGCCGCGTTCGCGGGCTTGGTCGCGTCGGGCTCGGTCAGGGTCGCGCCGCGGCTCGAGGCTGAGCGCGAGCGAGTCGTTCGCGCGGGGCTCGACGATGACGACGACGAGGTCGCCAACGCCTGCGTGACCTTGGCTCGCGACGCAGGAGCCCGCGCGTGGCTGGTCGAGGTTGGCTTCGATCCAAGCCGAAGCGGGCCCCGACGCGAGGCCGCGATCACGGCCCTCGGACCGCTCGCGAGCGCCGAGGACCTCGAGCCCTCGCTCGCGCTGGCCTGCGCCGACCCGCTCCGCTTCGGCGCATGCGTGCGCGTGTTCTTGCTCGAGGCCCACCGACGCGGCGTCTTCGTTCGGGCGGCCGCGATCCCCGACTTGCTCGCGGCCTTCGACGCGCACGAGGGCTGGACCGGCGAGCTGCTGGTCCGCGTCGCCCACATCGCCCGCGCCGCGCTGATCGCCGCGCTCGCCGAGCTGCCCGCCGACGATCGCCGCGGGATCCGGCGGGCCGCGATCCTGGCCGCGAGCGTCGACACCGGCGCACACGCGTTGATCGCCGAGCGCCTGCGGGCGACCACCGACACTCGAATCGCGATCGCGCTGGTCGAGGCCGCCGGACGCTCGCCCGAATTCGACGACGAAGCGGCCCTGCTCGCGTGGCTCGAACGAATCCCCGAGCCCGTGATCGCGGCGCTTCGGGTCAAGGGCGGCGAGGCGTCGATCGCCCGGCTGCGTGCGAAGATCGAAGATCCGAGCTGCCCGACTCGGCTTCGCAGCGCCGCCAACGAGGCTCTGTGGGCGCTGAGCCGCGACCGAAGCACGCTGCTGCGCGAGCTGTGCGAGCGGCTCGGCCCGCACGAGGCCGGCTTGCTCGAGCCGAGCCGACGAGCCGCCCGCGACGATCGAGCGGCCGCGATCCTCGGCGACGCGCCCTGGCTTACCGGGTCCGTACACGCGATCGATCCCCTCGTCGCGCTGCGGGTCCTGTGCGAGTCGGGCAGCGTCGCGGCGCTGCCCGAGATCACCCGCCGCTTTCGGGCGATCTTCAGCGACTACGTGGCCGAGGCGCTCGCGGGCGACTTCACGATCAAGCGGGTCCGCATGCCCGCGCTCGAGCAGCTGATCTACCGCTACGGCCGCACTCTGATCGCCGACGCTCGCTGCGTGCGGCGCTGGATCGACGACGCGCCCGACACCGGGCGCGAGCTGGTCTTGGCCCTCGCGATCGACTGGCTGCGCGAGCACCCGAGCGCGCCGATCTGCGTGGCCTTGCTCGAGACGATCGGCCGGCACGAGCCGAGCGGGGCCTCGCTGCGCCAGATCGAGGCGTTCTGGCGCGAGCGCGATCCCGAGGTTCAGCGCGCCGCCTTGGAGGCGATCGTGGCCGCGGGCGAGGGTGCGCGCGGGCTCGAGCGCTCGATCGGGCGGCTCTCGAACGCCAGCGATCCCCGAGTCCTGCGCCAGGCCTTGCTCGGCGTGGCCAGCCTGGCCGCGCGCTGGGCCGAGCCCATGGTCATCGCCGCGCTCGCGCACCCCGAGATGGGGATCAAGAAGGAGGCCGCGGCCGCGTTGGTCGAGGTCGGCAGCCTTCGCTGCGTGCCCGCCCTGATCGACTGGCTCGCGCGGCACGACAACCCTGGCTTTCGCACCCAGCTGCTCGCGGCCTTGCGCGCCGTGCTCGATCGCGGCGCCGCAGCCAGCTTGATCGACGCGATCGAGGCCAGCGAAGATCGTCGGGCTCGCGGGCTCCTGCGCGAGGCGCTGAGCGGCATGTTGAGCCTGCGCGCGCTGCTTCGCTTGGCTCGCTCGCAGCGGCCGGTCCGACTCGAGCTGGTCGAGGCCGCGCTCGCGGGCGAGCTGGGCCTCGCCGACGCGAGCCCCGAGGCGCTCGCGGCCGCGCTGCATCGGGCCAAGCTACGCAGGGCCACCAAGGTCGAGGACCCCGCGCGCCGGCTTCGGCTCGAAGGCTTCGGCGCCGAGGCGGCGATCGAGCTGCTCGAGGCGCGGACGCACGCGAAGTCGAGCCGCGACAACGCGGCTATCCTCGCGATCGTCCGCGCGAGCTTGGTCGAGTGGCTGCGCTGGCTCGGCGGCGACCCGACGCCCGAGCAGGCCGCCGCGGCCCTCGACCTCGTGCTCGAAGCCACGACGCCCGAGCAGACCCGCGAGCCCGAGCTGCTCGACGCGATCCTCGGCGCGACCGAAGCCCGCTGCGAGGCGCTCGAGCCCGGCGTCGTCGCGGACTTCCTCGAGCGCTGCCTTGCGCCCGCGCAGGTCGGGCTCGGCCTGCGCAGCCGCGGGCTCGCTATCTTGCGCAGGCTTGCGCTCGATCCGAGCGTCGGCGGCCTGCGCCGCTATGGCTTGCTCGGCAAGCTCGGAGCCCTGCGCGAGCGCGAGGATCTGTGCGCCTGCCTCGACGCGTGCAAGCTCGGACCCACGCTCGCGGCCGAGAGCGAGCAGCTGCTCGGCCTCGCCTTCGCAATCCCCAAGCCGAGCGCCGACGAGGTTCAGCAGCTCGGAGTCTCGGCCGCCGCCGCGCTCGACGAGCTGCGCGAGCAGGCCAAGCGCTGGTATCGACTCGACACCGCCGCAGCCGAGGCCTGGATCGACGCCATGCTCGAAGCTCGTCCGCTCGACTCGCCCGCGCTCGAGCTGCCCCCGCGACCCGAGGCCGAGCGGCCCAAGCCGAGCGCCCTGCCCCGCTCGCGCGAGGATCTCGACGCCCTGCTCGCGCGCGTCCGCGGCGAGAGCTCGAGCGATCCCCACGAACGCAGCCTCGCCGCCGCCCGGATCCTCGCCTGGCCCGACGCCCGGCATGTCGACGACGCCTGGGCGCGGGTGCTCGCGGCCTACCTCGCGGGCGAAGTGCAGCTCGACGCGACCTCGCTCTCGACCCTCGCGCGCACGCTCGAGGCCTGGCCCACCGACGCTCGCGCGGCCGTCTGGAGCCGCGCTCGAGCGTTGATCCCCGGCTTCGACACGCAGCAGCGGCGCAGCTTCCTGCCGGCCTGGATCGCGGCGTGGGAGCGCGGTGAAGCGGGCGCCGAGGCGCTGCTACGCTCGCTCGACGAGGACCTGCTGCTGCCCGAGGCCAGCGCTCGAATGGAGCTCGGCGACCCTTCGCTCTTTCGCCTGCTCGCGGCCAAGCTCGTCGCCGATCCGACGACGCCGCTGCGGCCCAGCCTGGCCATGCGCAGCGCGATCGAGCTCGTCGGCGCCCGAGCACCCGACGAAGTCGCGGCCCTGCTCGAGCGCCTCCACGCGGCCGAGCCCGCGCAGGCCAAGCCGCTCGTCGATCCGATCGCCGAACGCAGCCTCGACGACCTGGTCGCGCTGATCCGCGATCGCAAGGTCGACGAGGGCCTGGCCGTGCGGGCGATCCATGCCCTGACCCGATTCGAGGAGCGAGGCGCCGACGCGATCGAGCCCTTCACCCTCGATCGTCGGCCCAAGCTGCGCAGCGCGGCCCTGCGAGCGCTGCGAAGGGTCGCACCACGCGAGCGCAGCTTGGCGGCCAGCGTCGCGCTGCTCGAGGTCGAGACCCGGCGCGACGTGATCGTCTCGCTGATCGCTTCCATCGCCCATGGTCACTACGAACCAGGCCTCCCGCGCTTGCTCGGCTACCTGGTCGACACCGACGCCAAGCTGCGCGACGCCGCCGAGCAGGCGCTCTTGGCCTGGGGTTCGGCGATCGTCCCGGAGCTTCACCGGGCGGCCCGCAAGGCTCGGCCCGATCGTCGACCGATCTTCGAGCGAATGCTCGCCACGCTCGAGAGCGAGACGCAGTAGCTCAGCCAGACTCGCTGCCCGAGCTGGTCTCGCCGGTGTCGGTCTCGTCCTCGCCCGGCGCCATGTCGCATGTCGCGTCGGGCGAGTAGTCGCCGTTGCAGTAGCGACCCCGGTTGGCGTACTCCTTGTTGGTCACCGGATCGATGTAGATCGCGTTGGTGGGATCGAAGCGGTAGGGGCACAGGTCGCAGGCGTCGCCGAGCCCGTCGAAGTCCTGATCCCACTGCGGCAGCGAGCACATCATCCCCCACAGCGTGTCGGGATCCGGCACGTCTGCGAGCGTCAAACGACGGTTGGCTTGGTCCACGGGGCAATCGGGATCCTGGGGATCGCAGAGCCCTGCTTGCGCCAGCGCGACCTCGCAACCGGGCGGCAGGATCGCCACGCCCTCGCGAGTGAGCACCGCCTCGGGCAGGGGTCGGCACTTGCTCCCGTCGGGCAGGTCTTTGTTCGGGTTGGCCTCGTCGGCGCAGTTGGCCATGATCGGGAAGCCGTCGGGATCACACCGACCCTCGCAGCCCCAGCTGCCGTCGTCGTTCAGCACGTACGCGCCGTCGCCCGGATACTCGCTCGTGCAGCAGAGCCCATCGACCGCGACCGCGAAGAAGCCAAGAGGGGCCGGATCGCTGCGGTCCTTGCAGGCGGTCGCGGTCTCGCACACGTTGCCGACGCCGTCGTCGTCCAAGTCGTCCGCTTGCGCGCCGCCGTCCATCGTCTGCATCGGGTTGGCGACGTAGCGGCACGAGTCGCAGACGTCGCCGACCGTGTCGTCGTCCGAGTCGAGGTGGTTGCAGTAGCGCAGACCGTCGTGGGCTGGCGTCGCCGCACAGGTCCGGTTGGCCCCGCACTCGTCGTCGCTGGTGCAGACGAGCCGCTCGATCGGCTGGCGCGGGCACAGGTCCTCGGCGTTGATCAGGCCGTCTTGATCGAAGTCGTCGGTGTTGGTCAGCCCGACCGGGCCGGCGGCGTCGGGGTTGTCCTGGTCGGCGCAGGCGTCCCCGATCAGGTTGGCGTCGACGTCCTGCTGGCACACGCCCGGCTGGCCATCGGGCACGGGCACACCGACTTCGTGCGGGACCAAGTCGACGCCGAAGATCCCACAGTTGGCCATCGCCACGCAGTTGTCGCAGAGGTCACCGATCCCGTCGCGATCGCTGTCGGCCTGCGAGTTGCCGGCGCGGACCCAGTAGCGCGCGTCGAGGGGCAGGCCCGCGCCCATGTCGTTGTAGTAGCTCGGCTGCTTGCGACACACGTCGCACTCGTTGCCGACCCCGTCGCTGTCGGCGTCGCCCGTATTCGACAGCGTCGGCGTCAGCACACACAGGTCCTCGACGTCGCCGAAGTGGTCGTAGTCCTGATCCGACTGATCGGCGTTGGGGTAGTCGTCGGCGTTGTCGCAAGAGAAGGGCACCCCGTCCTCGTCGAGGTCCTCCTTGCACTTGGGCGG
>JAMHUH010000163.1:0-53990 GCA_035904925.1 Nannocystaceae bacterium
GTTCGCTCGTGGCGGATCGTAGGCTCGCACTTCGAACTCCCGGTTGCCGTTGGCGCTGTCGAGGGTCTCGCGGACTTGCTCGCGGTGCTGCTCGAGCGACTCGTGGATCACCTTGCTCGCGACCGCGAAGAGATCGGGCACCAAGCGGACCGTCTCTTGCGTGACGGTCATGGCTTCGTCGCGCTCGCGCTTGAGCGAGCCGAGCAGGTCGCCAGAAGTGTGGTGGATCTGGTGGACACCCGCGCGGTCCGATCCCCGCACGGTCAAGCCCACGCCCGCGACCCCGAGGATCGTCCGCGTCGCGGTCACACGCTGCAAACCCACCTCCACAACCAGATCGCGATCGTGACCCGCGACACGATTCGGGGCGTGCCATGACCGAAAGATCAAGCCCACCGACCTGCGCGGCCTGGAGCGCGAGCAAGAGAAGGCCCACGGTTCTTCGGGGCGATCCGCGGCTACCTCGAGTACCTGCGCGAGCACGCCGGGCTGAGCCCGAAGCTCTTCGAGCTGCTGCAAGCCTGGCTGGCCAAATCCGGGATCACCGACGAGAGCAAGAAGGGCTGACCATGCTCCGGATCGGCGGTGTGCGGGAGACGACCCCCGAGATCCGCGTCGTCGGTCCCGACCGATCGCGCCGGCCCGAGCAGGGGCACCACGCAATCTCCAGTCTACAGGGCCGCGAGGAGGGGGTTCCTCGAGCGAAGCTCGAGGGGGAGGCCGGCGGCCGGCCTCCCTACTTGAGATTCCGCTGCCAGATCAGCCGCAGCCCCTCGAGCATCAAGTTATCATCGACGACATCGATCGCCGTGGTCTCGTACGCGATCTTCCGAGCCAGCCCCCCCGTCGCGACCACGCGAGCCGGCCACTCGATCGAGCCGCGGATCCGCGCGAGCAGGCCCTCGACCAGCGCGACGTAGCCGTAAAAAAGCCCCGACTGGATCGCGCAGACGGTGTTGCGACCGACGACGGCCTCGGGCTTGGCGACGTCGACTCGCGGCAGCCGAGCTGCCCGTTGGAAGAGCGCGTCGGCGCTGATGCCCACGCCGGGAGCGATGACGCCACCGAGGTACTCGGGCTTGGGTGAGACGACGTCGAAGGTGGTCGCGGTGCCGAAGTCGACGACGATCACGGCGCCCGGGTCCCCCTCGCCGCCCGGCGCTCGAGCGTGAAATTCGTGGGCCGCGATCGCGGCGACGATCCGATCGGCGCCGACGTCCTTGGGCGGCTCGTAGAGGACCGGCATGCCGGTCTTGACGCCCGGCCCGACGACCAGGACCTCGGCTTCGACGTAGCGCTCGAGCCCGTCGACCAAGGGGCCGAGCGCCGAGGGGACCACGCAGGCGACGACCGAGGCCGAGATCGCGGCGAATCCGTAGCCCTGCAACGCCAGCGCCCGCTCGAGCATGATCGCGACCTCGTCGCGGGTCCAGTTGCGCCGGGTCTCCAGGCGCAGCTCGCAGCGCAGCTGATCGCCCTCGAACACGCCGATCGAGGTGTTGGTGTTGCCGACGTCGAGGGCGAGGAGCATTGGCGCGATGCTACCCCCGCGAGCGGAGCATCTGCTACCGTCGCGTGCCGTGAGCGAGGGTCGAGACCATCCGGTGGTGAGCAGCGAGCACGTGACCGGCTCGATCTCGCATGTGCGGCTCGATCCGCTCGTGCTGATCGAGCAGCGCCAAAAGCAGCTGCGCCTCCCGCTGAGCGGCTGGCTGATCCCCTTCACCGCGGTCGGCACCTTCGCCGGGCTGCTCTTCGCGCTGGCGATCATCCTCGACTCGATCGGCTCGCGCGACGGCAGCTTCAGCCTCGGCGGCGTGTTCGAGTCGCTCCAGACCCAGAACCTCGACCAGGCCCGCAACACGCTCGGCAGCCTCGGCGAGGTCATGGCCGCGGTGCTCGGGCTGGCGCTGACGGTCTCGAGCATCATCGTCCAGCTGGCCGCGACCCGCTTCACGCCGATCGTCACCTCGCTCTTCTTTCGCGCGCGCACCAACCTGCTGGTGCTCGGCTTCTTCGTCGTCTGCAACGTGTTCGTGCTCTGGGTCAACTTCGCGATCGGCGAGGGCTCGATCCTGCACTGGGGCGTGTTCATGTCGATGATGGTGATGAGCGCCAGCTTGCTGCTGCTCTTCCCCTACTTCTCGTTCGTGTTCAATTTCCTCGAGCCCGACTCGATCATCAGCCGGATCACGACCGACGGCCTCGCGGTCTCGACCCCCTACCGCGGCCGGATCCGATCCTCGGTCGGCACGCGCCAGCGCGAGGCCACCCAGGCGGTCGAGCACCTCGCCAACATCGGGCTCAACGCGGTCCAACAAAAGGACAAGAACATCGCCTCGAGTGCGACCAACGCGTTGTGCAACTACGCCATCTACTACGGCGACACCAAGGCCGGCATGGTCCAGTCCTGGCACTCGATCCCCGAGTGGAACCGGCAGAGCCCCGACTTCGTCAGCCTCTCCGACGAAGCGATCGACGACCTGCGCGGGCGCGGGACCTGGCTCGAGTGGAAGATCCTGCGCCAGTACCAGATGCTCTACGGCGAGGGCCTCGATCGCATGAAGGACCTCTGCTACCTGATCGCGATCAACACGCGGCGGCTCGGCGAGGCGGCGGCCCGCCACGGTGACCTGCCGGCGCTCGACCTCGCGATCAAGTTCTTCAACACCTACCTGCGCGCGACCATCAACGCCAACGACATCCGCACCTGCTACAACATCCTGCACCAGTACCGGCAGCTCAGCGAGTACGTGCTCGAGCACGCCGAGACCGACCCGGCCGACCTCATCATGGATCAGCCGATGAGCATGACCTCGACGATGACGGTCGCGGCCGGTCGTCCAGCGGGCGACCTCAGCGAGCTCGAGCAGCGCGGCCTCGATATCGCCCGCTACATGCGCTACTACTCGGGCATCGCCTTCGGTCGCGGGATGGTCTTCATCACCGAGGTCATCGCCCACGACGTCGGTGCGATGTGCGTCAAGGCCTTCCACACCCAGAGCGACTTCCACGGCGAGCTGCTCGAGACCTTCCTTCGGGTCGACGACAGCGCCGAGGGTGGGTCCGAGACGACCCTGCGCGGGGTTCGACGCGCCCAGGTCAAGCTCGCCTGCACCTACCTGCTGCACGGCTCCGAGACCGACGCCCGACGGATCCAGGTCGACATGAAGAACGAGCCGGCCGAACGCCTGCGCGGGATCTGGCAGGAGCTCGCGGCCCTGCGGACCCGCGAGTTCTGGGAGGTCAACGATCGCGGTTCGAACTTCGACTACCTCAGCGACGAGCAGAAGCTCCAGCTGCCGGTGTTCTTCTCGTGGTTCCCGGTGATCGCCAAAGAGGCGATCGAGGCGCTCAAGGCCGGTCGGATCGAGCCGCCCGGGGTCAAGCCGCTGATCGTCAACGCGCCCTGATCTCGTCGCCCTGATCTCGGCGGCTTCAGAACACGAAGCGCCGGCCCTCGACCCAGCGCGAGGTGGCGTAGCGCCAGCGCTCGCCGACGCGCTCGGCGATGCCCTCGCGAACCAGGTCGTCGAGCCAGGCCGCGATCTCGGCCTCCGAGTAGACCGCGTGATCGTGGTAGTCGATCCAGCCGATCAGCTCCGAGGCCACGACGCTCTGCTCGCGCTCGCCAGCTTGCTCGCCAGCTTGGTAGATCGCGACGATCAGCCACTCGCGCGGGCCCGGGCCGACGCGCCAGGGCTTGCGCTCGCGCTTCCACTTGCGCAAGACCGAGACGCCGAGGCCCCAGCGCGCGCAGGTCTGGGCCTCGGTGAAGAGCAGCTGGTGTTCGAGCAGGATCCGCCGGATCTCGGACTCGTCGAACTCGGGCATCAGCCCGGGGTGACGCCGGGCTGGGCGGCCTGGACCGACCACTGCCAGTTGTCGAACACGACGGCGGAGTCCCAGAGTTGATCGCCGACGTCCCAGATCACGAAGCGGATCTCCATGGTCTCGCCCGGCGTGACGTTGCCGGACATGGTCAGCCAGCCAGTGCCGCCGCCCATGAAGCCGTTGTCACCGCAGCCCGAGGCGATGTTGGTGTTGAAGCCGGTGCCGACCAACTGCGTGGTGGCCTGACAGCCGTTGTAGTTGCTCGGTGCGCCGCACTGGCTGATCGTGCCGTTCTGGCACTGGCTGAACAGACCCGCGGCGGCCTTCACCAGGTTGACGCCGATCGGGTACTTCTGGTTGTTCATCGCCGTGTAGACCGCGATGTTCTTGTCGGTCGGGTTGCCGTTGTCGGTCGAGTCGACCAGCGTGACGACCAGGTCGTTGAACGAGGTGCACACGTACTCGGGGTACTCGGCCGAGAAGAAGTTCATCTTGGTCGAGAACGAGTTGGCGTTGGTCGGGACCCGGATGCGCAGCTTGAGCATCATCGGGTTGTAGGCCGTCGTGCCGCCAGCGGCCGGGCAGCCAGGCGCGTTGGGGAACTGATTGCCGTTGGCCGCGAGCCAGTCGGCCGGGGCGGTGCTGGAGGTGCCCGTGTTGGTCCCGGTCTGCCAAGCAGCATAGGCGGGGTTGCCCGCTGCGCCCGGGTACGAGGCGTTGCCGCTCGAGAGCAGCGCGAGCCGCTGGCCGGCCTGCGGCAGCACGTTGGTGCCGAACTGCGGCCGGATCGAACGCGAGTTGGCCGCGGGGTTGCCCGCGCCGCTCGCCAGGAAGAAGTTGCCCGAGATCACGCCCCAGATCTTCTGAGCGAGCGGCGGGTTCTCGGTCGTGAACTGGCACAGATCGATCGCCTTGGCGTAGTTGAGCGGGTTGGCGTCGTTGCTGGCCAAGCCCGCGTCGCAGAGCGCGAGCACGTTGTCGATCTGGCCGTCGCAGTCGTTGTCGACCAAGTCGCCCGCGACTTCGAAGGCGCCCGGGTTGACCAGCGCAGGCGTGATGCAGTCGGGGCTGATCTGGTCGCAGCAGTCGTTGTTGCACGCGCCCCAGCCGTCGAGGTCGAGGTCGGGGTTCTCGTCGGCCTGGCCGTTGCAGTTCTCGTCTTGGCCGTTGCTGCAGATCTCGTTGGCCGGGATGACCTCACCCACGCACGCGCCGTAGCCGGTGCCCATCGCGTTGCAGGTCCGCTGGCCCGCGTGGCAGAGGCCGACGCCCTCGGTGTTGGCCGGGAAGCCGGAGTAGCAAGAGATCTGCGAGCCCGGCATGCAGGCGCAGGCCGACTGGGTCTCGCAGCCGTCGGCCTGGACCCCGTTGCAGTCGTTCCAGCCCGGATCGCAGTCACCCAGCGCACAGACGCCCATCTCGCAGACGTCGGTCGCGTTGGGGAAGTCCGGGCAAGGATCGGCATCGCAGCCGCCACAGAAGTCGAAGTCGTTGAGCGGATCGACGCAGTCGCCCGAGCAGCACGCGAGCATGTTCGGGCAGGGCTGCTGGTCGGTGCAGCCCGGCACGCAGTCGCCGTCCATGCACAACGAACCGAGCGCGCAGTTGGCATCCATGACGCAGCCCGTGCATGCGTTGTCGGGCCCGCAGACCAACCCGTTGGGGCAGTCCTCGTCGATCGCACAGCCGACCACGCACTCGTCGTCGGCGGTGCAGTAGTAGCCGATCTCGCACACGTCGTTCTCGGGCGTGCAGGGCACACACGCGCCATCGCCCGAGCAGACCGGGCCATCCGGATCGTCGACGCAGTCGGCGTCGCTCATGCAAGGCACGTCGCCGGTCGTCGAGTCGGTCGTGGTGTCGCTGGTGTCGTTGGTGTCGCTCGAGCTCGAGTCGCTGCTGGTCGAATCCGTGGTCGAGTCGGTCGCGCTGCTCGACGCGCTCTCGGACCCGCCGTTGGTCTCGCTGGTCCCGACTTCGTCGGCCGTGCCCCCGCTCGAGAAGGTCGTGTCGTTGACCCCAGTGTCGTTGGAGGGACAAGCAGACAAGCCCAAGAGCGAGATCGCGAACAACCCAAGCTTACGACGCTGCATGAACTCAGCTTAGGGCAGGCGATGGTTGGGACTCCACAAAAATCGCGGCGCCGACCCGCGTCGAAACTCGATCTGCGTGCCCGGAATTTTCGGCCGATGCTCGCAACGTCGAGCCGGCGCTCGCTCGACTCCGCGCGCTCTCGCAACCCTCGCAACTCGGTCGTGCGGCATTGGTTGGCCCCGCGAGCGCTTGCGAGCGCCCGAGGTGCATGCGAACCTCGCGGCCCATCTGCGCCAAGGGCGACGAGCCCCGCAGCCCTCCAACCCAACCGAGCAGCGAGACCTTCATGCGACTGATCCTGGTAGGGCCCCCCGGGGCCGGCAAAGGCACCCAAGCAGCCCGACTCGTCCAGACCTATGGAATCCCCCACATCTCCACCGGGGACATGCTGCGCAGCGCGGTCGCAGCGGGGACGGAGCTGGGCAAGCAGGCGGACGCGTTCATGAAGGCGGGCGCCTTGGTGCCCGACTCGGTCGTGATCGGCATGGTCCTCGAGCGGATCGCCGCGCCCGACTGCGCGAAGGGCTTCATGCTCGACGGCTTCCCACGCACGCGACCCCAGGCCGAGGCGCTCGACCTCGCCATGCGCGAGGCCAACATCGAGCTCGACGCGGTCGTGTTGATCGAAGTGCCCGACGAGAAGATCGAGGCGCGGATCATCCACCGCCGTCAGGACCCGGTGACGGGAGCCATCCATCACCTGGTCTTCAACCCGCCGACCGACGTCGCGGTGCTCGCCCGCCTCGTCCATCGCGCCGACGACACGGCCGAAGCCTGCCGCGAGCGGCTCGACAAGTATCACGCCGAGACCGCCCCGATCGTGCCCTTCTACGAGCAGGCGGGGCTGCTGCGTCGGGTCGACGGCGAGGGCAAGCCCGACGAGATCACCACGCGGATCCGAGCTGCGCTCGCCTGAGGAGTGCGCTCGCCTGAGGAGTGCGCTCGCCTGAGGAGTGCGCTCGCCTGAGCTCGATCAGCGCGCGCTCGGGCCTTCGTTGAGCCGAGTCATCACGCGCAGGACGTCGAAGCCCAGCCCGACGTGCCAGGTGCCCGTCGGGATCCGAAAGCGCTGCCCGTCGAGCGCGGCCGCGCCGTCCAGCCCGTCGGTCCAGCGGTAGCCCCCGACCACGCAGACGATGTCCCAAGCGGTGCACAGCGCGAGCGTGGTCGCGACCCCCAACGCGCTGCTGCGGCCCGGTAGCTCGGCCCGTTGCTCTCGCGCGTAGATCTGGTTGCCGGTGTAGAACGCGAACCCGATCGAGGCGGTCGGCTGGATCGAGAACCACTCGGGGTGTGGACGCAGCAGCAGCGCCAGCCCGAGGTCGACGAAGTGCTGCTGAACCTTCGACTTGGCGAAGGGCGCGTCGGTCAGCGCCGGTAGCTTGTTGCGGATCAAGCCCTGGTAGCTGTAGCCGAGCTCGACCCCGATCCCGAACGCGTGCCGACGCGGCGTCACGTAGGGGTACCACTGCAAGACCGCGCCCAAGGCCGCGCCTGCGTGGTCCCACGCGCGATCGTTGCGGACGTCGGTCTGGCCAAAGCCGACGCTCACCCGACCGCCGACCTCGCTGCGTCGGCCCTCCTCGGCCTCCTCGTCGAGGGCCGGATCGGGCCCCACGACATGGACATCGGACTCGGTCTGGACGTTGGAGACCGAGCCAAAGCCACCGGGTCGCGGCTCCGCAACGACCGCGTCGGGATCGCGGATCACGGGCTCCGAATCGACCGGCGCCGGCTCGGCCGGATCGCCCGCGAGCGCGGCGTCGTCGGGCATGGCTTGGCTCGGGTCCTCGGGCGGACCCATGAGCACGAACGAGAGCAGACCGATCGACGCCGTCACGCGAGCATTCTACGCGACCACGAGCGAGCGCATGATCGAGCTTGATCAACTCCTGCTGGAGCGCGGCGACTCAGTAGTCGTAGTCGTCGAAGTCGCTGCCGCCGCCCTCGCCGCCGCCGCCACGACCACCGCGCCCGCCTTTGCGACGGCCACGTCCAGCCTTGTCGGGCTTGCGTCGGAAGTCGTCGCCGCCCTCGCCACCAGCACCGCCGCCGCGATCACGACCGGCTGCGCCGGCCTTGGGCTTGTTCGGGCCCAGACTCGGTGCCGCAGCCGGAGCACGCGGAGGACCGTCGAAGGAGCGCGGCGGTCCGCCGCCTTCACCTTCGGGTCGCATGGGCCGAGGACCGCCGGGACCTGGAGGACGCGAAGGCCTCTCCTTCTCTTGCGCACGATCGACGCGAATGCGTCGACCATCCACTTCTTGTCCATCGAGCGTGATTGCACGCTCGGTCGCCTCGGGGCTACCAAAGGTGACGAAGCCGAAGCCACGCGACCGACCCGTCTCGCGGTCGGTGATGACGCGGGCATCGACCAGGTCACCAAACTCGGCGAAGACTTCCTTCAGGCGCTGGGTATCCATGGCCCAGGGGAGCCCGCCGACGAACAGTTTTGTCGACATCTCTGAACTTCTCGCTGCGGGGTGCCTCGCCCCGGTGTCTCTCAGGGTAGCTCAGGCGTCGAAGCACGGGCAACAAGACCCTTGGCTCGCGAGCGAGAAAACCCGCCCGCCTCGTCGACCCGAGAACGTGAGCTGACGTCAGGCGGAGAGTCGCTGACGCAGGATCGCCAAGGCCAGCCGGTTCACGCCCGGCACCCAGCGGATGGGCCAGAGCCACCACAGACCCGGCAACAGCGAGATCAACGCACGCCCGACCTGCGGGCCCGTGTGCAGCTTGCCCTGCTGATCTCGCACCGCAACGCCCTCGCCCTCGCGCTCGGCATCGAGTTCGAATTCGATCCGCTCGGCGAGATCCCAGCAGCGCAGCAGCGCAGCGCGACGGATCGCCAGCTCGGCGGGACCATGCACGACCACCCAGGGCTTGGGCCGCACGCGATGGTTCATCCGCTGCCAGGGCGCGGCCAGACGCGCGAGCAGGCGCGGCAACTTCTTGGCCGGCAGCGCCGGCCTTCCAGCCTCGCCGGGCTTGGCCGCGGGCCAGAGCAAGAAGCGCCACATCGTGTCGATGTCCTTGCCCCACACCCAGATCGGGTAGGCCGCGATCATCACCTGCACGAAGGTCCCGACGTTCATCGAGACCTCGATGCCCGAGTGCATGCCGAAGCCGACGACCAGCCAAAAGCGCTTGCCGAGCAGCCAGTCGCGGATGAACAGGTAGACGCGCGGCAACCAGCGCCGCGTCGACGCGACGATCAGGATCGCCGTGAGCGGGATCGCCAGCGCGCCGACGCTCGCGAGCGTCTCGAGCAGCTCCTTGTTGGCCAGCCACGCCGGCGCGTTCTTGGCCGGCGCGTAATAGTAGTAGACCCCGAGCCAGGCGATGTAGGACGCGACCGCGAACACCCCGATCACGCAGGCCCAGCTGAGCGCGCGGATCGTCTGGGCGACCACTCCCCTGCCCGACTCGTCGGCCGCCTTCATCCACCGACGATCGACGAACAAGAGCAGCGCGAGCACGAAGATCGGCGCGGTCTTGGCCCACGCGGGCGCCGTCCAGACCGCCAGCGCCGAGGTCCCGACGACCAGCGCGTAGAGGGTCCAGCGCGGGACCACGCCGGTCCATTGCTTGGCCTCGACGTCGTGGTCCCAGCCGCGCAGCGCCTCGCCGACGATCGCGAGCGGGAACAGGATCTCCCACCAGTGGACCAGCCAGGTCATCACGCGGGTGATGTAGAGCTCGTGGGCCCAGGCCGCGAGCAGGTGCATCGGCACGCGGTAGAAGTGATCGAGGTTGAGCGCGTAGTAGAGCGCGCTGCCGTCGGCCCAAGTGTCGCCGCTCTTGAGCAGGCCGGTCGCGCAGTAGATGCACGCCAGCTGCAACATGAAGAGCCGCTGCGGCCAGGCCGGGATCTTCGGCAGCGCCGGCACCTGCTTGGCGCCCTTGTTCAGGATCGCCTTGCGACGCCGTCGCCACGAGTCGACCGAGTAGGCCTTGCCCCAATCGGTGAACATGCCGAGGAACAACATCACCCGCAGGACCGTGTCGCCGCCGGCGTAGTAGATCGGCGTGTACCCGTAGACCTGCAGGACCATGAACCACGTCATGAACGTGGCGATCCGCGTCCGCCAACCGACGATCATCGCGAAGCAGGACGCGAAGAGCACCCCGAACATCGCCCAGACAAAGGGCGGATCGCTGCGGATGTGCAGGATCGTCCAGCGATCCGTCATCATCATCAGGACGTCTTTCCAGCTCTCGAAGCCCTGCTCGGGATCCCAGAGCGTGCGCAGCTTGCCGCCGTAGTTCTTGCGAGCCTGATCGGTCAGCAGCAGGCCTTGGTCGGTGAACAACCACTCGCCCTGCAGGACGAACAAGTCGGCGAAGGTCCACAGCGCGGTGATGCCCAGCGCCATGCGGGCGAACGCGGCCGGGCGCGGATCCAAGCGGGCGAACCAGATCCTCCGCCACAGCTCGGGCCGCAGCACGAAGAAGAGCACGATCAGCGCGCTGGCGATCCACAGCGACTGGGTCGCGACGTCGATGTGTGCGGACACATCGATGTCCTTCTTGGCAGCGGCGGCGGCGGGGGGCGCCAGCGCCAGCAGCGTCAGCACCGGGCTCATGAACAGCCTTTCGAATTCGACATGGTTCGCGGAATCAGGTCAGGGTCGCGGGGGCCGAGCGGCCCCAAAAGGGAGTGCAGTGTCTCGCGGATGCGGCGAAGGGCGAGCCCGCCAAGATTGCGCGAGACGGCCGCGCCGATCAACGCGCGATCAGCCCCCCTCGTCACCCGGTCCGCCATCGTCGTCGTCGCCCTTGTGCTGCGCGGCCTGCTTGCTCAGCTGTTGCGCCTTGTAGGCCTCTGGATCGCCGCCCCAGTCCTTTCGCGCGGCCCAGTTGCGGCGCTTGGTCTCGGCCTCTCGCTCACGCTGGCGAGCGTCGGCCTCGAGCTTGGCGAGGTCCTGCTCGTCGAGCTCGATCCCACGGCGCTGCTTCATGAGCGGCGTCAGGTCGCCGTTCGGCTCGCACGACTGGGTCTCGATCAGCTTGAAGGTGGCCTTGCGCTTGCGCGGATCCGAGGGCCCGTCGAGCTTGTCGGGCTTGGGGATCGGCGTCTTGATCACGATGATCTGGATCTCCTTGGGCAGCTCGCCCTCGTGCTCGAGCGCCCACTCGCGGCAGTGGAACTCGGCCCAGTAGCGCAGATACCACTTGCTCTTGCCCGACATCCGGCGATGCATCTTCCGCATCCGGTCGTTCCAGAAGAACACCCGGCTGCGGCCATCGAAGTGGTCGTTGCCCAGCGCGCCGCCGAGCATCCACTCTTCGCCGTTTTGATCGACCGCGACCGTGCGCATGAACGCGTTGCCGCGCGGGGGGTTGGGCGCGAACATCTTCCAGCTCTGCGAGGTGTTGGTCCCGTTGATCCACTCGCCGAAGATCTGCCGGACCTCGCCGCGCCAGGCCGCGGTGATCGGGTAGGTCGGCGTGAACAAGGACGCGACCGCGCCGCTGTGCCAGAGCATCAGCCCGAGCACCGCCGTGCGCACGAAGGGCGCACCGATCAACACGGGCTCGCCGATCACCGCGGGCTCGGGCTTCGAGCCGGGCTTGTCGCTCGAGCCGGCCTTGTCGCTTCGCTCGGCCACGCTGGCGCGGTCGAGCGGATCACGGCGGCGAAAGTGCGCGACCAAGGCGAAGAGCAAGAGCGACGCCGCCCAGATCTTGGTGTCCTTGCCGAGCTCCTCGATCCGCGCTTCTCGTTCTTTGGCCGCGGTCCGTTGGGCCTCGCGATCGGGCCCCTCCTGGGTCCGCACGTCGCTGATGAAGGTCGTGTTGCCGACCGTGCGCTCGGTCGGCGACTGGGCCTCGCGCCCACGCATCACCGCGAGCGAGACGATGACCCCGAGCATGACCAGGACCAAGGCGTCGGGGAGTCGCCCGCCTCGCTCGCGCGCCGCGTCGTCGATCTCGACCAGCGCCGCCCGGCTGCGTCGGCGCAGCAAGGTGAGCGGCCCGACCAAGAGCCGCCAGGGATCGAGCCACCAAGGCCCGCTCGGATCGCGGTCGAGCGTCTGCTTGGCGGTCTCGACCACGCCCCCGGACTCGCTGGCCGGCGAGTCGGCGATCGCCGGATCGATCCAGGCCGGCGCCAGCCAAGCGGTGACCTTCCAGCGCCGCGCCGTTCGGACCTTCCAGCGAGCCAGCTTCAACCATGGGCTCGCGGTGAAGAACGCGAAGTAGACCCACAGCATGATGAAGGGGAACATGCCGATGTTCATCCCGATGATCAGGAAGCCGTGGAAGAAGAGCCCGAGCGAGAGCCACACTCGCCGGCCGAAGATCCACGCGCGCAAGAACTCCTGATCGATCACCACCGGCTCGACCGCTCGCTTTCGCCGGGCGATCAGCCGCGGGATCTTCAAGGGCCAACGTCCGAGCACGAACCAAGCGACGACGATCGCCGGGACGTAGCCGAACATCCACCGGTTGATGGTCGCGAGCCCTGCGGCGGGATCCTTGGCGACGCCGTCCTTCAGCTGGAGCGACCAGGGATAAGCGTTGGTCGCGATCTGCCAGATCACCACGTAGGCGGCGATCAGCGCGAGGCGGCCCAGCCACTTGCGCCACTTGGCCGCTTCCATCGCCTGGTACCAGGGCTGGTTGCGATGCCGCAGACCCCAGTCGAGCACGATGCCGATCGTGACCAGGCCGAAGAGCTTCTCCCACCAGAGCGTCACCCAGGTCATCCAGCGGAAGAGCGTCGTCGAGAACAACGCGCTGAACCACTGCGTGAACCCTTCGAAGCGGTAGAAGTGGTCCATGTTGAGCGAGTAATAGAGCGCGTCGCCGGCGTCCCAGACGTCGCCGGTCTTGTACAGACCCGTCGACATGTAGATGCAGACCAGCTGAGCGATCAGCAGGTAGCGCGGCCACGCGGGGATCAGCCGGAAGCGGATCGGCTCGCCGCTCGGGCTGGTCCGCTTGGCGTCGAACTCGGCCAGCGTGCCGTCGGCCGCCCGGGCCTTGCGATGCTGCAGCTCGACCCACCCGATGATCGCGCTGACGACCACGCCGAGCAGCACGACGAGCTCGACCCACTTCAAGCTCAGGTCGGTCAGCAGGCAGAACCAAGCCGCGAACAACCCTCCCCAGAGCCAGCTCAGCGAGCGATCGCCGAGGTGCAGCCAGTCGAAGCTCGGCGTCGACTGCTTGAAGAGTCGCCGCTCTCGCAGCCGACGAAGCCCGTTGTCGACGCTCCAGGCCGCGTCGACATGAGCGAAGATCATCAAGAACCAGCCGACGCGAAACACCGTGTCGGTGCCCTCGAGATACAACCCGTTGCGGTTGTAGAGCCCGTTCATCATCATCAGCGACACGAGGCCCGTCACCCGCGAGCGAAAGCCGATCGTGTAGAGCGCCAGCACGACGAAGAACACGGCCATGTAGCCGTTGACGAACTCTGGGCTGCCGTGGAAGTAGAAGAGCGACTGCTTGCCCCACAAGAAGCGGGCGACCGCCCAGCCGTCGAGGAAGCCATCGAGCTCCGTCCAGCCCGAGAGCTCGACCCGGGCCAGCCGCTGGCGCGAGAGCTCGAGGTCGAAGATGCCCTCGTCGCTCCACAGCATCCGCCAGTAGGGCTCGAGGTTCCAAAAGCATTGGATGGTGAAGAGCCCCAGGACGATCCGCATCAACGCGAAGAGCCGGGGATCTTCGCGGGCGAACACGGCCCGGCGAAACGACTCCGAGCGGCTCCACGCCCAGACCGCGAACAAGGTCAGCAGCGCCAGCGACAACCAGCCGACATGGACCTGCAGGTCCCATTCGACCTTGGGATATTCCTCGGCAAGCAGGGCAAGCATGCGTCGGCCTACTTAGCACGCGGACGGCGGCGACCATCACGCAAGACTTGCCGAATTCATTATAGAACGATGTTCATAGCGCCTGCTCACGCGTTTTAGAACAGCGGAGATGACGCTTTTCGGCCGCGACGGAGGCCTATCGTCGACGACGAAGCCCGAGTCCGAGCGCGAACAATCCGAGCCAACCGAGATCGCTCGGCGTCGAGCGATCGATCACGCTGCATCGACTCGAGGTCTTGGGCGGCTCGGCGTCTTCGACCGCCTTCGTGGTCGCGGCGCTCGGCGACCCACTGCTGGCTTCGGGCTCACCAGGGTCGACGGCCCCGCCCGTTCCACCCAACGCCGTTGGCGGGCCACCATGGCCGACGACGCAGACCGTACATGGTTCTTCGGTCGCCTTGGGCGGCGAGCCGCCCGAGTAGTCGAGCCGGCTGCAGGTGCCCGGTCCGCAGGTGCCCGCGTTGCCGTTGACCAGCGTGCAGGCATCACCGCTCTGCTTACCCTGGCACGCGGCTTCATCGGGACCCGCGGCGGGCGATTGGGCCGCGGCCTGACCCGGGACCGCGAAGGGGACCAAGAGAGCGAGCCCGAGCAATAGCGCGCGTACCAGGTTGGACTCGTGAACGAACATCATGAGCGCCCGCCGACCTTAGCAGCCCAGAGGCTGCGAACCGAACAAATCGCCAGGCCGATCGTCCGAGCGCCAGGTCTCGTCTGCCGTCCTCCCGAGCGCTTCGGTCGGCATCCCCAAACCCCCTGGACCAGGTAGCATCCCATCATGTCGCAGATCCCCTACGCCGCTCTGACTGCGGTCTGTCTCGGCCTCCTCTTCGCTCCGCCTTCGCGGTCCGAGCCGCCCGCCCGAGCTCCCGTCGAAGGCAAGCAAGCCAAGCCACCGCCCAAGCGAGCGCCGCTGCGCGCCGGCAAGCCGCCCGCGGTCAAGTCCAAGGCCAAGGTCGCCGCCAAGACCGACAGCAAGCGAGCGCCGCTGAAGCGACCGAGCCAGCCGGCTCGCGCGAACCTCAAGTCCAAGCCGCCGACGCCCGCTCGCGCGCACTTCGAGAAGCGCGAGAAGGAAGCCCCCAAGCGGGTCAAGGACGATCTCGACAAGCTCCGCAAGGAGATCGCCAAGAAGGACCTCAAGTTCGAGGTCGCCTACACCGACGCGATGGACAAGCCGATGGCGGAGCTGGTCGGGCTCTCGCTCCCGGGTGATCCCCTGGTCGGCGCGGCCAAGCAAAACGCCAGCGCGCGCGCGGCCATCGGTGGCCGCAACCTGATGGTCCGCGCGGCCTCCCGGGCCACGGCCGAGCCCAAGAAGGTCGCCCGCGCGAGCAAGCGAGCGGTGCCCAACGGGCTCGGCGCCCCGGTCGGCAGCGCGAGCAAGGGCAACTCGGACATGCCCTCGGCGCTCGGCAACGCCGACTTCGCCGACATGTGCTCGCCCTCGGCCGACGCCTTCGCCTGGCAGCAGTACCTCACGCCGATCCGCAACCAGGGCGGCTGCGGCAGCTGCTGGGTGTTCGCGGCCGTCGGCACGCTCGAGGCCAGCAACTCGATCATCAACGGCGGCGCGACCGACATGGCCGAGCAGCACGCGCTCGACTGCTCGGGCGGCGGCACCTGTGCCGGTGGTTGGTACACGCCGATCTACGAGTGGTTGGCGGGCGGCAAGGACGGCCTGCAGCTCGAGGACTCCGTGCCCTACAAGTCGACCGAGCAGTCGTGCAAGGCCAAGGGCCCCACGCCCTACGAGGTCGAGACTTGGGGCTGGGTCGACGCGGTCGACATGCAGCCCGGGGTCGACGAGATGAAGGCCGCGATGTGCAAGTACGGCCCGCTGACGGCGGCCGTGGCCGCGACCCCGGCCTTCATCGCCTACGGCGGCGGCGTGTTCGACGAGAAGTCCAACACCGGGGTCAACCACGCGATCATGTTGGTCGGCTGGGACGACAGCAAGCACGCCTGGCTGCTGCGCAACTCGTGGGGCACCAACTGGGGCGAGGGCGGCTACATGTGGATCGACTACGCGTCCAACAGCGTCGGCTCCTACGCCGCCTGGGCGATGGTCGAGCAGGACGAGAACGCCAAGGGCAACGACCAGAACGCCGGGCCCAAGCCCAAGGTCTTCGACGAGCGCAACCTGAAGATCGTCAACGACTCGGGCCAGGACATCGAGCTCTCGGTCCAGTTCTTCACCGAGCGCGACGGCAAGGACAAGTGGCTGCCCGGCACGCCCGGGAAGTCGACCAAGGCCAACAAGTACAAGATCAAGAAGGGCGCGACGCTCAACCTCGACGACCCGACCCACAAGCCCTTCATGTTGCAGGCCCAGACGGTCCGGCTCTGGGCCAAGTCGACCAGCGGCAAGTCGACCAAGTGGGAGGCCTGGAAGAGCAAGGACCTCGCGCTCGCGGCCGCGTCTTACGAGGCGCTCGAGATCGGCGTGTTCGAGCTGCACATGCTGCCGAACGGGACCGACTCGGCCGGCGGCGGGGTCAAGTCGAAGACCAAGGAAGAGCTCTTCGACGACGCCTACAAGCTGTTCGAGGCCGGCAAGTACGCCGAGTCCAAGGCCGGCTTCGCGGCGTTCAAGTCCCAGTACCCGAACGACAAGCAGGTCGCCTACGCGCTCTACTTCATGGGCGTCGCCGACCACGAGCTCGGCAACTACTGGGACGCGCTCCAGTACTTCTCGGAGTTCGCCGACGTGTACTGGAACGACCCTTGGTTGGCCTACGTCTACTACTGGGCGGGCTCGGCCTACGTCGGACTCGGCGAGTGTGGCTACGCCACGCAGCTCTTCGAGGTCGTCGCCTACGGGGACCTCGGCGCGCCCAAGGAGTGGGTCGACTCGGCCAAGGCCACCATCGACTGGCTCAGCGGCGACGACGGGACCACCTGCTCGAGCTGGGACTGAGCTCGACCCGCTCGAAAGCCGAAGGGCGCTCTCCGAGGAGGGCGCCCTTTTGCTTTGGTTCGTTCGGGTCTCAGGGCGTGGGCTCGGGGTCGGTCGTCTGGACCTCGAACCAAAACCAGTTCACGCCCTGCCGACCGTCGCGAACGACGTAGTAGAGCAGCGCCCGATCCTCGGGCGGCGCGATCTCGTCCTCGGGATCTTGGTTGCCCGGCTGGAAGGTCCACTCGTTGTAGCTCTCGGGGTCGTCGGAGCTGTTGGACAAGAAGGTGCCCCAGGTCCGAAACCAGCTGCCCGCGTAGGTCTCGCTGCGATCCTCGTAGCTCTCGCCGTTGTTGATCGGGACCCGGAACACCTGCAGGTCCTCTGCGGGCGAGACCACGTCGACCCGCAGGACTTGGCCGAGCGGGACTTCGAACACGCCGCCGAGCTCGATCGGCGTGCTCTCGCCGATCGGCTCGCCCTCGGGGTCTTGCAGGTTGACCCGGACCTCGCTGATCCGCGGGTTGCGATCGGACGCGGGGATGTCCTCGGGCGCGGGGACTTCGAAGCCCTCGAGCGGGACCCCGAACATGGCCGCGAGCGCGATCAGCTGCTCGATCGGTCCGATGTTGAGCCGCTGGACCGCGTAGATGCAGTCGTTGGGCAGCTCGTAGTCGCCGCGGAGCAGCTGCAGGGCGCAGTCGTCGGTGCTGGTCCCGGTCGGCGAACCGGCGATCATCGTGATCTCGACCGCGCCACCGATGAACACGTTGGCCGAGAGCGGCACGGTGTACTCGGGGACGCCGGTCCGGCCGATGATGCAGGGGCTGATCGACTCGGGCAGCCCGCCTTCCATGCCAAGACTGCCCAAGCCGCCGAGATCGTCGAAGCTCGGCACCACGCACTCGGGGATCTCGTCGAGCGCGATCGGCATCGCGGCTTGGATGCAGGCGAACAAGCCCTGGCCGAGGGTCAGCTCGCAGGCGATCCAGACCGGATCGATGCTGTCGGGATCGACGGGTCCCTCGGGTCCGACCAAGAAGGGCTCGATGCTGACCTTCTCGAAGGGCAGCGCCTGGGCCTTGGGGGTCTCGGCGTCGGCCGGATCGGGGATCAGCGGCATCGTGACGCTGGTCTTGATCGCCAGCACGCGGGTGCTGACGATCAAGCCCTGCTCGGGCAGATCCATCGCGCAGCCGAGCGCGAGCGCGACGCAGGCGAGCGAGAAGGAGCGCAGGTGAAGCGGAGCAGACACGGTGAGAGCTCGGGCAGGACTAGAACTCGAGGCGCAGGCCCAGCGCGGGCAAGATCGGCAGCGAGTTGACGGTCGTCGTGGTCCGGAAATCGTAGCCGAAATTGAGGAACTCGACGTTCTGATGGTTGTAGACGTTCTGAACGTCGACGTAGAGCGAGAACTGCAAGACCGGCCAGGTCCAGGTCTTGTCGATCCGCAGGTCGAGCTGATGGAAGGCCGGCAGGCGCGACCCGTTGAGCGGGCCTTGCAGCGGCAGGTAGCTGTCGGCTTGGCCGTCGTAGACGCCGTCCGTGATCGGCGTGGTCGGGTTGCCCGAGACGAGGCGAAAGCGGGTGCCGATCTGCCAGCCACGCGGCAAGCGAGCGCTGGCGACGATGGTCAGGATGTGGGTCTGATCGAAGTCGAAGAGGCGCAGCGGCTCGCCGGGCCCGACGCTGCGAACGCTGCGAGACAAGGTGTAGGAGACCCAGCCGAACAAGCTGCGGGTCAGGTTCTTGCGCAGCAGCAGCTCGCCGCCGTAGATGTGGCCGCTGCCGCGGTTGGCGAACGACTCGGGCCCGACCGTGCCGTCTTGGCGCACGACCAGGTCGCTCGAGGGCACGACCAGATCCCACAGCTCCTTGTAGTAACCGGTCAGCTCGAGCGCGAGCTCCCAGGGCAGCTTCTGCGCGATGCCGAGGCTGGCGTGGACCGAGCGCTGCAGACCGAGGCGCGGGTTGCCGAACTGGCTGTCGAGCTGAACCGGCTGTTGGATGCCCTGGGTGTAGAGCCCGAGCGCGGCCTTGAGCGTGGTGCTCGGGCCGAGGATGGCGCTCATGCGGACCCGGGGATCGACGGCGGCGCGATCGAGCGGGTTGGCGTACCACTCGAAGCGCAGGCCCGGATAGAGCAGCACGCGCTCGCCGATCCCGACCGTCACGGTCGAGTAGAGCGCACCACGAAAGAGCGTGCCCGTGACCGAGCGCGAGATCGCCGACGAAGCCGGGGCCCCCGAGCCGCCGGTCGTGGTCAGCGGCGCGGTCACGTCGATGCCGAAGCGGGTCGTGTTGACCTCGGTCCCGATCCGCCAGCGTAGCTTGGGCGTGAGCTGTTGGCTGAGCTCGGCCCGGCCGCTGACGATGTCGGTGACGACGTCGAGCTCGAGCACGTCGAAGATCGAGAGCGCGGTCTTGCTGCGCCGATAGGCCGGGGTGACCAGCAGCTCCCAGGGCCCGACTTGCTTGCGATAGACGAGGTCGACCCGGTGAAACCACTGCTTGGTCTCGACCCGGTTGCGGACGTCGTCGACGGCCCCGGGATCATCGTTGGCGCCCGAGAAGATCAGCTTGGTCCGATCGTCGCTGCCGAAGGCGCGGACGCTGAGCTCGCCCTCGGACACGGGGTAGTCGAAGAAGGCCTGGTAGTCCCAGTAGCGAGGCGCGACCGCGAAGTTGAGCCCGGCGTCGGCCGGGATCACCCGCGGCAGCAAAAAGTCGATGTAGCTGCGCCGGGCCGCGACCATGAAGCTGCCCTTGGCGATCGGGCCCTCGACCAGCGCGCCGGTGTCGAACAAGTTGGTGTCGATGAAGCCGTGGTAGCCGTCGCGTCGACCCTTGCGTGGCTGGACGTTGATCACACCGCCGATCGCGTCGCCGTAGCGGCCGTCGAAGTTGCCTGGGATGAAGTCGATCTGGGCCAGGATCTCGGACGCGAAGACCGAGCGAATGCCACCGAAGTGATAGAGGATCGGGATCTCGTGGTAGCCGAAGAAGATCGCCGAGTCCTCGGGCGCCGAGCCGCGGATCGCCAGCAAGCCCGAGCCGAAGGGCGCCCGCGCGACGCCGGGAAAATTGAGCACGGCCTTGAGCGCGTCGCCCTGGCTGCCGGGGACCTGCTTGATCTCCTCGACCGAGAGCGAGCGCTCGACGATCTCGGGCATCGGCTCGCGCTCGGTCGTGACCACGGTCTGGTAGGGGTTGCTGGGCTTGCGCCGTGGCCAGAGGTTGACCTCGAGCTCGCGGCCGGGCTCGAGCGCGACGACCTGCTCGGTCCGCTCGTAGCCGGGCGCGATCACGATCAGCCGGACCTTGCCCTCGGGTACGCCCCGCAGCGCGAAGCGACCCTCGGCGTCGCTGCGGACCTCGAGCAGCCACTCGGGATCGCTGGGCTCTTCATAGAGCGTGGTCTTGATCGGCCCGACCGGGAGATCGCCGGCTGGGATCGCGAGCAGCGTCGCGCCCTCGATCGCGCTGCGCTGACCGGCCTCGCGCAGGCGCCCGCGGATGCGAACTGGACCGCGATCGACCTCCGGCTCGGGGTCGGGCTCGGACTCCGGATCGGACTCGGGCTCGAGCAGCGGGTCGGGCTCGGGCTCGGCGGGCATCGGCGGGACCACGTCGAAGCCGAGCGAGAGCACGACCTCGACCAGCTCGCCTTGGTAGGTCGCGGGCCGATAGCGCAGCCGCCCGACGACCTCGAGGCCGAGCGCGCCGAGCTCGGGATCGGGGCTCTCGAGCAGCTCGAGCTCCTTGGGCACGCCGTCGGTCCCGACCACGTACTGGACGGTGATCCGTCCGCCCGGCGGCGGGTCGCGATCGAGCAGCTCGGCCGGATACTCGAAGGTGACCGGCTCGATCAGCTCGGGCGGAACCGGACCTTCGGGTTGCTCGGGCGGGCCGGGCTCGGGCGGAGCCGCGCGCACGTCGAAGCCCAGCAGCGCGAGCCACGAGCCGATCAGCCAAGCGCGAGCGCGCGCCTGTGAAGCGAGGAGCATTGCGAGTCGGTCAGTCCTTGACCGTGAACACGTAGTCGTAGGTCAGCTCGAAATCCACGGTTTGTCCGTTCGTGCCCACCGCAGCCTTGAATCGGGCCTTCTTCAGCGCCTTGATCGCGACCTCGTCGCAGCCTTGGCCGATGCCCTTGACCACGCTGACCTTGCGGACCTTGCCGTCGCGCTGGACCTGAACCCGGAGCACGACCTTGCCCTCGACCCCGAGCTCGCGGGTCGCGGGGCACTCGATCTCCGGCACCTTGAGCGTGACCGGCGGGTCCTTGACGAAGAGCTCGCTGCGAGGCTCCCACTTGGCGACGGTGCCTTGGTCGTCGCCCTTGGGATCGCCGCCGCCGGCTGGCCCCTTCTTCTTGGACTTGCTGTCTTCGCGGCCCGTCCCGCCGTACTCGCCACCGCTGCCTTGCTGCACCTTGACCCCGCTGTTGCCCCCTTGGGTGGTCTGGCTGAGATCCCAGCGCTTGGCGGGCGCGGGCGGGGTGTCCTGGGGCGGCGCGGGGTCGGGCTCGGGCGCCTTCTTGGGCTTGGGCTTGACCGGCTCGGGCGGGGGCTCGTCGACGACCTTGGGCTCGAGCTCGACCTCCGGCTCGGGCTCGGGCTCGGGCTCGGGCGGGGGAGGAGGCTCTTCTTCCTTGGGCTCCTCGACGACCGCGACCTCGAACTCGATCAGCTCGCGCCGCGGCTCGTCGTCGATGTTGCAGCCGAGCCGGCCGGGCACGTCGAGCGACAAGAAGAGCAAGAAGAGCAGGTGGCCGAGCAGCGCACCGATCAGCGCGACGCCCGAGCGCGCCCGATGCTCGCGAATGAACTCGTAGACGAGGTAGCCGGCGACGCCCGCCAGACCGATCAGGATGACCGTCGTCGCGTCGAAGCCCGCATGCTCGGGTCGAGCACGAACGAAACCGAGCAGCAGGTCCGGGTTCGGAAGTGCGCTCGGCAAGTGCATGGTCGTCGGATCCTCGGGCTCAGCCCTTCTTGGGCTGCTCGGTCGCGATCGCGTACTTGGTCACGCCGGCTTCACGCAGCAGATCGATCAGGTGGACCATGGCGCCGACTTGAGCCTCGGTGTCGCACTGAACGATCCCTTGCAGGTCGGCGTTCTGGCTGACCCGCGACTTGATCTCGGCGGTGATCTGGGCGTCGACGGCGATCGCGTCGGCGCCGAGCACCGGGTTGCCGTCGATCGCGTACTCGCCGTCGCCCCGGCAGATCAGCACGATGCTCTGCGGCAGCTCGCCGAGGCTCTGACCCGAGGACGCGTCGGGCTTGTCGACCTGCATGCCCTCGATCTGGTTGATGGTCGCGGTGGTGACCATGAAGATCACCAGCAACACCAAGATGATGTCGACCATCGGGGTGATGTTGATCCCCGTGATCTCGTCGTCGTCGTCGAAAGAGCCGCCTGCCATGGTTGGGTCCTCAGTCCTTGTGGGACTTGCCGAGCTCGGAGACCGCCATGCCGGCGAGGCCCTCGGCTTCGGCCAAGGTCCGCTTCACTCGCCGCTGGAGCGCGTTGTAGGCGATGACCGAAGGGATCGCGACGAGCAGGCCGATCGCGGTCGCGACCAGGGCCTCGGAGATGCCCGACATGATGTTGCGAGCCTCGTCGCCGGTCGTCACGCCTTGCTCGCCGAGCAAGTGGAAGACCCGGAGGATCTCGAGCACGGTGCCGAAGAGGCCGATGAAGGGCGCGTTGGATCCGACGGTGCCGAGGAAGCCGAGGTTGCGCTCGAGTCGGAGCTTCTCGGACGGGCGGCTGCCCTCGAGCATCGCCTTGATCCCGCTGGCCCCACGATCGGCGGACTCGAGCATGGTCGCGACCATGCGAGCACCCGGCGAGCCGACGCCCTTGACCAACTTCGCCGCGCCTTCGAGGTCGTCGTCGGCGAGCTTGTCGTGCAAGGGCTTGAGCAGCGACGTGTCGCTGCCCGCGATCCCGCGGAAGAAGATCCAGCGCTCGATCACCACGGCGACGGCCGCGATGCTCAGCGCGACGAGGACCCACAGCACCCAGTTGGCGCCGAGCAGCGCGAGTTGAAGGAAGCTTTCTTGCAGATTCATGACCGATTCGGGCGTAGCGAGCCCCTGCAAGGCCCGGGCGCAAGGTAGCTGAAACGCCGTTGGCTCGCCAGGCGAACACCCACCGTGGAGGCCATGAGCGAGTTCCACGGCTGGGTCTGCGACCTCGGGCCGCAGCGCCATGCGCGGGCCGACCTTTCACCGCCGCTCGGACAATTCGTCAAGCTTCGGGCGTGAGCGAACTCGGTACGCCCAGCTCGCGCAACAAGATCGTCGCGTAGCTGCCGGCCGGCAACGCGAAGCGCAGGGCCAGGCCCTCGCCAAGACCCAGATCGGGCAGCGCGGGCTCGGGCGCGGCCTCGACCGCGACCTGCTCGGGCCAGATCTTCAGCGTTCGTCGGGTCCCAGGCGCTGCACGTCCGAGCCGCTCGAGCTTGTCGAGTCGCACGCCCGCGAGCGCCAGCAGCTCGTGCTCGAGCGCCAGCGCGGGCGTGTCGGCGCTGGGCCAGCGCAGCTTGCTGCCGTAGATCGGCCCGGTGATGTCGAGCTCGCCCGCGTCGAGCCGAGCTTGGTCGACCTCGGGCTCGCTGCACTCGAACATCCCGCCGCTGCGCTTGTGCAGGATGTCGCCGAGCAGCACGCGATCGAGCAGGCCTCGCTCGACCCGGGTAGCCAGGAGCAGGTTGAAGAGCCCGGCCTGGCCGGCGCTGAGCTGGAGATCGGCCTTGCGCACGCGTGGGCCTCGACCGCCGAGCAGCGCCAGCCCGCGCTCGAGGTTGTGACCGCCTCGACCAAAGCGCTGCTCACCGTAATAGTTGCGCAGGCCGACCCGCGCGAGCTCGTCGAGGCTCGCGCTCGCGCGCGCACACGCCTGCTCGAACGCGCCTTCGAACTCGCGCACGACGATTCGAAACAAGTTGCCGCGCAGGTGCCCGCGACGAAGCTTGTGGCTGTGTGCGTGGGCGGGCCCGAGCAGGATCGCGCCCTGGTGCAGCCCACCCGCGGCTTGGATCGCGGCCAAGCGCGGGCCGACGTGGGCGGGCACGCTGATCCACTGGGTGGTGATCGCGTGGCGATCCTTGAGCCCGGCCAAGCCCAGCTCGACCCGCGGGATGCCGAGCGCACGAGCGAGCTCGCCCAGCGCGGCCTCGCTGTCGAGCCCGCGCTTGGTCAGCGTCAGCAAGAGGTGGCCCTCGCGGCCGTCGGGCGGATAGGCCGGCAGCTCGACGACTTCGAAATCTTCGGGCCGCCCACGCAGGCGACCGCCGATGTCGGCCGAACCATCGGCCGCCCGTGGCGGTCGCAGCATCGTCTCGTGCGTGGCGTTCGCGGCCGCCACCGATCAAGCAGCAGACGGGTCGTCGGCCATGCGCAGGTAGACCCGCACGCTGCGGTTCTCGGGATCTTGGTCGAGCACCGCTTGCCACTCGGCCCGGGCCTCGTCGCGGCGACCGGCCGACCAGAGCGTCACGCCGAGGTGGAGCCGCGCGGGCACGTAGTCGGGGCTGGCGTCGCGGACCGCCGTCAGCTCCTCGAGCGCGGCGTCGATCATGCCCGCGTCGCGCAGCATGGTGCCGAGCTTGGTCCGGATGTCGACGAAGGTCGGGCACAGCTCGAGCGCCTGGCGGAATTGCTCGATCGCCGGCTCGAACAGACCCGCGCCTTCGTAGGCCGAGCCGAGCTCGCGGTGAAGGTTGGCCAGCTTGCCGCGCACGTAGCCGTCGAGGTTCTCGATCGCGGCGACTCGGCTCTCGCGGTTGCCCGCGGCCCGCTCGTAGACCCGCTTGGCGTCCTCGTAGCGACCGAGCTCGTTGTAGCAGACGGCCAGGTTGAGCGCGGCCTCGGTGTAGCGCGGGTTGAGAGCGACGGCCCGCTCGAAGCGAGCGCGGGCCTCTTCGGCGCGACCGAGCTGCTGAAGCGAGACGCCGAGCATGTTGTGGACATCGGCGAAGCCATCGTGGGCCGCGATGACCTTGCTCAGGCAGACCACCGCCTTGTCGTACTCCGCGGCCAGGTAGTGGTCGCGACCAATGGTGAGGTTTTGCCGAGTTTCCGCGTCCATGACCTGCCGCGAGTGTACGAGAGTTTGGGCCGGCGCGGCGCGAAGCTTCAGCCGGGCTCGGACTCGGGCTCGGGCTCGGCCGGCTCGGTCTTCGGCGGCTCGGTCTTCGGCGGCTCCGTCTTCGGCGGCTCGGTCTTCGGCGGCTCGGCCTTGGGCGGCTCCGTCTTCGGCGGCTCCGTCTTCGGCGGCTCCGTCTTCGGCTTGGGCTGCTTGGACTTCGAGCCCTTCTTCTTCTTGCCGCCCTCTTCTTCGCCCTCTTCGGCGCCCGGCACATAAGGCTCGAGCTTTTGCCCGTCGAGCGGCGCGGTCTCGCCTTGCTTGGCCTTGCGCGCTTGGTCGCGACGCCAGCGCCAGTCCTTGATCTCGTCGGGCTTGGCGCGGGGCGGCGTCTCGGGCAGCGGCGGCGAACGATCGGGTCGGGCGCGCGCGGGATCGGCCGGCCCGTAGCGATCTTGGATGTACTTGAGATAGAGGCGGGCCTGCTGGCCGTGATAGTGCTCGGGGTGCTGCATCTGCAGCTCGGTGAAGGTGTCGCGACCGAGCTCGATCTCGTCGATGCGCAGATAGGTGATGCCGAGCAAGAAGAGCACCTCGGCGTCGAGGCCGATGCCGGGATAGGTGTCGTGCGCCGACTCCAAGCGCATGATCGCGGCCTCGGGCCGATCGCGGTCGAGGTAGAAGCGGGCGACGTAGAGCTCGTGCTCGAGCAGGCGCCGCTCGACCTCGGCCTCGAGCTCGCGCGCGAGCGGCTCGAGCTGGGTGCCCGAGTAATGATCGAAGAAGTAGTCGAGCTCGACGATCGACTCTTTGAGCAGCGCCTGATCACGCTGAAAGTGCGGCGGCATGAAGGGGAAGCTGCCCGGCGCCGCCATATAGGCCGCGACCGCGACCATGTACGCGGCCCAGCCGTTGCGCACGTGCTCGTGCGTCGGGTGGAGGCGCATGAACTGGCGAAAGGCGTCCTGCGCGGTCACGTAGTTGCGCAGCTCGAACTCGGCCCGGGCGATCAACAGCTCCGACTCGACGGCGAAGCGCGAGAAGGGGAAGCGGATCCGCACGAAGTCGGCGTAGGCGATCGCCTCTTCCCAGTCGCGGTCGTTGAACTCGACCACGGCCAGCTCGTAGTTCTCGCGCGCGGTCTGGCCGTAGTCCTCGGACAGGTTGGGACCGCTCGCGCAGCCGATCGCGGCCGGCGCCAGCGCGAGCCCGAGCGCGATCAACCAGCGGAATCGGCCGCGCCACGGGGGCGTCGGCTGGGCCGAACTCGACGTCTCGATGATCTCCGCCTGCACGAGCACTGAAGCGCCGCAGCCGCCTGACGCCGCGCCGATGCACCAACGAGGTCGCATCGGCGTGCTGACGGTCGGCCGGGACGGTAGCCGCGGGCCGTGTGGCTGTCAAAGCGCGCCATGGACCGACCAGGCGCCGCAAAGTAGTGGCAAGGGGGCGAACGGGGTAAGGTCCGGCCGATCGTGAGCGAAGCGAAGGTCGAACACGGCGAGGGCCCGGCTCGGTCCCTCGGACCGCTCGCCGCCCTGGCCCTGGTGGCTGGGTCGATGCTCGGCATCGGCATCTTCATCAGCCCGCCCGAGGTCGCCTCGCACGTGCCGGGTGCGGTGCCCTTCATGTCGATGTGGGTGCTCGGCGGGCTCTCGGCCGTGTTCGGTGCCCTGTGTCTGGCCGAGCTCGGCGCGATGATGCCGCGTTCGGGCGGCGACTATGCCTACCTGCGTCAGAGCTGGGGCCCCGGGATCGCGTTCGCGGCCGGCTGGCTGCAGCTGCTCGCGATCTTCCCGGGCTCGCTGGCCTCGGTCGCGCTCGCGACCGCGACCTACCAGCTGCCCGCGCTCTTCGGTCCGGCGATGGCCGAGCCGATCCACGTCTTCGGTCTCGCGCTGCCCTCGGCCCATCTGTGGGCGGCGGCGCTGATCATCGGCCTGACCGCGATCAACCATGTCGGGGTCAAGATCTCGGGCATCGTCCAGGTCCTGGTCAGCGTGGTCCCGCTGGCGGTCTTGCTGATCGTCACGCTGATCGTGCTCTGGCAGCACGAGCCCGGCACGCTCGCGCCCGCGTTGACCGAGACCGTCGAGCGTGACCCCGGCGCGATCGATCTCGCCCACGCCTTCTTGCCGGTCTACTTCGCCTACTCGGGCTGGAACGCGGCCATCTACGTGGGCGCCGAGATCAAGCAGCCGGCTCGCAATCTGCCGCGCGCGCTGGTCGGCGGGACCGCGATGGTCACCGCCCTCTACCTGATCCTCTGCGTCGGCTTCCTCGAGGTCTTCTCGCTCGACGGGCTGGCCAACGTCGGCGAGGCCGGGACCGCGGCCGCCCAAGCCATGTTCGGTCCGATCGGCGTGCTGGTCGTGACCGGCTTGATCATCTTGGCGATGATCGGCTCGATCAACGGCTCGGTCCTGACCGGCTCGCGGATCGCCTACGCGATGGCCGAGCAAGGCGACTGCGCGGCCTCGGCTGGGCAGCTGCACCCGCGCTTCTCGACCCCGGTCGTGGCGCTGTGGATGCAGTGTGGGATCGCGCTGGCGCTGCTCTTCGTCGACCTGTGGGTGTTCGGCGACGGGCTCGACACGCTGATCGCCTACACCTCGAGCGCGATGCTGATCACCGGCACGCTGACCGTTCTCTCCGTCGTCATCTACCGCCGCCGCGAGCCCGAGCGCCACCGGCCTTACAAGACCTGGCTCTACCCGCTGCCGCCGATCGCCTACGCGGCGTCGAGCTTGTTGGTCCTGCTGGTGCTCGCCCGGCAAGGCGATCCCTCGGTCTGGCTGGCCGCCGGTTGGTTTGGTGGCGCGCTCGTCTACCACCGCTTCTTTCGCGCTCCGGCGGTCGCGGCCAGGGGCCCGGTCGCCGAGCCACCTTCGGAAGCGATCCCGTGATCCGAGCGCGCCTCGGCCTCTTCGCTCTGCTCGGCCTCGGGCTGCTCGGATGCAGCGGTCGCGACGAAGGCGTGGTCGAGATCTATTGGCAGTTCGAGGATGCCCGACTCCAACGCGTGTTTCCGCTCGGTGCCCGCGCGAACACTTGCGGGCTCACCGATCGCAACGGGATCGAGTTCGACATCGTCGTGCAGCTGACGATCAACCACTACACCGATGTCTGCGCGGCTGATCCGAGCGACCCGAGCTGCGCCGTGGTCGAGCCCAAGCGCTTCGACTGTGCGCGCGCGCGCGGGACCGTGCTCGGCGTGCCGCCCTCGAGTGAGGACGCGACCGCGACCGACGACGACCCTGGCTACCTCATGATCGTCGAGCCGCTGATCTCGACCGCCGATGGCGAGGTCTTCGTGCCGCTCTCGACCTGCATCGCCCGGCCGGGACCGCGCGTGCGTCGAGTGCGGGCCGGACGGATCTCCGACCTCGAGGTCCACGAGTTCATCATTCATGCGCTCGATCCCAAGGCCGTGCCCGGCATGCGCAGCGTCGACCTCGAGACCTGCCGATCGGGCGTCGGGGTCGATACGGGCACGGATTCGGGCACCGACTCGGGCACCGACTCGACCAGCGGCAGCGATTCGACCAGTGAAAGCGGCACGGGCACCGATACCGGTTCGACGACCTGAGCTCGCACGCGCGAACCCGGACGAACCTGGATTGAAGCGAGCGAATCGCTTGACGTCCCAACCAGCCCGCGGGAGCCTGGTGCTCGGACTCGCGGACCGCGGACATCGACGATGCGAAGCTTCAAGACCCTCGCGCTCCGGACCCTGACCTTCGTGGCGCTGCTCGGCATCGGAGCCGACGTGGCGCTCGTCTCGGCCCCTGCGGAGGCTCACTTGGCCAAGTGGGGCAGCTGGGAGATCACCCACCGCAACCTGACCAAGCTCTTCCCCGACGCCGATCCCAACGCCTGGCGGATCAAGCGTTACCAGTACTCGGAGAAAGAGGTCGCCGTGCTCGAGAAGGAGCTCGGCTTCGAGCTCTACCCCGAGGACAAGACCCCCGAGTTCTTCATCGCCTCCGACGCCGAGGGCAACTTCCTCGGCGTCGCGATCTTCATCGATCCCCGGACCAAGCCCAAGGTGCTCGACGGCAGCGTGCTGACCCTCGAGGTCGGCATCGGCGTCGACGCCAAGGGCGAGATCAACCGCGTGCGGGTCTACGACTATCGCGGCGACATCCGCCTGACCGAGCACGAGTTCCTCGCCCAGCTCGAGGGCCGCGGGCTCGACGACTCGTTCACGATCGGCAAGGCGGGGCTCGCCGCGATCTCGGGCGAGCCCGAAGAGAGCCAGCTGGTCGCCAACGCCGGGTTCGAAGCGCTGCTGCTGATGAAGGTCGCGCTCGGGCGCTGAGCCGCGGCTCAAGGGGCCGGGGGGGCGAGCGCGGGGGCGAGCGCGGATGCCCGCGCGGGCGTCCGTGCATCCGCGGCGGCGATCGTCGCTACCCGCTCGCAGGCGCGCGCGCGTCGGGCCTCGCTCAGCTCGCGCACGCCGTGCACCAGCGTGAACGCGACCGGGCGGAGGCCGCAAAACGCCAGCGTCGCCGATCCGAACGCGTGATGGATCGGCCGGCGCAGCACGAGCGCGTACCACCACCAGGGCGAGTCCATCGTCGTCACCACCCGCGCCGAGCGACCGGCGAGTAGACCCTTCGGCAGCGCCTGGCCAGGCTCGTAGCGAAACGCCCAGCCGGGCAAGAACACGCGATCGACGAGCGCACGCACGATGGCGGGCGGCGAGGCCCACCAGGTCGGGAACACCCAGACCAGGTGATCGGCCCGCTCGATCGCGTCGCGCACACGCGCGAGGTCGGGCTCGAGGTCTTGGGCCGCGGCGAAGCCATGGCGCAGGACCGGATCGAAGGCGAGCGAGGTGAGGTCGACTCGCTCGAGCTCACCGCCGGCGTCGCGATAGCCCCGAGCGTAGTGGGTTGCGAGGCGGTCGTTGAAGGAATCGGGCTGAGGGTGGCCGTAGAGCAGCAGTGCGCGGGGCATGGCTTGGATTTATGGGATGCATGGATGCTCCGGTAGCCTAATATTGGAATACATGTCATGCAGACTTGCATGACGGACGAAACCCGCGAATTGGTGCTCTCGCGTTGGGACGACGTGCGCGTGCTCTTGGCGGCCCTGCGCGCGGGCAGCTTCACCGCCGCGGCGACGCGGCTGGGCAGCGATCAGTCGACCGTCAGCCGGCGGATCGCGGCGCTCGAGCAGGCGCTCGGCGTGGCGCTCTTCGAACGCACGCGCCGCGCCCCGCAACCGACCGAGGCCGCGCTGCGCCTGCGCGAGGCGGCGGAGCGGATCGAGGCCGAGATGGCTCGCTTCGCCGACGATGTGCTCGGCATTCGCACGCAGGCGGTCGAGGGCCGCGTGCGGGTGGCCACGACCGAGGAGGTCGCGATCCACCTGATCATCCCGAAGGTGCTGCCCGGCCTCCGCCGCGAGCATCCGGCTCTGCACGTCGACCTCGTGACCGGCTACCAAGCGGCCGATCTCGTCGGGCGCGAGGCCGACATCGCGCTGCGCTTCTTTCAGACCGCGCGCGGCGACCTGGTCGGTCGACGGATCGCTCGCTGGCCGACCGCGGTGCTGGCCGCACGACGGCTGGCCAAGCGCCTGCGTGATCGACCGCTGCGCGAGCTCGACTGGATCCTGGTCGAGATCGCGGGGCTGGCCACGCCCGAGTCGACCTGGCTGCAAGCCCACGTCGATCGCCCGCCGGTCATGATCTGCTCGAGCTACCAGGTCCAGATCGCCGCGATCCGAGCCGGGCTCGGCGTCGGCATCGGACCGCGCCAGTTCAGCGAGCTCGATCGTGGTTTCGTCGCGCTCGAGCCGGCCGGCGTGCCGTTGCCGAACCTCGATGTCCATGTCGTCACGCGCCGAGCGATCCGCGAGCTGCCGCGGATCCGCGCGGTCCTGCACGCGCTCGAGCAGACGCTCGCGGGGCCATGATGCGGCCCGGCGCGTGCGACCCTGCCACCTACCTCTACGAGTGGTACTCCGTTCCGTGCGAGTTGAACGTCGTCTGCCCGCGCTGCGCCGGCAAGGCACGGGTCCGTCGGCAAGACATTGCCGACTCCCGCCAGCCCCTCGCGGGGCGTGCTCGACTGCATGGCTTGCCACCTTCATGTCGAAGACCACACCTCGCTGGCCCCACGACGCCTTTTACCGGTGCGACATCCGGGGCCACGACTCTGGGCTTGGTCCGAGCAGCACGCTCGGGCGTTCATCGCCAACAACGCGAGGCGGTCGTGAAGGCGCTCGACCGGCTCCTCACGTAGGTGGGACGCAACTTGTCTCACGAGTCAACGATTGGGTCGTCGCCGAAAAAATGCGCCCGCAATCATGACCCCAGTTAGGCTGGCGCATGCACCGGCTCTCATTCATTCCCATCGCGCTGGCATTGTCGTTTGGCCTCGCCTGCGTACCTCCACCCAAGCATCGAAGCTGGACCGAGTTCACGCGGACCACCCGGGACGACGATCCCAATCGGCGCTACGTCGAGTCGGCCGAGCTCGAAGAGCTGCGTGCGAATGCACTGGCGACTCGCGATTTCATGACGGTCGCCGACTATGCGTCCACGCTCGGCCTCTATCTGTGGGAAATCGACCAGCTGCTCGACGCCCGCGACCGAGCCGCGAGCGACCCCGAGTACAAATACTCCGTACCACCCGAGTACGCCGATTTGGATCGAGACGCGCGGGTCTCCGAGATCGACGGCCTGATCGATGAGCTCGACGCCAAGGGCGACTACGATCCCGTGCTAGACAGTTTGCTGGACTTCGCCCGGGGCGATTGCGACGCCGTGATCGACGAGTGGGCCCGCGAGGAGTCGTGCCACAGCTTTCCGGCCGGCTACTACGCCGATTCGGTCAGGGCAACCTGTGGCGAAGAAGGTGTCCCCAAGCTCTGCCGCGTCACGCTCGATCGCATGGCCGACGCCGACCAGAAGTACCGGCTCATGAAATTCTGCAACGAGACCATGAGCAAGGGCAACCCCAAGTCGAGGGAGCACCTCGCGACGTGGGCCACGCCCGAGGAGCTGGAGTTCTACGACAAGATGGTCATCCGGGGCGAGGCCAAGGCCGACGATCTCTACGCCAGGGCGATGATGGCGAAGGCCTCGGCCAACGCCGAGAACGAGCGACGCATGGACGACTACGCGCAAGAGCGGAGCGAGTACGACGCCAACCGTCCGGCGATCGAGCAGCAGAGCCAGATCGGGTCGCTCGATGGCTCTGACCAAGCTCCAGCGGCGCCCGTGCTGATCACCTCCGTCGGTGTCCCGCTGCCCGACGACGACGACGGCACCCAGATCCCGACGGACACGGTCAGCCTCGTGCTCACCAATGAATGCGAGAGTGACATCGCCTATCAGCTCGGCCACTCGATGCTCGATAGCGAGAACCCGCGCACGCTGCTGCCTGCCAAAGAGCCGCTCACACTCGAGCTGCCGCGCTGCGCCATCGTCGATCTCTACCGCGGGCTCGACTCGCCGAGCATCAGGGCGAGGATTCGCATGACTCGCGGCTGGACCGTGGTGTTGAAGAGCGACTGCGAGACCTTCGGATACCAACGCGAGAAGTGATCGAGGCCTGCGCGAGCGGGCCTCACTTCGGATCAGGATCGCGCAGGGGCGCTCGTGGAGGCGGCGCCGCGTCGCCCGTTTCGGTGCTCTCGTCCGAGCCCGATTCGTCGCCCGAGCCCGACTCCTCACCCGAGCCCGACTCGTCGCCCGAACCAGACTCGTCCTCGGACTCGTCCTCGTCCGCGGGTTCGGGCGTCGGCTCGACCTCGGCCTCCGGCTCGTCCTTGCCGGTCAGCTTCTTGTCGTAAGCCCGAATCAGACGGACCAGGGTCTCGCGCTCGAGCTCGACCTTGCGGATGATCGTCGCGCCCTCGGCCACGCCCGCGCCGTACTCGTCGTATTGACCGAAGCGGACCACCTTGATGTTGGCGCTGCGGGCCCCGTTGCTCTGCAGGATCGCGTAGTCGTAGATGCAAGCGAGGATGACCGGGTCGAGCTCGCTCTCGTCGACGACGAAGTCGGCGGGCAGCTGGCCGAGGTCGATGAAGACCTCGAGGTGGCCGTCCTCGTAGCTCGACTGCAGCGCGGCCGCGGGGATCCGCGGCAGCGTGGCGGCCCAGGCCCGGCTCCGCTCACCAAAGGCGCTCTCGAGCGGCCGCGCGCGTGGTTGGGCCGCCGCGGCTTGGCCCAAGCCCGAGAGGGCGGGCGCCCGGCCGCGCAGCGAGGCCCGCAAGATCGGCGAGAGCGCGACGGCCATCGTGTCGGCCACGCTGTCGATCGCCCAGGGAGCCATGTGGATGCCCACCATCGGCGGACTCGCGAAGGGCGTGACCTCGAGGTGAGCGTCGAGCACGAGGTCGCCGACGTCGATGACCGTGACCCCGCGCGCGCGCGCGAGCTCGAGGAAGCGCGCGACCTGGGCTGGCCCGACCCGCAGCGCGTCGCGGTTGCGCGCGACGTAGGGCACGGCGTCGAGGATGATCAGCTTCGAGTTCCACTTGCGAGCCTGACGATCGAGGCTCTCGAGCTTCTTGATCATGAACTCTTCGTCGACGTCGTCGGCGAGGAAGGTCGAGGCGTTGGCCTCGATCATGATCACGTCGGGCCGCCCGCCCTCCTTGATGAAGGTGCTGATCGCCTTGATCTGGCTGGTCAGCGAGCCGCCGGGGATGGTCCGGTGAAAGGTCTCGAGCGAGATCCGGTCGCGCACGCCGAGGTCGAAGTTCAGCTGCTCGACCAGCCGACGGCCGAGCGAGTATTGGCCGGTCAGATCCGACATCGCCAGCAAGGACGAGCCGATCAGCAAGCAGGTGTAGTGCTCGCGCAGCGCGACCAGCTCGTCGCGCTCGTCGAAGTGCTGGTCGGGTCGGTAGTCGAGGAAGGCCCGCTGCCCGGTCGCCGTGGTCAGCACGTCGCGAAACCCGAAGATCGAGAAATTGACGTCGCCGATCTTCGCGACCCCGAGCATGCCGTCGTCGAGCCGGAGCAGGCGCGAGCGATCGTGCTCGAGGTAGAGCAGCGTGGCCGAGTCTTGGGCCAAGGCCATCACGCCCTCGTGGTAGTAGGACGAGAAGCCCTCGGTCGAGCGGTTGAAGTAGAAGTAGCCGATCCCCGCGACCAGCGGCTTGAGCCAGGGAAAGACCAGGCGCTTGTCGAGGTCGATGAAGCGCAGCTGCACGCGCTCGGTCACCCGCTTGTCGAACTTGCCCGCGCCGTGCGGCGCGAGGTCCTGCACGAGCAGCCCGCGGTAGCGCGACACGTACTGGAGATCGACGATCTCGGTGAGGTGGATCTTGTCGAAGGTGAAGGGGAAGGTCTCGCCCTTCTCCTGCGGGATGACCTCGGTGCCGTCGTTGGCGTAGAGCAGCTCGAGCCGACCAGGGCCGCCGACCCGACGAAGATCGTAGGGCCGCTCGAGCTGGTCGACCGCGTTGGCCCGAAAGATCTGCCCGGCCGCGCTGGCCAGGTAGAGGTTGCCCTCGGGGTCGAGCGTGAAGCTGGTGATCCGCTGGTCGAAGTCCGCGTGACCGACCACGAGCATGCTCGGATCGCTGCCGTCGAGCGCGAGCGAGCGGATCCGGGTCTGGCGAGAGCTCGACTCGAGCAAGTAGAGCCGCTCGCCTCGGCTGCGCAGGGCTTCGATCGTCCAGCGGCCCTCGAGCTCGCGGATGGTCGTGACCTCGCCGCTCGGATCGAGGCGCCGGAGCCGGCGGCCCGCGCCATCGCCGAAGTAGACCTGCTCGCCGACGAAGACCGGCGCGCGCGGGCGGTCGAGCAGCGCCGCGAAGCCGTCTTCGCTGGTCGGACCGCCGGTCTGGCCCGCGACCCCGGCGACCGTCCGAACCACCCGCATGTCGCCGGCGAGCTCGCGCAAGACTTGGTTGTTGGTGTCGGCGACGATCGAGCGGCGGCCATCGGCCGAGACCGCGATCCCACGTGGGTGATCGAACTTGGCCTGCCAGGCCGCGCCGTCGCTGTAGCCGCTGCCGATGCGCGCGACCAAGCTGGCGTCGACGCCGACCGAGCCGATCAGGGCTTGGCGCGAGGGCACGCGCTCGAGCCCGATGCCGATCTGTTGGAGCAGGTTGAGCGCCAACAAGCGGTGGCCCTCGGGCCGCAGATGCACGTGATCCCAGAACATCGCCGAGGCGAAGATCGGGTGGTCCATCGGCAGCAGCGCGACCTCGCGGCCGTCGGGCGCGAGCAGACCCGCGAGCTTGGCCAGGTAGTCGCCCTGCTGCTGCTCGCTCAGCAGCCCGTCATAGAAGCCGTCTTCGATCGGCGTGGCGAAGAACACCACCCGCCGCTTCGTGGCGCGGCAGCGCTCGGCGATCGTCTGCAGCGCGCCGGCCTGAGCCGCGGCCGGATCGAGCGCGGGATCGCGGTAGTGCACACGCAGGCGCGCGAGCGCCTCGAGCCGCGAGCCGCCAAGGTCGTCCTCCTCGCCGAGCTCGCTCGGCGCGAGCGTGGGCACCAAGCTCGGCGCGGCCAGCTGCTCGCGCTTGGCCTCGAAGAGCACGCGATGGCGATAGAGCGGCGTGACCCGCCGAAGCCAGCGCAGCAGCGCGTCGATCGGCTGCAAGACCGAGCCGCCCTCGGCCTCGCCGAGCTCGGCCAACCAGGGCCGACTGTGATCGCGCTGCTCGGTGTAGGCCGACGAGAAGAAGCGCGGCGAGACCTCGACGATCAGCGAGACCCGGCCCTCGGGATCATGAAGATCGAGCTCCTCGACGATCGCGACCATGTCGATCGGCAGCAGCCCGCTGAGCGCGACCTGATGAAAGCCGACCTGCTCGTCGACGCCGACCTCGTGCTCGAGGTAGTCGACGACCCGGTGCTCGTACCAATTTGCCAGGCTGGCCTTGCCGGTGTTGCCGACCAAGACCGAGTCGCCGATCAAGAGCCAGGGCTCGCGCTCGTCGGACTCGGCCGCGGCGATCTCGTCGCGGACGCCGTCGGGGCCCTCGACCAGCTCGCCGCCAGCCGAGCGCGGGACCCCGGCCAAGATCATGTCGATCAACACGATCAGCGCGACCAGGCCGAGCACGAACTCCCATGCCCGTGAAGCGGGCGACGAGGCGGCGGCGGTGGGCTCGGGAGGGCGCATGGCGGGCTGACTGGGCGGCTAGAATTGGAAATAGATGAACTGCGGGGCCTGGTCGCGCGCGAGCAGGACCGCGAGCACCGTCATCGTCGCGTAGACGACCAGCGAGAGCATCGGGCTGGCCGGCAGGCGCTCGAAGAGCCGCGTCCGCCGGATCGCCAGCTGGACCCCGATGATCGCGAAGAACCCAGCGATGACCCCGAGCTCGACCGGCCGGATCGCGGCGGACCGACCGATGAAGATCCGGCCGATGCCGCGCAGCGCGATCACGAAGTCGCCGAGCGCGTCGACGCGGAAGAGCAGCCAGCCAAAGATGACCAGGTGCAGGGTCGTGAACCAGGCGAACGCGCTGGAGGTCAGCGGCGCACGCTCGCGCAGCCACACGAAGGGCCGACGATCGACGCCCTGGTGATGCGCGAGCAAGAGCGCGCCGTGGAGCATGCCCCAGAGCACGAAGTTCCAGGCCGCGCCGTGCCAGAGGCCGGACAAGAACATGGTCGCGGCCAGGTTGAAGAGCACGCGCGGCTTGCTGACCCGGCTGCCACCGAGCGGCTTGTAGACGTAGTCGCGAAACCAGTTCGAGAGCGAGATGTGCCAGCGCCGCCAGAACTCGGAGATGTTGCGGCTCAAGTAGGGCTGGTCGAAGTTCCAGACCAGCTCGACGCCGACCAGGCGGGCCGAGCCCTTGGCGATCTCGGAGTAGGCTGAAAAGTCGAAGTAGATCTGCAGCGTGAACAGGTAGCAGGCGCAGAGCAGCGTCCAGCCGCCGACCGCTCCCGGATCGGCGAAGACCCGATCGGCCAAGGTCCCGGCGTAGTCGGCCACGACCACCTTCTTGAACAGGCCCAAGATGATCAGGCGCAGACCCGCGTCGATGTCGGTGCCGGTGATCTTGCGCTCGCCGAGCGAGCCGAGCTGGGGCAGCAAGCTGCCCGCGCGCTCGATCGGGCCGGCGATCAGCTGCGGGAAGAAGCAGACGAAGAGCATGAAGTGCCCGAGCGATCGGGTCGGCTCCAGCTCTCGACGATAGACGTCGATGCTGTAGCTCATCGTCTGGAAGGTATAGAAGCTGATGCCCGGCGGCAGCACGACCTCGGCCCAGCTGCCCGGCTCGATCAGCCCGAGCTCGTGCAGATTCTCGAGGAAGAAGCCCTTGTACTTGAAGTAGCCGAGGATCCCGAGGTTGACCGTGACGCTGAGCCCGAGCAGCAGCTTGCGGCGCAGCTGGTCGTCGCTGCGCTGCAGGGCCAAGCCGACCGTGAAGTCGATCAAGGCCGAGACCACGATCAACGCGGTCATCGGCACGCTCCAGACCGCGTAAAAACCAAAGCTCGCGAGCAACAAGAGCCACGCGCGCATCCGTCCGGGCAGGACGATGAAGAGCGGCACGACCAGCGCGAGGAGCAGCGCGTACTCGAAGGAATCGAAGGTCAAGGTGGAGCGACTTTCGCCGGAGCCGCTCGCATGGTCGTCGATCGCGGGGCCAACCCCAAGCCGCGCGGCATCGAGCCGGACCAACGAGTACATCGCAAATGGGTTCGCGACCCCGAAGTCTCGCCCTGGTCTTGCGCTGGCCCCGCTTGGCCGTGATAGGCTCGCTGGGCATGCCTAGCCACAATTTCGCGCGACCGCGCGGTCAGCTGGTCGAGATCGAGATCGACTCGGCCGCGCTGCGAGGCAACCGGTTGGGCGACCCGCATCGACGCAGCGTCGCCGTCTACCTGCCACCCGGCTACGACCGCGACCCCGACGAGCGCTTTCCCCTCTTCGTCGGGCTCGCGGCCTTCGGCGGCAGCGGGTTCAAGCTGCTCAACTGGCAGAGCTTCGGCGAGAGCCTGCCGCAGCGGATCGATCGCCTGATCGACGAGGGCAAGCTCGGCCCGATCGTGCTCGCGCTGCCCGACGGCTTCACTCGGCTCGGCGGCAACCAGTGGATCGACTCGCCGGTCATGGGCAACTGGGAGGGCTTCGTCCTCGACGAGCTGATCCCCACGCTCGAGCAGCGCTTTCGCGTGCGCAAGGGGCCCGGAAGCCGAGCCGTGTTCGGCCACTCGAGCGGCGGCTATGGGGCGCTGATCCACGCGATGCGCCACGGCGATCAGTGGGGCGCGATCGCTTCGCACAGCGGCGACGTCGGGTTCGAACTGGTCTACGGCCGCACGCTGCCGGCCGCCAACGCGGCGCTCGAGGCCTTCGGTCACGACGTCGAGCAATTCCTGAGTCGGCTCTGGAGCGCCGACAAGCTGCGCGGGCACGAATTCGACACGCTGACCCTGCTCGCGATGGCGGCCACCTACGCGCCCGAAGACGCGATGCCGCTCGGCATTCGCCTGCCCGTCGATCCCGAGACCTGCGCGCGCGACCCGGCTCGCTGGGCGCGTTGGCTCGCCCACGATCCCGTCGCGCTGATCGATCAGCCCGAGTCGCTGACCTCGCTGCGCAAGCTTCGAGGGCTCTGGCTCGACGTCGGATCGCGCGACGAGTACTTCATCCACTACGGCACGCGAGCGCTGGTCCACAAGCTCGAGGCCGCCCGGATCGAGCACGTCCATTCGGAGCACCTCGGCGGCCACTCGGGCGTGTCGGATCGCCTGGACATCTCGCTGCCCTGGCTGTATCGGACGATCAATTAGCTGTATTTCGAGTTACTCGAATTGATCAGAGCAAATCGCGTGAGGCAGCTCTAGTTGATTCGAGCGTCGTTTTGTGGATTAGTGTGACACATGCGTCCCAATAAATCGCTCGCGTTTTGTCAGGTCGTTCTCGGCTCGTGGGTGCTGGCCGCCGGCTTCGCGTGCAGCGACGACGCGGGCACGCAAGAGGTCGGCGACACCGGCAGCGGCGATGAAGTCGGCACGAGCGAGAGCGGCGAGACGGGCGAGTCGAGCTCGACGACCACCGACTCGAGCACCGACGCGAGCACGACCGACGCGAGCACGACCGACGCGAGCACCACGGACTCGACCACCGACTCGACCACGGACTCGACCACCACCGACGGCGATCCGGTCGGCGCCGACTATGGCCAGCCGGGCCCCTATTCGGTCGGCGTCTCGTCGGGCTCGATGCAAGCCAACCCGCAGTGCAACCTCGAGTACGCGGTCTATGAGCCGGACACCTTGCTGAGCGACACCGCGGTGCTGCTCGCCCATGGCTTCATGCGCTCGATCGACGACATGGCCGCGACCGGCGAGCACATCGCCTCGTGGGGCGTGAAGGTCTACGTCGTGCCGCTGTGCACCAACAACTTCCAGATCAATCACCAGCTCAACGGTGAGGCCATCGCCGCGCTCGGTCAGGCGCTCGAGCCCAGCGGTCCGGTCTACGCCGGGTTCTCGGCGGGCGGGCTCGCGGCTTGGATCGCGGCCGCCAACGATCCCGCGACGATCGGCTACGTCGGCCTCGACGCGGTCGACAACAACGGCCTCGCGGCCACCTTCGCGGGCGATCTCGTCGCGCCGATCCGAGGCGTCATCGCCGAGCCCGGCCAGTGCAACACCAACAACAACTTCTTGCCGGTCTACGATCAAAAAGCCGGCGCGCCGGTGATCCGCGTGGTCGATGCCGAGCACTTCGACTTCGAGACCGACGCTTGCAGCCAAGGCGACATCGGTTGCAGCTTCTGTGCGCCGCACGGGCCCGACACCCGCGCGACCGCGCTCGGGCTCGTGACCTCGGCGATCTTGATCGAGACCGGGGCCGATCTCGGCGGCGAGACCTGGTGGGAGCCGGGCGGCAGCTACTTCAACATGCTGGCCCAGGCCGGCAAGATCCAGCTCATCCAATAGCGTCGCCGCTGCCGGTCGAACATGCCCGACCGCTCATGCGGCGACCGTGATAGCGTCGCCGCATGAGCGACACGTCCGCGAGCAGGGCAGCGATCTGGGAGGGCGGCCTGCGTGCCGACCTGCGCGAGGTTCTCTACGACGAGCCGACCTTGCAGGCCCGAGTCAGCGCGATCGGCCAGCAGATCGCCCACGACTACGCGGGCAAGGATCCGCTGCTGCTGGCGATCCTCAAGGGCTCCTTCCCCTTCCTCGCCGACCTCGCTCGCTCGATCAACTTGCCGATGAGCGTCGACTTCATGGCGGTCTCGTCTTATGGGGCCGGGACCAAGTCCTCGGGCGTGGTTCGGATCGTCAAGGACCTCGACCGCGAGATCGCGGGCCGCCACGTGATCATCGTCGAGGACATCATGGACACCGGCCTGACCCTCGACTACCTGCGCGAGAACTTGCAGACCCGGGGCCCGGCCTCGCTCGAGATCGCGGCGCTGCTCGACAAGAAGGTCGTCCGGCGCGGCAAGCCGCTCGAGGACATGGGCGCCCGCTACGTCGGGTTCGAATGCCCCGACGAGTTCGTGGTCGGCTACGGCCTCGACTACAAGGGCCACTACCGCAACATGCCCTTCATCGGCGTGCTGCGGCCCGAGATCTACTCGTAGACGGAGATCCATGGAGTACTGGACCGGCGGCACCGTTCAAGATCTGCTCTTCGTCGTCGGCCTGCTGGCGATCGCGGCGGGTCTGCGTCATGCGATCGCGCCGATGCGCAAGCTCGGCGTGCCCGATGCCGTGGTCGCGGGCGTGCTCGGGATGGCGCTCGGGCCCGGCGGCGTCGGCCTCCTGCCCTTCTCGGCCGAGCGGCTCGAGCTGGTCATCTACCACTTGCTCGCGCTGGTCTTCATCGCCGTGACCTTGCAGGCGCCGCCGGCCGGCTCGCGCAGCGGCAGCGCGCGATCGATCGCCTTCGCGATCCCGGCGGTCGCGGTGATGCAGTGCCTGATCGGCATGGGCTGCGTGCTCGCGTGGAACCTGATCCAGGGCGCGCCCAACCTCCACGCCGCCTTCGCGATGCTGGTCCCGCTCGGCTACAACCAAGGCCCCGGCGCCGCGATGACGCTCGGTGGCGCCTGGGAGCAACAAGCCGGCTTCACCCACGGCGCCCAGCTCGGGCTGATCATGGCCGCGTCCGGATACATGTGGTGCTGCGTGTTCGGGATCGGGCTGGTCGCGTGGGGTCGCAAGCGCGGCTGGGACCGGACCCGCGGGACCCTCGACGCCGACCAGGGCGACACGCCGACCTCCGAGCTGCGCCGACCCGCGCGCGTGGCGATGCTCGGCGGGCTCGAGCCGCTCAGCGCCCAGCTGGTCGCGATCGCCTTGGTCTACCTCGCGACCTGGTTGGTGCTCGAAGGCCTCTCGCCGATCGTGCCCGACTCGCTGCGTTCGACCTTGTGGGGCTTTCACTTCCTGATCGCGACCGGCCTGGCCCTGCTCGCGCGGCCGCTCGCCGCTCGCCTGCCGGTCGGCAACCCGCTCGACGACGACCTGCTCAGTCGGATCGCCAGCACGATCGTCGACGTCGCGACCTGTGCCGCGCTCGCGGCCGTGCAGATCGAGGTGATCGGCGAGTACCTGCTGCCGATCCTGGTCGCCGGCAGCTTCGCCGGCGTGGCGACCATGTTGAGCTGCTTGTGGATGGCCCGGCGAGCGTTCCCGACCGCGCCCTTTCAGCACGCGATCGTCACCTACGGCTCGCTGACCGGGACCGCGACCACCGGCCTGGCTCTGCTGCGCATGCTCGACCCGCAGCTCGAGGGCCCGGCCGCCCGCAACTACGTCCTCGCGGTCACGCCCGCGGCCTTGCTCGGGCTGCCGCTCTTCGTGTTGATGCAAAAGCCCGTGCTCGGCTTCCCCGGCGACTACCCGAGCGCGATGCTGATCACCGGCGCGATCCTGACCGGCTACTTTGTCGTGTTGGTCGTCTTGTGGCGGCTATTCTCACCGCTGCGCTTCACTCGGCCGCTGTGGAAGCTCTGGCCCGAGCCCAAACCATGACCACGTCCAACCGCCTCGCCCTCGCTGGAGTCGCCGCGCTGCCGATGCTCGGCTGCAAGCCCGACGCCCAAGACTGCTCGGCCGAATTCGACGCCGTCGAGCTCCCGCCCGGCCTGCCCGACAACGGCAGCAACCCGACCCTGCTCGAAGCTCGCTGGATCGCCAACGACGTGCTCGAGCTGCAATTCAGCGAGGCCCTCGAGCCGCTCACCCCGATCGATCCGATCGACACGGGCCGCTTTCGGGTGATGGGCTGGAACATCAGCACCGACGGCTCTTCGCCCTATACCTACTACGGCTACGGCAACAGCAACGACGACTGCACGCTCTACACTCGCTACTATCCGGTTCGACAGACCAGCCGCGCGGTCATCGACGACCTCTGGCAAGCGCCCGAAGACGCCGCGATCCTGCGCATCCACATGAGCGCTGCGGTCAGCTGCACCACGCCCGACAACCCTCTGACCGGGCTCATGCTGGTCTACACCAACGATCCGCTCGACGTCGGCAACGCCAGCGTCCGCGACCTCGACGGCAACCAACTGCCCGACATCGGTCCGGCCTGGGCGATCTCGGCGATGGACGCCTGCGCCTCGTACTATTCGAACCCGCCTTCGGGCTATTACTACTATTACACCGGGACCTGCTCGGGCTTGCGGGCGACCGTCACGGGCACCTTTCCGATCCTCTCGAACTTGTTCGAGATCCCCTGCCCGAACGACGCCTGATTCGGCTCGACTCAATCGACGACGAGCTGGAGCTGCTGGCCGGCGCTGATCAGGCCTGGGACGAAGACCTCGAGCTCGAGCTGGGTCGTCTCGCCGGCCGCGATCGCCCACGCGCCGAGCTCGTCGACGGGCGCGGTCGGGGTCGTCCAGCTCTCGACCACGCTGGCTTGGCCGAGCGGCCCGACCTTCATCGGCGCCGACCAAGTGAAGCTCGGCTGATCGAGCGCGGCGGTGAAGTGCGAGCCGATCACGAGCGTGACCGTGCGGGCCTCGGCGCCCGCGTTGGTCAGCTCGAACTCGACGCGATAGTGGTGCCTGCGCGGGGGCGACGATCGAAGGCGCCGCGTTCAACCAATCTTCGCTGACTTGGTAGCTCGGACCCATGCCCGGACCACCGAGCGGATGCGAGGCGCTGGTGTAGAGCGAGCCGCGAGCCCCGACCATGACCGGCTCGGCCTGGGGGTTGGTCACGACCAGGTGGACCCAACGGGTCGCGCCGCTCGCGTTGATGTGAAACAGGTAGGCCGGGAAGCTGCCGGCGAGCGGATCGGCGGCGCCACCTCGCTGCGGATCGGTGCGCGAGTGGAGGCTCAGCCAGCCGGTGCCGAACACTCGCTCGGGGTTGTTGCTGACCCAGATCGGTGGGCCCGAGGGCTCGCTGGGGAGCGGGTGGAGATCGAGGCCCGCGACGAGGCCCCGCAGCCGAGCGCGCTGGCGAGCAGCCCGAGCAGCCCACGTCGCATCGCCTCAGTCCTTGGTCTTTCGCGCCCGCTTGGGCAGCGGCAACACGTCGAAGTCCTTGGCCGCGATGATCTCCGCGCCCGGATACTCGTCGCGGGCCTCGGCCAAGAAGGGGGCGTTCCGCTCGTAGCGACGCGAGAAGTGGGTGAGGACCAAGAGCTTGGCCCCGGCCTCGCGGGCGATCCGAGCGGCCTGGCGCGCGGTCAGGTGGCCATTCTCGTGCGCCTTGTCTTCGTCCTCGTCGATGTAGGTCGACTCGCAGATCAACATGTCGGCGCCCTCGGCCAGCGCGAAGGCGTTGTCGCACAGGCGCGTGTCCATCACGAACGCGACGACCTGGCCCTGGCGCGGGACCGCGACCTGCTCGAGCACGATCTCGCGGCCCTCGATCACGACCTTGCCCTCGACCTGCAGCTGCTTGATCTGCGGGCCTTGGACGCCGGCCTCGCGCAGCTTGTCGGGCTGCATCGTCCAGCCCGAGCGCTCGACCAGGCGATAGCCCCAAGCCGGCACGCCGTGGTCGAGAGGCAAGGTGTGGAGGCTGATGCCGTGGACCGGATCGGCGCTGCGCCACAGCTCGCCGGGCTCGCGGATCGGGTGGCCGTGGACGGTCGCGCGGTCGTGGTAGATCGAGGCCCGGCGCAGCCGCTGATAGTACTGCTCGCCGCTGGCCGGATAGAACACGTCGACCGGGTGCGGGCAGCCGTCGAGCGAGAGCAGCTGCGAGATCCCAGCCAGGCCCAGGCAGTGGTCGCCGTGGAAGTGGGTGATGCAGATCTTGGTGATGTCGGGCGAGCTGATCCCGGCGTGGATCAGCTGCCGCTGCGTGCCCTCGCCCGGATCGAACAAGAAGCCCTCGCCGTCGAAGCGCAACAGATAGCCGTTGTGGTTGCGGTAGCGAGTGGGCACCTGGCTGGCGGTGCCGAGAACGACGAGCTCACGAAGCGACATGGCAGGCGCGGCAACTTAGCACGGGCCGCCGCCACTTCAATCGTTGACCGGGATCGTGCCCCACAAGATCGCCATCCAGATCAGCGGCGCCAAGTTGATGCCGATCCCGAGCCGGAGATCGTCGAGCCGGCCGGTGTTGCTGTCGACGAACTGATGCGAGAACTCGATCCCGACCACGCCCCAGAGCGCCTCGAGGGCGAGGCCGTGGCGAAAGCCGAACACCTTGCCGCCCACGTCGATGCCGCCGACGACCAGGCGCGGGCGATAGAAGGCCGTGATGAAGTGATTGCCGTAGCCGAGGCCGAGGCCGGCGTCGAAGAAGTGCCCGCCATGAGTCGGGTGCGATTCGAAGCGGTAGGCCATCTCGGGCCAGAGCCACAGGGTCGGCCCGCGATCTTGGTAGGGATCGATCGGCGCGAGCATGGCCCCGGCGGCGAGCTCGAGCGAGTAGCCGGCGAGGGGCCGCTTGCCGCTCAGCGCAAACGCGATCCCGTTGTCGAGCCGCAGCGTCGGCATCCAGAAGATCTTCGGGCGCGTGGCTTGATGGTGGCGCCACTCGTCGCGCTTGGTCATGCGATCGAGCAGCTTGACGTCTTGTTCGCTGAGCTCGGCGTTGTGATCCTCGCTGCGTGGCGTGAGCGAGATCCGACGCAAGCCGGCCTGGGTCGCCAACCAGATCATGTTGGTGCCCTGGTCGACCGCGAGGTCGTGGACCAACCCGACGTCGTGGGCGAGCGGCAAGAAGCGTCCGCGCTCCCACAGCCAGACTTGGCCGCCCGCCGCGACCACGACCGAGTCACCCTCGGCCCGGGCGACCCCGGCGATCGCCGTGAAGTCGGCCAGCGACTCGCCCGGCTCGGGCGGCCCGAGCGGGATCGGGTGCTCGCGGACGGGCACGCTGCTCGACAGGTGCAGCCCGGCCGGCTCGACCTCGGCCGGCTTGGGCTCGATCGCCATCGACTCGTCGTTGGGCGCGGGCGCGGTCTCGGGCTCGACCTCGACCTCGCGCTGCTCGCCAAACTCGACCTCGAGCAGGCGGTCGCGGCCCGCACGAACCCACAAGGTCTGGCTGGCCGCGCTGTACCAACACTGGTACCAGGTCGCGGCGACCACCTCGGGCGAGAGCCCCGGAACCAGCGGGCGATCCCACTTGCCCTCGTTGAAGCGGACCAGCAGGCCGTCGCGCCCGACCAGGAACACCTGCCCGCCTGGGCTCGCGGCCACGCCGAGCGGCCGCATCGTGGTCGGGTATTCGAACACGCGCCAGCGCAGGTTGGTCCGGCGATAGAGCGCGCGGGTTCGACCGATCGCGTAGATGTTGCCACCGCCGTCGAGGGTGACCGCGACCAGCTCGTCGCCCTCGAGCAAGGGCACTTGCTCGGCGTCGATGTCCCCGCCTTGCCAGCGGATCAAGCGGCCATCGGCGGCCGCGAACACGGCCGTCGATCCGCCGATCGAGCGCTTGCCGTCGACATCGATGAAGCTGTCGATCTCGAGGTCCTCGCGGGTCGGCTCACCCTCGCGGCCGAACACGTGGATCGCCCTGCGGCTGGCGGTCAGGACCAGCGAGTCACCGTCGTACCAGACCGCCTTCACGCTGCGATCGCCGGTCGGCACGAACACCAACTCGCCCTCGCGCGCGTCCTCGGGCGCAGCCTGAAAGGCCAGACCGGCGACCCCGAACGAGGGCTCTTGCGCGTGAACCTGCCCCGACGCGGCCAGCATGCCGAGCAAGCCGAGCAGGCTCGTCGTGGCTCGCCGCGTCATTGCGAGGCGATCCACGCCTCCACGCGCCGACGCAGGATCGGCAGCGTCACCGCGCCGCCGCCGAGCACCACGTCGTGAAAGGCCGCGATCGCAAAGCGCTCGCCGAGCGTCGTCTGAGCCTGCGCGCGCAGCCGCAGCAGCTCGAGCTGGCCGTACTCGTAGCCGAGCGCCTGACCGGGCCAGCCGACGTAGCGATCGACCTCGTTGCTGATGTTGTTGGGCGCGAGCGCGGTGTGATCGTGCAGAAATTCGATCGCCTGCGCGCGCGTCCAACCCTTGGCGTGGATGCCGGTGTCGACGACCAGACGCGCCGCTCGCCAGGCGGCGAAGCTGAGCATGCCGAGCCGATCGAGGTCGTCTTGGTAGAGGCCCATCTCGTCGGCCAGCCGCTCGGTGTAGAGCGCCCAGCCCTCGACGAAGGCGTTCGAACCACCAAAGCGGCGAAACGCTGGCGTCGCGGGCAGCTCGTGGGCGATCGCGATCTGCAGGTGGTGGCCGGGCACCGACTCGTGGACCGCCAGCACGCGGGCCTCGTAGCGGGTCCGCGTGGTCGGGGCCGAGGTGTTGACCGCGTAGTAGCCCGGCAAGCCGTTGGTCGGCGGCTCGTAGTAGCCGACGTAGGTGAAGGGCGCGAGGTGGGCGGGGATCGGCTTGACCTCGCAAGGCGTCTGCGGGAGCTGGCCAAACCACTCGGGCAGCTTCGCGTTCGCGCGGGCCAGGCTCTCGCGGGCGAAGCTCTCGACCGCCTCGGCGCTGTCGAAATAGAGCGCCGGATCCGTGCGCAGCCGCTCGAAGATCGCGGCCAGATCGTCGCTGCCAAACACCTTCGCGCCGAGCTCGCGAAACTCGGCGTCGGTCCTGGCGATCTCGCGCAGGCCGAGCGCGTGGAGATCGTCGGGCGACTCGGCGACGTCGATGTACTGGCGGATCTGCGCGGCGTAGCAAGCCTCGCCCACGCCTGCTCGAGCTGGCTGACCGAGCTGGCTCAGCCCGACATGCTCGGCGTCGCGGCCGGCCGGGATCAGCTCCTCGCGCAAGACCTTGGCCATGCGCTCGAGCGCTGGGATCACGCGCTCGCGGGTGGCCGCGTCGAGCTCGCGATCGAAGGCCTCGCGCTCGGCCGGCGTCCACCCGCTCGCCGCGGCCACGCGCTCGCTCGCGAGCTTCCAGGGCACGGGATCCGAAGTCAGCGTGCGCTCGAGCTTGGCCAGCTCGAGCTCGAGCGAGGCTCGATCGGCGACCAAGCCCGCGCCCAGCCCCTCGCGATAGCCGACCAGCTTGGCGTCGACGACCTCGTCGAAGCCACGCACGCGCGCGAGCAGCTTGTCGCCTTGCGCGGGCGTGTCGAGCGGCTGGGTCTCGGCGATCGTGCTCAACGCCTCGCTGCCCGAGCTCACGCTCCACAGCCGAAACTCGCAGACCTCCGCGGCGAGCGAGTTCTCGAGCTCGTGGATCAGCAGCTCGAGCGAGATCCGATCCGACTCGGACAACCCGGCCTGATCGATCGCCCGCGCCCGCGCGAGCGTGCGGGTGACGAACTCGTGCTGGCGGGCGTCGGCCTCCGGACCCGGCAGCGCCCAGCGATCGTCCCAGGTGTGGACGTCGACGCTGGTCGCAAAGCTCGGCGAGGCCTCGAGCGTGTAGGCCCAATGATCGCGCAGCAGCGCGGCGAGGACCGGGTCGTGCACGCCGGCCTGGGCGTCGTCGAGCGCCGCCGCCAGCTCGGGATCCCCCGCGCCCGGATCGGGGAGCGCGGGCTCGCTCGGCTTGCAGGCCACGAGGCCCAAGACCAGAGCGAGCGAGAGCGAAGCGCGGGGCATGCTGCGGCGTAGGATTTCAGGCCAGGGCAGGCGACGCAAGGCCGGCCGCGCTCGCGGTGGATCGCTCGAGATCGAGGTGGAGCGAATGCGAAGCCGCTCCCCCAAATGTGCGCGGACAGTCCGAGCCACCGCAACGCACCGCGCAAACGCTACCGGGCCGCGTAAACCACCGCCCAAGGTTGGGCGGGCAAGGAGGAGGGGGCCCCGCTTGGACTTTGTCCAAGCGGGGGGAGGAACCGGCGGGTTCCTCAATCAAACCAGCTTCCAGGCCTCCGGCTCGTCAGCGATCGAGATCTCGCTGCCATCGAAGCGGATCCGCTTGGGCTTGTCGTCGACGATCGTCAGCAGCGAGGCGGGTCGCCGCCAGATCCGGGCCAGGTTCCGGAGCGTGTCGCGGGCGTAGCCCAGCTTGAGATCGACGCCCTCGTGGCGATGCGCGAGCAGCAGCTCGCCGCGGTTGAGGTGGTTGGCGTCGACGACGTAGATGAAGGGCTGACCGAAGTTGGTCAGCGCCTGGAGCAGCTGGTCCTTGATCTTCTTGAACTCGCGGCTCTCGATCTCGGCCCGGCCGGTCCGGCGGTTGTCGGCGAAGGTGAAGAACTTGTTGACCCGACAGAACTCGAGCGTGAAGAACTCGTCGATGAAGGTGACGTCGTTGTAGAGCCGACGAACTTCGAAGATCTTCGAGCGGCCGAGCCCGAGCTGCATGTCCCACTCTTCGCGGGCCTTCTGGTCGTCGCACTCGTCCCACTGCTTGCCGAACTTGCCCTTGTTCCAGCGCTCCTCGATGTCGCGGTAGAGCTCGACGCCGATCTTGTAGGGGTTGAGCTGGTTGGGCGCCATCGCGGTCACGCCCGACGCGGCCTCGGCGTAGTCGATGACCTCGTCGTCGCGCAGCGCTCGGGTCGTCATCAGCTTCGAGTGCCAGTAGGTCGCCCAGCCCTCGTTCATGATCTTGGTCTGGCGCTGGGGCAAGAAGTAGTAGGCCTCCTCGCGGATGATGCCGAGCACGTCGGCCTCCCAGCCCTCGACCGGCGCGTGCTTGAGCAAGAAGCCGAGCACGTCGCGCTCGGGGTTGGGCGGGATCCGCTTGGCGGCCTCGCGCTCCTTTTCGGCCTTGCGCTTCTGCTGTTCGATGAACTCGGGCGGGTTGATGTACTGGTCGAGGTAGGAGCGATCAGTCTTGATCCGGCCGGTCTCGGCCTCGGCGACGGCCGGCTGGTCGCGCTCGTGCTCGGGTCGGCGCGGGCGCGTGACCTGGCGGAAGGGCAACCATGGATCGATCAGGTTGTCGATCGAGTGGCAGACGTCGATGAAGGTCTCGACCTCGCTGACGCCGTGGCGGTCCATGTGCCGGCGAACCCGGCTGGCATGGTTGGCCATGCCGTCGATCATCCGCCGGTCGGTGTGCGAGAAAAACCGGTTGTTCTTGAAGAAGTCGCAGTGGCCGGCGACGTGCGACATGACCAGCTTCTGGTCGACCAAGCTGTTGCCCTCGAGCAGGTAGGCCTGGCAAGGATCGGTGTTGATGACCAGCTCGTAGATCTTCGAGAGCCCGTAGGTCTGGCTCTTCATCAACTTGTCGTACTCCATGCCGAAGCGCCAATGCGGATAGCGGACCGGGAAGCCCTCGTAGGCCGCGATCTCGCACATCTGCTGGTAGTCGACGAGCTCGTAGATGGTCGTGAAACAGTCGAGGCCGTACTCGCGGGCGTAGCCGTCGATCTCGGCCTGCAGCGCGCTGAGGTGTTCGGGCAGGCTCATCAGCGACCTCCCTTCAGGAACTCGCGGATCGAGTCCATGATGTCGTCCTTGGTCTTGATTTCGCTGGTCACGAGCACTCCATCTTTGGCGGAGCGAGCCGCCTTCTCGCCGCCGAAGGCCTGGCGGAGATCCTTGATGAACTGGCCCGAGCCGTAGGGGCTCTCGACCTGGCCATAGCCGAACTGGTTGCAGACCGGCAGCAGCTGCTCGCGCAGCAGCCGGATGCAGGTCCCGGTGTCGTCGACCGACCAGTTGTCGCCGTCGCTGAAGTGGAACGCGTAGATGTTCCAATTCGCGACCGGGAACTCGCGCTCGATCAGCTCGTTGCAGAGCCGATAGGCCGAGCTGATCATGGTGCCGCCCGACTCGCGGGTGCTGAAGAAGACCTCGCGCTCGACCTGGCGCGCGGTCGCGTCGTGGATGATGTAGCGCGACTCGAGCCCTTTGTACTGGCTGCGCAGCCAGGTATCGATCCAGAAGCTCTCGATCCGGACGATCTCTTTTTGCTCGTCGCCCATCGAGCCCGAGACGTCCATCATGTAGATGATGACCGCGTTGCTCTGTGGCTTGGGCTCGGTCTTCCACGAGCGGTAGCGGCGATCCTCGCGGACCGGCACGATCACCGGGTGGTCGGGGTTGTAGTTGCCCAGCGCGATCTGGCGTCGCAGCGCCCGCTTGAAGGTCGCCTTGAAGTGGCGAAGGCTCTCGGGCCCGGTGTTGCGCAGGCCGACGTAGCGGTCCTTGACCGTCTCGACGTTCTCGCTGCCCTTGGGCTCGATCCGCGGCAGCCCGAGCTCCTCGCCCATGATCTGCGCGAGCTCGTCGAGCGTGACCTCGACCTCGACCGCCTTGTCGCCCTCGCCCTCGCCGGCCTTGCCCGAGCCCTGGCCTTCGCCGGGCTCGCCGTCGACGGGATCGCCCGGCTCGCCTTCGCCCTGCCCGACACCCTGGCCGCGGTTGTCCCCGTGGATGAAGCGCGGGATGTCGATCTGCGGCATCGGGATCGTCACCGTCTCCTTGCCCTTGCGAGCGATCATGTCGCCACGCGAGACGTAGCGGCGGAGGTTCTGACGGATGCGGCCGCGAACGATCTCGCGGAAGCGCCGGTGATCCTTGTCGATGCGGCTAATCATGGGAGTGCAGGCTGCCTCACGCCTGGACGAGTGTAGCTCGCAGAGGCTCCCGCAACAGCGTCGCTCGTGGTCGCGCATGCGAAGGGACCCAGCGCGGGGACTGTTACTCTGTCGGTCACTCGCGCTGGAGCACTCGCGCCCACAACCCGCGACGCCCGCTCGACGCTCGCGCGAGCAGATGTTGCGGGCAGCGAGTGGCCGCTCACCGCCTCGCGGTCGTATGCTTGAGCCAGCGCCTCGGTCGTGATCCGCGGGCGAGATCAGATCCCATGAGCAACACCAGCCTCGTCACCAAGATTGCCGCGCTGCAGGACTACCAGCGTTACGAGGACCTGCACTGGTCCGGGACCTTCGAGGACTACCTCGAGATGCTGCGCAGGAACCCGCGCGTGGCCCGGACGGCGCACGAACGGCTCTACGACATGGTCTTGGCCGCGGGGACCAGCACCTACGTCGACAACAAGAAGAAGGTCACCCGCTACAAGTTCTTCTCGGACGACAAGCACGGCGGCCGCGATGCCATCTACGGGCTCGACATCCCGCTGATGCGCCTGGTCAACGTGCTCAAGGCCGCGGCCATGCGCTACGGGACCGAGAAGCGGATCATCTTGCTCCACGGCCCGGTCGGCTCGTCGAAGTCGACGATCGTTCGGCTGCTCAAGCAGGGCTTCGAGGAGTACAGCCGGACCAACGAGGGCTCGATCTTCACCTACGAGTGGGTCCTGCCGCCGGAGCTGCGCCACCTGACCGCCGGCGAAGAGGTGTTCCGCTCGCCGATGAACGAAGAGCCGCTCAAGCTGATCCCGCCCGAGTGGCGCGAGCAGGCGATCACCGACCTCGGGCTCTTCGACCCCGGCGACGCCGAGACCAAGCGGCCCGCCTTCCGGCCCTGGGTCCAGGGTCAGCTCAACCCGGCCTGTCGCTTCATCTTTCGCGAGCTGATGGCGATCCACAAGGGTGACTGGGGCAAGGTCATCCAGCATGTCCGCGTCCGCCGGATGCTGATCAGCGAGGAAGATCGGGTCGGCATCGGCACCTTCCAGCCCAAGGACGAGAAGAACCAAGACGCGACCGAGCTGACCGGCGACATCAACTACCGGCGGATCGCCGAGTACGGCTCGGACACCGACCCGCGCGCGTTCAACTTCGACGGCGAGTTCAACGTCGCCAACCGCGGGCTGATCGAGTTCGTCGAGATCCTCAAGCTCGACGTCGCCTTCTTGTACGACCTGCTCGGCGCGACCCAGGAGCGCAAGATCAAGCCCAAGAAGTTCGCCCAGACCGACATCGACGAGGTCATCATCGGCCACACCAACGAGGCCGAGTACGAGCGCCTGCTCGAGAACAAGTTCATGGAGGCGCTCCGCGACCGTACGGTCAAGATCGACATCCCCTACATCACCAAGCTGCAAGAGGAGATCAAGATCTACACCAAGGACTACAACCCGGCGAAGGTGCGCGGCCGCTTCATCGCCCCGCACACGCTCGAGGTCGCGGCGATGTGGGCGATCCTGACTCGGCTCGAGGATCCCAAGAAGCAGAACCTGACCACCCTGCAAAAGCTCAAGCTCTACGACGGCAAGACCATGCCCGGGTTCACGCAAGACAGCGTGAAGGAGCTGCGCAAGGACGCCAAGCGCGAGGGCATGGACGGGATCTCGCCCCGCTACGTGCAAGACAAGATCGCCAACTGCCTGGTCAGCGATCGCGGCCAGACCAACATCAACCCCTTCTTGTTGATGAACGAGCTCGACTCGGGCCTGCGCAACCACTCGCTGATCACCAGCGAAGACCAGCGCAAGCGCTTCCGCGAGCTGCTCGCGGTGGTCAAGCAAGAGTACGAGGACATCGTCAAGAACGAGGTCCAGCGGGCCATCAGCGCCGACGAAGAGGCGATCTCGCGCCTGTGCGCCAACTACATCGACAACGTCAAGGCCTACACGCAGCGGGAGAAGGTCAAGAACCCCTACACCGGCCAGGACGAAGAGCCCGACGAGCGCTTGATGCGATCGATCGAGACCAAGATCGACATCTCCGAGAGCCGCAAGGACGACTTCCGGCGCGAGATCATGCACTACATCGGCGCGCTCGCGGTCGAGGGCAAGCAGTTCGACTTCCGGACCAACGAGCGGCTCTACAAGGCGCTCGAGCTCAAGCTCTTCGAAGATCAAAAGGACAGCATCAAGCTGACCTCGCTGGTCTCGAACGTGGTCGACAAGGACTCGCAAGAGAAGATCGAGGTCGTCAAGCAGCGGCTGATCCGCGACTACGGCTACGACAACGCGTCGGCGTCGGACGTGCTGACTTACGTCGCGAGCATCTTCGCCCGCGGCGAGATGAAGGCCGACTGAGGCTCATCGGGCCGAGGCGGTCATCGGGCCGAACACGAAGGGCGAGTCCTCATCGGAGGACTCGCCCTTCGACTTTCCTCGCGCGCGCGCGGCTCAAGCGTCAGCGGCGAACACCTCGGCCACACACGTGGCTCGCAGCCCTTGGTCCAACCAACGTTGAAGCTGATCGACGTCGAGGCAGGCGTCGATCCGAGCGCGCTGCTCGGCATCGAGCTCGAGGCCACGGGCGGTCAACGTGGTGAGTAGCGCGGTCTGAAGACCCTTGGCCCCGCCCGTCGCCCAGCCAGGTTGGTACCACGCGCCCTCGCGCGCGTACTCGGAGAGCCCGTCATGGCTCGCGTCTGGGAGTCGATTGTAGAGCTCTCGCATCTGTTGGTCCTCCATCCCCGCGATGATCAAGTCGAGTGTACACCGGCGTACGTCCGCGGGGAGCTCGGCGCCGGCTTCGATGGCGACCAGCGCGGCGGCAATGCCGAGCGGACCGCGACAATGCATGGCTGCACAGAATGCCGCCCAGATGGGGTCGGCTTTGGCCTCCGCGAGATCGAGCACGGGCGTGACCGAGCCGGCGCCGACGAGGATCGGCTCGAGCTCGCGGTTCCGATCGTAGACCTCTTCGCGATAGCGGTCGAGCACGCGAGGCGTCGGACTGATCGCCAGCAACCACTGCCCGCAGCGGCCATGACGGGCAGCCACACCTCCCCGGTATACCAACCAGGACACGGCCTTTTCGGGCTCGAAGCTCAGCTGCAGTTCGAGGATGAGCGCCTCGTGAGCGGGTGCGTCTTCGGACGACGCCACGAGCACGAGATCGGCGGCGTAGCGCCTGCCTTGACCAGAAGGATCGCTGAACTCGCCGCTCACGACCTCCCAGGCCCCATGTGGAGCCCGAAGCTCGACGCCGACCTGCGCGGCGAGGCGCTAGCCAAGCCCGATATGTGCGCTGAAGAGCGTGACGAAGGCCTCGTGCAAGGAAGAGGGCATGATGAGGTCGCGCCGATGAACCAACCAGTGAACATCTTCGGGGTCGAAGCGGG